>NZ_JASCPN010000001.1:0-292734 GCF_029960155.1 Pseudomonas sp. PS01300 | reverse complement strand
CAGTCAGCGTCGTGCTGTAAGGCTTCGATACTTCATCGCGGGGCAGGCCCGCTCCCACAGGGGCAGTGATGATGCCTGTGGGAGCGGGCCTGACCCGCGATAGCTGCGCAGCAGCCTGTCTTCAGAGTTCCGTATGCCGGGTCTCTTTCAGGCACAGCACTGCAATCAGGCTCAGTACTGCCGCCGCCGACACATACCCGCCCACCCAGCTCAGGCCGCCCATGGCCACCAGCTTCTGCGCAAAGAACGGCGCCGCCGAGGCCCCGACGATCCCGCCCAGGTTGTACGCCGCCGAGGCCCCGGTATAGCGCACGTGCGTGGGGAATAGCTCAGGCAGCAGCGCCCCCATCGGCGCGAACGTCACCCCCATCAGAAACAGTTCGATGGCCAGAAACAGCGCCACGCCCGCGGTCGACCCCGACGTCAGCAGCGGCTCCATGGTGAACCCCGACAGGATGGCCAGCACCCCACCCACGATCAGCACCGGCTTGCGTCCGTACCGGTCGCTCAGCCAGGCCGACAGCGGCGTGGCCAGGGCCATGAACACCACCGCAAAGCACAGCAGTGCCAGAAAGGTCTCGCGGCTGTAGCCAAGGGTCGATACCCCGTAGCTCAGCGAGAACACCGTCGAGATGTAGAACAGCGCGTAGCACACCACCATCGCCGCCGCGCCCAGCAGGGTGGGCGCCCAGTACTGTGCGAACAGCTCGACCACCGGCATCTTCACCCGCTCGTGGCGCGCCACGGCCTTGGCGAACACCGGCGACTCCTCGAGCTTGAGCCGCACATACAGCCCCACGATCACCAGCGCGGCGCTGAGCAGGAACGGAATGCGCCAGCCCCAGCTGCGGAACTGCTCGTCGGAAAGGGTCATGGCCAGGGTCAGGAACAGGCCGTTGGCCGCCAGAAAGCCGATCGAAGGGCCCAGCTGCGGGAACATGCCGAACCACGCCCGCTTGCCCTTGGGCGCGTTCTCGGTGGCCAGCAGCGCTGCACCGCCCCATTCGCCGCCCAGCCCCAGGCCCTGGCCGAAGCGCAGCAGGCACAGCAGGATCGGCGCCCAGGCGCCAATGCTGTCGTAACCCGGCAGCACGCCGATCAGCGTGGTGCAGATGCCCATCAGCAGCAGCGAGGCCACCAGCGTCGACTTGCGGCCGATGCGGTCGCCAAAATGGCCGAACAGCGCCGAACCCAGCGGGCGCGCCAGAAACGCGATGCCGAAGGTGAGGAAGGCCGAGAGCATCTGCGCGGTGCCCGAGGTCTGCGGGAAGAACACCGGGCCGATCACCAGGGCCGCTGCCGTGGCGTATACGTAGAAGTCGTAGAACTCGATGGCGGTGCCGATGAAGCTGGCCGTGGCTACCCGGGCGGGCGAGTTGACTGGGGGCGCTGCGGTTTCATCGTTGTTGTTATAGGTGCTGCTGGTCGTCATGAACGTTTCCCTGTCGAGTGCTGCGAAGGCTCCGGCACCTGCCGCGGGCAAGCGCCGGCGGGCTCGAGTATAGCTAGCGGGAAACGGTCCAGACCAGTATGCGGCTGGCGCAATTGTCCTCGGTTTCGAGGATTTCCATGCGATAACGGCCCATTTTCAGGCACACCGCGCTGGCAGGGATGCTTTCCAGCGCCTCGGTCACCAGGCCGTTCAGGGTTTTCGGGCCGTCGCTGGGCAGGTGCCAGCCCAGGCTGCGGTTGAGCTCGCGGATCGAAATGTTGCCCTCGATCACGTAGCGCCCATCGGGCTGCGGGTGAATGTGCGGGTTGTCCAGGCTGTGCTCTTCCTCGAACTCGCCCACGATCTCTTCAAGAATGTCTTCCAGGGTGACGATGCCCTGCACTTCGCCATATTCGTCCACCACCACGCCCAGGCGCCGCTGCTGTTTGTGAAAGTTCAGCAGCTGCAACTGCAGCGGGGTGCTTTCGGGCACGAAGTATGGCTCGTAGCACGCCGCCAGCAGGTTGGCCAGGGTCAGCTCGGCCTTGGGCAGCAGGTGGCTGATCTGACGCGTGTTGAGGATCGCCTCGACCTGGTTGATATCACTGTGGAACACCGGCAGGCGGGTGTGACGGCTGACGATCAGTTGCTCGATGATCTTTTCGATCGGCTCGTCGAGGTTGATCCCGTCGACATCGTTGCGCGGCACCAGGATGTCGTTGACCGTCACCTTGTCCAGCGCCTGAAGGCTGCCGAGCAGGTCGCTCCTGTGCTGGGCATGTTCCTCGTCCGGCGCACCGGAGGCACCGGGGGTGTCGTGGCGATTGTCATGCTGGGTGACGGCCGTGACCTTGCCCGCGAAGGGGCGCAGCAACAGGCGTGCAACGCCATCGAGCAGCCAGGCCAGTGGCTGCAGCAGCATGAGCGGCACCTTGAGCAGGCTCTCGCCCAGGCCCAGCAGGGCGTCGGGGTAGCGTCGGGCCAGCTGGCGGGGGAGGTAGTCGGTGAGCACCAGCACGGCCAGTGCCGCTGCCGCGCAGGCCAGCCAGAAGCCGCGCTCGCCGGCATGGGCAAAGCCCAGCAGCGAGGCCAGCGCGAACACCAGCAGCTTGCCCAGGGTGGCGCCCAGCATCAGTGCACGTTCGTTTCTGGGGCCATTGCGGCGGGTGCCGCCCTGTTGCTGCTGGGCGGCATCCACTGCGCTGAACAGCGCCGACCACACCAGGGTCAGTGCCAGTACCGCGACCTGTGGGCCTAACGGCAGAGTGTTCATAGGTCGCCTGTCAGATATGCAGAATGAATTCGCGTACCAGCTTGCTGCCGAAATACGCCAGCATCAGCAGGCAGAAACCGGCCAGGGTCCAGCGGATCGCCTTGTGACCGCGCCAGCCCAGGCGGGTGCGGCCCCACAGCAGGACGCCGAAGACGATCCAGGCCACGCAGGCGAGCAGGGTCTTGTGCACCAGGTGCTGGGCGAACAGGTTGTCCAGGAACAGCCAGCCGGAGATCAGCGACAGCGACAGCAGCGCCCAGCCGGCCCACAGGAAGCCGAACAGCAGGCTCTCCATGGTCTGCAGCGGCGGGAAGTTGCGGATCAGGCCCGAGGGGTGCTTGTGCTTGAGCTGGTAATCCTGCACCAGCAGCAGCAAGGCCTGGAACACCGCGATGGTGAACAGCCCGTAGGCCAGGATCGACAGCAGGATATGCGCCAGGATGCCGGGCTCCTCGTTGACCAGCGGCACCGTGCCCGAGGGCGCGAACTGCGCCATCAGCGCGGTCAGCAGGCCCAGCGGGAACAGCAGCAGCAACAGGTTCTCCACCGGGATGCGCAGGGTGGCGACCAGGGTCAGGGCAATCACTGCGGTGGCGATCAGGCTGGCGGCGCTGAAGAAGTCCAGGCTCAGGCCCAGCGGCGTGAGCAGCTGCCAGCACAACGCGGTGCCCTGAGCGACCACGGCGAAGGCGCCGAGCATTCCGAGCAGCCGCTTGTCGGCCTTGGTGCCTCGGGCCAGGCGGGTGCCTTGATAGAAAATCGCGGCGGCGTACAGGCAGGCGGCGATCAGATTGGGTAGCAAGCTGGGTGACAAGGGGAGCATAAGTCCTGTTAGGCAAGCCCGAAAGGCCCTGAGTTTGGCATACAACGCGCCTGCCAAGGAAGACTGGTGGCCGACGCCATGGTGTGCGCGTGCGCGAGTCTTCGCTATAATCGCCGGCCTGCCCTTGCCCAAGGCTGGCCGAATGCGCCAGGGGCAGCTGATAAACCTCGGTTCTACAGAGCCTGAAAGGATCCCCATGTTTGAAAACCTGACCGACCGTCTGTCACAGACGCTGCGCCATGTCACCGGTAAAGCCAAGCTCACCGAGGACAATATTAAAGACACCCTGCGCGAAGTGCGCATGGCGTTGCTCGAGGCCGACGTCGCCCTGCCGGTGGTCAAGGATTTCGTCAACAAGGTCAAGGAACGCGCGGTCGGCACCGAGGTGTCGCGCAGCCTGACGCCTGGCCAGGCGTTCGTGAAGATCGTCCAGGCCGAACTCGAAGAGCTGATGGGCGCGGCCAACGAAGACCTCGCGCTCAACAGCGCGCCGCCTGCCGTGGTGCTGATGGCCGGCCTGCAGGGTGCGGGCAAGACCACCACCGCCGGCAAGCTGGCGCGCTTTCTCAAGGAGCGCAAGAAGAAGAGCGTGATGGTGGTGTCGGCCGACGTGTACCGTCCGGCGGCCATCAAGCAGCTCGAAACCCTGGCCAACGACATCGGCGTGACCTTCTTCCCGTCGGACATCACGCAGAAGCCGGTGGCCATCGCCGAGGCGGCGATTCGCGAAGCCAAGCTCAAGTTCATCGACGTGGTCATCGTCGACACCGCCGGGCGTCTGCACATCGATGCCGAGATGATGGGCGAGATCAAGCAGCTGCACGCTGCGGTCAAGCCGATCGAGACCCTGTTCGTGGTCGATGCCATGACCGGCCAGGACGCCGCCAACACCGCCAAGGCGTTTGGCGAGGCGCTGCCGCTGACCGGCGTGATCCTGACCAAGGTCGACGGTGATGCCCGTGGCGGTGCCGCGCTGTCGGTACGCGCGATCACCGGCAAGCCGATCAAGTTCATCGGCATGGGCGAGAAGAGCGAAGCGCTCGAACCGTTCCACCCGGACCGCATTGCCTCGCGGATCCTGGGCATGGGCGACGTGCTCAGCCTGATCGAGCAGGCCGAGCAGACCCTGGACAAGGAAAAGGCCGACAAGCTGGCCAAGAAGCTGAAGAAGGGCAAGGGCTTCGATCTCGAGGACTTCCGCGACCAGCTGCAGCAGATGAAGAACATGGGCGGCCTGAGCGGCCTGATGGACAAGATGCCGAGCATCGGCGGCGTCAACCTGTCGCAGATGGGCAATGCCCAGGGCGCGGCAGAGAAGCAGTTCAAGCAGATGGAGGCGATCATCAACTCCATGACCCCGGCCGAGCGCCGCGACCCCGAGCTGATCAGCGGTTCGCGCAAGCGCCGCATCGCCATGGGCTCGGGCACCCAGGTGCAGGACATCGGCCGCTTGATCAAGCAGCACAAGCAGATGCAGAAGATGATGAAGAAGTTTTCCACCAAGGGCGGCATGTCGAAGATGATGCGCGGCCTTGGCGGCATGCTGCCTGGCGGCGGCATGCCCAAGCTGTAACCACATTCAGGCCGGTGCCTCCCGTGGGGCACCGACCGGAACCCCGCCGCTGGCGGGACCCGTGCCGCCTTCTATATACAGAAGCGGCTCATTCGCAGATCAGCACGGCGGCTTGTCGCTCGCCGTTAAAAGGCATTTGCAAAAGTCCGTGTATTCCTTGAGAATATGCGGCCTTTCGGGCACCCGTGTGCCCGCTGTGCATTATGATTTGCAGCACCGACTACAGGAACGATGTTCTATGCTAACCATCCGTCTTGCCCGTGGCGGCTCCAAAAAGCGCCCATTCTACACCCTGACCGTGACCGACTCGCGTAACCCGGTTACCGGTTCGCACATCGAGCAGGTTGGTTTCTTCAACCCTATCGCTCGTGGCCAGGAAGTTCGCCTGTCCGTTAAGCAGGATCGCGTTGCTCACTGGCTGAGCGTTGGCGCACAGCCATCCGAGCGCGTTGCAAAACTGCTGAAAGATGCTGCTAAGGCTGCTGCCTGAATAGTATGAGCGCGACGCCAGAAAAAGCTGACGACCTGATCGTTGTTGGCAAGATTTTTTCGGTTCACGGCGTTCGCGGCGAGGTGAAGGTCTTTTCCTTTACCGATCCGATTGAAAACCTGTTGGATTACCGCAACTGGACGCTCCGGCGCGAAGGTGTGGTCAAGCAGGTCGAGCTGGTCAGCGGCCGATCCACTCAAAAGGATCTGGTTGCCAAGCTCAAAGGCCTCGACGATCGCGATGAAGCCCGTCTTCTGAGCGGTTACGAGATTTGCATCTCGCGTAGCCTTTTGCCCGACCTGACCGAAGACGAGTACTACTGGTACCAGTTGGTAGGTCTGAAAGTCATCAACCAGGACGAACAGCTGTTCGGCACGGTAGATCACCTGTTGGAGACCGGCGCGAACGATGTAATGGTGGTCAAGCCCTGCGTGGGCAGCCTGGATGATCGTGAACGCCTGTTGCCCTATACCGGGCAGTGCGTGTTGAAGGTCGACCTGGCTGCAGGCGAAATGAGGGTGGAATGGGACGCGGACTTCTAGACGATGGCGAGCCTTCGTGTCGAAGTCATTACGTTGTTCCCCGAGATGTTCTCGGCCATCAGTGAGTACGGCATTACCAGCCGCGCGGTGAAGCAGGGGTTGTTGCAACTGACCTGCCACAATCCGCGGGACTACACCACAGATCGCCACCACACCGTGGATGATCGGCCGTTTGGCGGTGGTCCGGGCATGGTGATGAAGATCAAGCCCCTGGAAGATGCGCTGGTTCAGGCCAGGCAGCAGGCAGGGGAAGCGGCGAAGGTGATCTACCTGTCGCCACAAGGCCGTCAGCTGAATCAGTCGGCGGTACGCGAACTGGCGAATGCAGAGTCGTTGATTCTCATCGCAGGTCGTTATGAAGGCATTGACGAGCGGTTCATTCAGGCTCATGTCGATGAAGAGTGGTCGATTGGCGACTATGTACTGTCTGGCGGCGAGCTGCCGGCGATGGTCCTGATCGATGCGGTTACGCGGCTGCTGCCCGGAGCTTTAGGGCATGCGGACTCGGCGGAGGAAGACTCCTTCACCGATGGTCTGCTCGATTGCCCGCACTACACCCGACCGGAGGTGTATGCGGATCAGCGTGTTCCCGACGTGTTGCTCAGTGGCAACCATGCACACATCCGGCGCTGGCGTTTACAGCAGTCCCTTGGGCGGACCTATGAACGACGCGTCGATCTTCTGGAAAGTCGCTCACTTTCTGGAGAAGAGAAGAAGCTGCTCGAGGAGTATCTCCGAGAGCGGGACGATAGTTAACGTATCGATGGTGGGTCTGACGACCTATCTTAGGAGCACAGCATGACCAACAAAATCATTCTGCAACTCGAAGCCGAGCAGATGACCAAAGAGATCCCGACCTTTGCCCCAGGCGACACTGTTGTCGTTCAGGTGAAAGTGAAGGAAGGCGACCGTTCGCGTCTGCAGGCGTTCGAAGGTGTTGTTATCGCCAAGCGTAACCGTGGTGTGAACAGTGCTTTCACTGTTCGTAAAATCTCCAACGGTGTTGGCGTAGAGCGTACTTTCCAGACCTACAGCCCGCAGATCGACAGCCTGGCCGTGAAACGTCGTGGTGACGTGCGTAAAGCCAAGCTGTACTACCTGCGCGACCTGTCCGGCAAAGCCGCTCGCATCAAGGAAAAACTGGCCTGAGGCTAGTTTGACCGGCGGGCACGGGACCGCCATGCGAAAAGAAAGCAGCCTTCGGGCTGCTTTTTTGTTGTCCGTCATTCGTGTTTCAGAGATGTCATGAACAGTAGAGAGCAAGAGATCCAGCGCCGTACCCAGTTGTCGGTGACCCGCGTGACCAAGGCGGTGTTCCCCTCGACCACCAACCATCACAACACCCTGTTCGGCGGCACCGCGCTGGCGTGGATGGACGAGGTGTCGTTCATTGCCGCCACGCGCTTCTGCCGCTTGCCGCTGGTGACGGTGTCGACCGACCGCATCGACTTCAAGCACCCGATTGCCGCCGGCTCGATCGTGGAACTGGTGGGGACGGTGGTGAAGGTGGGTACCACCAGCCTGAAGGTCGAGGTGGAGGTGTTTGTCGAAAGCATGAGCTGCGACAGTCGCGAGAAGGCGATTCACGGGTTGTTCAGCTTCGTCGCCATCGACGAAGACAAGCGGCCGGTGCCGGTGTTGCCCGGCTTCTGAACGGCCAACAAGCCCGCGCGATCAACCTGCCTGCGGCTGGACCAGCGCTACCAGCGTCCACCCAGGCGCCGGCTTCAGCGCCGTATCCGGCCCTACCACATACACCCAGCCACTGGCATCGCGGGCAAACAGCAAGGTCGCGCGATCGCCATGCAACGCCTGGTAGTCCGCCCAGCCAAACGCCTCGGTCAGGTGTGTGGTGTACAGCTCGGCGCCCTGGTTGAACAGGTTGGCCAGTTGCACATAGGTCAACGCCTGGCTGCCAAACAGGCGCCCGCGATGTTCGTCACTGGCGCGGTGCTTGTCGCTGCGCTGGCGTTCCAGCCCGCTGGCCAGCACGAACAGACGCTGATGCCCGAAATCATGTCGAAAGCGCGTGCATGCCAGGGTGTTGAGCTCGCCCGCCGGCGACAGCCCCAGCAGGTGCCCCAGGCCTACAAGGTCCAGGTGCGCATCGGCATGCTGCGAGGCCGGGTGACCGAAATAGGTCGGCAACCCCTCCATGCGCGCCGCGCGGATGTTCTCCCAGCTCGAATCGGCCAGCAGCACCCGGCTGCCCAGTTGTTGCAAGGCCGTGCCCAGGGCCCTGGCCGGCGCGTTGGCGCCCACGATCAGAAACCCGCTGGGGGCAGGCTCGGCCACCTTGAGCAGGCGCGCCAGCGGCCGCGCCGTGGCGCTTTGCAGCACCACCGTACCGATGATCACCGCGAACGTCAGCGGCACCAGCAGCAAGGCCCCCGCGTGCCCGGCCTCGTCCAGGCGTATCGCGAAAATCGCCGACACTGCCGCGGCCACGATGCCGCGCGGGGCGATCCAGGCCAGCAGCGCACGCTCGCGCCAGTTGAGCTGCGAGCCCCAGGTCGACAGCGCCACGTTCAGCGGCCGCGCAATCAGCTGGATCACCAGCAGCAGGGCCAGCACCGCAGGGCCCAGGCCGAGCAGGGCATTCAGGTCCAGGCGCGCCGCCAGCAGAATGAACAGGCCGGAGATCAGCAGCACGCTGAGGTTCTCCTTGAAGTGCAGGATCTGGCGCACATCCACGCCCTTCATGTTGGCCAGCCACATGCCCATCAGGGTCACCGCCAGCAGCCCCGACTCGTGCATCACCTGGTTGGAGGCGATGAAGATCCCCAGCACCGCTGCCAGCGAGGCCAGGTTGTGCAGGTACTCGGGCAGCCATTGATGGCGGATCACCTGGCCCAGCAGCCAGCCACCGGCCACGCCGAAGGCGCTGCCGCACAGGATCACCCCGGCGAACGTCAGCAGGCTCTGGCTCAGGCCGTCGCCAGCGGCGCTGGCAATGATGAAGCTGTACACCACCACCGCCAGCAGGGCGCCGATCGGGTCGATGACGATGCCTTCCCAGCGCAGGATGTTGGCCACCGCCGCCTTGGGCCGTACCACCCGCAGCATCGGCACGATCACGGTCGGCCCGGTGACCAGGGTCAGGGTGCCGAACAGGATCGCCAGCAGCCAGTCGAACCCCAGCAGCCAGTGGGTGGCCGCGCTGATCACCACCCAGGTGGACAGCGCGCCGAGGGTCACCATGCGCCGCACCACCGTGCCGATCTCGCGCCATTGCGACAGGTGCAGGGTCAGGCTGCCCTCGAACAGGATCAGCGCCACCGCCAGCGACACCAGCGGCATCAGCAGCGGGCCGAACATTTCCTGCGGGTCGAGTCAACCCAGGATCGGCCCGGCCATTATGCCGCTGAGCAGCAGGAACAGGATCGCCGGCAGCTTCAGCCGCCAGGCCAGCCACTGGCAGCCCAGGGCCGCGACACCGATCCCGCCGAATGCCAGCAATATCTCTTGTTCGTTCATTCGGGCTCCCTATGCCGGCGGTGTTATGGAAGACTAGCGGTATTTTTACGGCCTACCACCGAGTCTTCATGCCCGCCATCGACCACCCGCTGATCGACCAGTTCCTCGACGCCCTGTGGCTGGAGAAGGGGCTTTCCGACAACACCCGAGCGTCCTACCGCAGCGACCTGGCCCTGTTCAACGGCTGGCTTCAGGAACGTGGCATGGTGTTGCCCGATGCTGGTCGCGAGCTGATCCTGGACCACTTGGCATGGCGCCTCGACCAGGGCTACAAGCCCCGTTCCACGGCGCGGTTCCTGTCGGGCGCGCGTGGCTTCTATCGCTACCTGCTGCGCGAGAAGCTGATCGCCCTCGACCCGACCCTGCAGGTCGACATGCCGCAACTGGGCAAGCCGTTGCCCAAGTCGCTGTCCGAGGCCGATGTGGAGGCCCTGTTGAAGGCTCCCGACCTTGGCGAGGCCATCGGCCAGCGTGACCGCGCCATGCTCGAGGTGCTGTATGCCTGCGGGCTGCGCGTCACCGAGCTGGTGAGCCTGACTCTCGATCAGGTCAACCTGCGCCAGGGCGTGCTGCGGGTGATGGGCAAGGGCAGCAAGGAGCGCCTGGTGCCGATGGGGGAGGAGGCGGTGGTGTGGGTAGAACGTTACCTGCGCGACGGCCGCGTCGAACTGCTCAACGGCCGCCCCAGCGATGTCCTGTTCCCCAGCCAGCGTGGCGAGCAGATGACCCGCCAGACCTTCTGGCACCGCATCAAGCACCAGGCCCAGGTGGCCGGGATCGGCAAGGCGCTGTCGCCGCACACCCTGCGCCATGCCTTCGCCACCCACCTGCTCAACCACGGCGCCGACCTGCGCGTGGTGCAGATGCTGCTGGGCCACAGCGACCTGTCGACCACCCAGATCTACACCCATGTGGCCCGCGCCCGCCTGCAGGAACTGCATGCCCGTCATCACCCGCGCGGCTGAGCGCTGATCGCACATTGCATGCGTCGCCAGCAGTCAATGCAGGGCGGCGAATGTGGTACGCTTTCGCGGTTTACACCCGGGCCCTGGATCGCGGCCGTTTTTCGGTACGCCTGTTCCGCTTTCGGCCCCCTGTCCGCCTTCAGGAGTTTTCATGCGCGTGACCCAGATTTTAGCCGCCGCCGCCCTGGCGCTGGCCAGTTCCTTCGCCGTGGCTGCGGCCAACGATGCCGAGCAGGCGATTCGCAAGTCGCTGCAGTCGCTGGAGTCGGAAGTACCGGTCGACAGCATCGCTGCCAGCCCGGTCAACGGCCTGTACGAGGTCAAGCTCAAGGGCGGCCGTGTGCTGTACGCCAGCGCCGACGGCCAGTTCCTGGTACAGGGCTATCTGTTCCAGATCCAGGACGGCAAGCCGGTCAACCTGACCGAAAAGGCCGAGCGCGTGGCCATCGCCAAGACCATCAATGCGATTCCGGCTTCCGAAATGGTGGTTTACCCTGCCAAGGGCGAAACCAAGTCGCACATCACCGTGTTCACCGACACCACCTGCCCGTACTGCCACAAGCTGCATGCCGAAGTGCCCGAGCTGAACAAGCGCGGCATCGAGGTGCGCTACGTGGCCTTCCCGCGTCAGGGCCTGGGCTCGTCGGGTGACCAGCAGCTGCAGGCGGTATGGTGTTCCACCGACCGCAAGGCGGCCATGGACAAGATGGTCGACGGCAAGGAAATCAAGGCCGCCAAGTGCGAGAACCCGGTCAGCAAGCAGTTCCAGATGGGGCAGTCGATCGGCGTCAACGGCACGCCGGCCATCGTGCTCGAGGACGGTCAGGTGATCCCGGGTTATCAGCCGGCGCCGCAAGTGGCCAAGCTGGCATTGACCGCAAGCAAGTAATTCAATCAGTGAGCCGTCACCATGGGGAGACGGCTGTTTTTTCGACCGGCGCATGGCCGGTCGTTCAATGGGGAGTTCACAGTGAAACCGGTCAAAGTAGGCATCTGTGGGTTGGGGACCGTCGGTGGCGGTACCTTCAATGTACTTCAGCGTAACGCCGAGGAGATTGCCCGCCGCGCCGGGCGTGGAATCGAAGTGGCACAAATCGCCATGCGTACGCCAAACCCGAACTGCCAGATTACCGGTACCCCCATTACCGCTGATGTGTTCGAGGTCGCGAGCAACCCCGAGATCGATATCGTCATTGAACTGATTGGCGGCTACACCATTGCCCGCGAGCTGGTGCTCAAGGCCATCGAGAACGGCAAGCACGTGGTCACCGCCAACAAGGCGCTGATTGCCGTGCACGGCAACGAGATCTTCGCCAGGGCGCGCGAGAAGGGCGTCATCGTCGCCTTCGAAGCGGCCGTGGCCGGCGGCATCCCGGTGATCAAGGCGATCCGCGAAGGCCTGTCGGCCAACCGCATCAACTGGGTGGCCGGTATCATCAATGGCACCGGCAACTTCATCCTCACCGAAATGCGCGAGAAGGGCCGCACCTTCCCCGACGTGCTGGCCGAAGCCCAGGCGCTGGGCTATGCCGAGGCCGACCCGACGTTCGACGTCGAGGGCATCGACGCCGCGCACAAGCTCACCATCCTGGCGTCCATCGCTTTCGGTATCCCGCTGCAGTTCGACAAGGCCTACACCGAAGGCATCACCCAGCTGACCACGGCCGACGTGAACTACGCCGAAGCGCTGGGCTACCGCATCAAGCACCTGGGCGTGGCCCGCAGCACGGCCAATGGCATCGAACTGCGCGTGCACCCGACGCTGATTCCGGCCGACCGCCTGATCGCCAATGTCAACGGCGTGATGAACGCGGTGATGGTCAACGGTGACGCCGCAGGCTCCACCCTGTTCTACGGCGCCGGCGCCGGCATGGAACCGACCGCCTCGTCGGTGATCGCCGACCTGGTCGACGTGGTCCGTGCCATGACCAGCGACCCGGAAAACCGCGTGCCGCACCTGGCTTTCCAGCCCGACTCGCTGTCGGCTCACCCGATCCTGCCGATCGAAGCCTGCGAGAGCGCCTACTACCTGCGCATCCAGGCCAAGGATCGTCCGGGCGTGCTGGCCCAGGTGGCGAGCATCCTGTCCGAGCGCGGCATCAATATCGAGTCGATCATGCAGAAGGAAGTCGAGGAGCACGATGGCCTGGTGCCGATGATCCTGCTCACCCACAGCGTGCTCGAGCAGCGCATGGACGACGCGATCACCGCCCTGGAAGCCTTGCAGGATGTGGTTGGCAGCGTTGTGCGCATCCGCGTCGAACAACTGAACTGAGCCGTCTTTGAGTTAGAGGAATAGGTCATGCGTTACATCAGTACCCGCGGCAAGGCACCGGCCCTGAATTTTGAAGATGTCCTGCTGGCCGGCCTGGCCAGCGATGGCGGCCTGTACGTGCCGGAAAACCTGCCGCGCTTCACCCAGGAAGAAATCGCCTCGTGGGCCGGCCTGCCGTACCACGAGCTGGCCTTCCGGGTGATGCGCCCGTTCGTCACCGGCTCCATTGCCGATGCCGACTTCAAGAAGATCCTCGAAGAAACCTACGGCGAGTTCGCTCACGCCGCGGTTGCCCCGCTGCGTCAGCTGAACAGCAACGAGTGGGTGCTGGAGCTGTTCCACGGCCCGACCCTGGCGTTCAAGGACTTCGCCCTGCAACTGCTCGGCCGCCTGCTCGATCACGTGCTGGCCAAGCGCGGCGAGCGCGTGGTGATCATCGGTGCCACCAGCGGTGACACCGGTTCGGCTGCCATCGAAGGCTGTCGGCGTTGCGACAACGTCGACATCTTCATTCTGCACCCGCACCAGCGTGTGTCGGAAGTTCAGCGTCGCCAGATGACCACCATCTTCGGCGAGAACATCCACAACATCGCCATCGAAGGCAACTTCGACGACTGCCAGGAGATGGTCAAGGCCAGCTTCGCCGACCAGGGCTTCCTCAAGGGCACCCGCCTGGTGGCCGTGAACTCGATCAACTGGGCGCGGATCATGGCCCAGATCGTGTACTACTTCCACGCCGCCCTGCAGTTGGGTGGCCCGGCGCGTTCGGTGGCGTTCTCGGTGCCTACCGGCAACTTCGGCGACATCTTCGCCGGCTACCTGGCGCGCAACATGGGCCTGCCGATCAGCCAGCTGATCGTGGCAACCAACCGCAACGACATCCTGCACCGCTTCATGAGCGGCAACCAGTACGTCAAGGAAACCCTGCACGCCACCCTGTCGCCGTCGATGGACATCATGGTGTCGTCGAACTTCGAGCGCCTGCTGTTCGACCTGCACGGTCGCAACGGCGCCGAGATTGCCGGCCTGATGGACACCTTCAAGCAGGGTGGCGGCTTCAGCGTCGAGCAAGACCGCTGGACCGAGGCGCGCAAGCTGTTCGATTCGCTGGCGGTGGATGATGCGCAAACCTGCGAGACCATCGCCGACGTGTTCGCGCAAACCGGCGAAGTGCTCGACCCGCACACCGCGATTGGCGTCAAGGCCGGCCGCGAGTGCCGTCGCAGCCTGGACACGCCGATGGTGGTGCTGGGTACCGCGCACCCGGTCAAGTTCCCCGAGGCGGTGGAGAAGGCGGGCGTGGGCAAGGCCCTGGAGCTGCCGGCGCACCTGACCGACCTGTTCTCCCGCGAGGAGAAATGCACGGTACTGCCCAACGACCTGAAAGCGGTGCAGGCCTTCGTCAGCCAGCACGGCAACCGTGGCAAGCCGCTCTGACGGCAGCGGTATGCAGCGTTGAACCAGGCCCCGGTGCGCAAGCCCCGGGGCTTTTTGTTGCGCGGCCCGCCATGCCACGGCAGGAACCTGGCTTGCTGGCGAACCGACGCGACGCGTCGATACCGTGGCGACACGAGGACGTTGCCGCCCCCTGGTTTCGGATTTTTCCTATGGGACGCCCGCGCGGGCTTTCCTAGAGTGGGCGCCCGTCCAATCCGGAGTCGCCCATGCGCTCACTCAAGGTTCTGCTTCTGGAGCCCCATGCCTATCGGCTGATGAACCTGCACCAGATGCTCAATGGCCTGGGCATCTACGACGTGCGCGTGGCTGAAACGACCCTCCAGGCGCACGGTGTGCTCGAACGACGGGGGCCGGTGGATATCGTCATCTGCGACCCGCTGTCGCCCGAGCACGATGGCATGGGCTTCATCGAGCACCTGGCGCTGCACGGCCTCGCCAGTGCCCTGATTGTCCTCAGTGGCGCCAGACGCAGCGTGCTCCAGGGGGTTGTCGAACTGATCGAGCTGTCGGGCCTGCGGGTGCTGGGCAGCACCCCCGCGCCAGCCAGCCCCAGCCAGTTGCACCCGTTGCTGCTGCAACACCCGGAGGCCGGGCCCGTGGCATGAATCTGTCATGTGCACCGGGCATGCTCGATGAACGTGCAGCGCGCCGCGGCAGAACTTTCAGCCTGTGCCGAGGGTCAGTGAAAGACCCCCTTCAACAACAACGTGAACGGTGAATGGATGGACAATATCAGCTTGTTGCTAAGTGAAGCATTGACGCCCTATCAGGTCACGCTGACCTCCCGGCATGCCAGTGCCGACTTCGACCTGCAGCTGGTCGACCCTGCCGGCGACACCGTGCTGCAGCGCAGTGTCAAGGCCAGCCAGCTGCATGACCAGCGCCTGCTCATCGACCTGGTGGACGGTATCCAACGTGACCTGCGCATCCACGAAGGGCGCCTGCAACCCTGCGTGATCGCAGCCCTCAAACATGCCCGCCAGGGCCGCGCGCAAATCGTTGCGGCGTGACGGGAACCTTTGTCCAGACAGGTACTCAGACAGCTTAAGGACAGTTGAACGGCATTTTGCTCCGATGCCGCCAGGCTGTTCGTGCGAGGCTCCAAGCAGCCCTCGTTTAACCCCGACGGCCTCCCCACCGCTCGGGGTTTCTTTTTGCCTGCGTAAAAGCGCGTGCCGGGGTCAGTGCTGGCTCAGCAGCTCGCGCGCCGCATCGAGGTAGGTCTTGCGCTGGTCGGGCTCTAGCCATTGTGCATACAGCGGTGCCAGGGTCTGCAGGCGCAGGTTGCGCAGCAACTGGTCGAGGTGGCTGATGGCCTCGCGGCCCAGCGGGGTGTCGGAGCAACCCACGTAGGTCAGCTGGTAGCGCGCCACGCCCTTGATCGGAAAGTACGTCAGGGCCTGGGGCTGCGGCTGCTTTTCGTTCATGTAGCGCACTTCCGGCCAGTAGGCCAGCAGCAGGTTCAGGCGCCCCAGCTGCTGCATCTGCAGCAGGCTGCCCACCGCATCGTTGCCGTAATGGCGGCTGATGGTGGCGGGCGGGGCGTTGGCCAGTATCGCGTCCACGGCGGGGCTGTAGCTGCGCTGGCCGACGACACCGAGCTTGTGCGTGTTGCTTGCCAGCAGGGCGTCCAGGTCGATTTCGCCATCGTGCAGGTACGGCGCAAGGCTTGCCTGGTCACTCTGGCGGGCAATCACCATGTTGCTCTGCGCAGCCAGCGCCGGTATCGAGAACTTCACGAAGCGCTCGCGCTCCGGGGTTCGCAGCAGCGTGGGGTCGCAGGTGAAGGAGGACTCCTGGAGCATCTGCATGCCGCGCGCGCGGTTGACCCGCACGATGCTGTGCTGGTACTCGGGCATCTGCGCGATGAGCAGCGGCAGCAGCTGGTCCATGGCGCCCTGGCCGGTTTTGGGGCCCTCGAACACGGTCAGCGGCGGCAGGTCGCGCAACAGCCAGGTGAGGGTTTCCTTGGCCCAGCTCGAGGCAGGCAGCAGGCTCAGCAGCACAGCCAGCAGTGCGCCGTGCAGGTTGCAGCACATGGCGCGACTCAGACCGCGCCCTGTTCGCGAAGATGGGCGATCTGCGCCGCGTCATAGCCCAGCTCGCCCAGCAACTGCGCGGTGTGCTCGCCCAGCGCCGGCCCCACCCATTCGCTGGAGCCTGGGGTGTCCGACAGCTTGGGCACGATGCCCGGCATCTTGAACGGCTTGCCGTCGGGCAGCCTGGCCTGGAGGAACATCTCGCGGGCGAGAAACTGTGGGTCGCTGAACATGTCCTCGGCCGAATAGATGCGGCTGGCCGGCACCTGGGCCTGGTTGAGCACCTGCATCAGGGTGTCCAGCGGCACGCTGCGGGCCCAGCGGTCGATCACCGCATACAGCTCGTCGCGGCGCAGGTCGCGCCCGTCATTGCTGGCCAGCGCCGGGTCGGCGGCCAGGTCGTCGCGCCCGATGGCCTGCATGAAGCGTTTGAAGATCGCATCGCCATTGGCGCCGATCTGCACATGCTTGCCATCGGCGCTGGTATGGATGGAGGAGGGGGTGATGCCCGGCATGATGTTGCCGGTGCGCTCGCGGATGAAGCCGAACACGTCGAACTCCGGCACCATGCTCTCCATCATCGCGAAGATGGCCTCGTACAGGGCCACGTCGACCACCTGGCCCTGGCCCCCGTTGACCTCGCGATGACGCAGCGCCATCAGTGCGCCGATCACGCCCCACAGCGCGGCAATCGAGTCGCCGATGGAAATGCCGGTGCGTACCGGCGGGCGGTCCTCGAAACCTGTGATGTAGCGCAGCCCGCCCATCGACTCGCCGACCGCGCCGAAGCCGGGCTGGTCTTTCATCGGCCCGGTCTGGCCGAAGCCGGACAGGCGTACCATCACCAGCTTCGGGTTCAGCGCGTGCAGTACCTCCCAGCCCAGGCCGAGCTTTTCCAGCACGCCGGGGCGGAAGTTCTCGATCAGGATGTCGGCCTCGCCCAGCAGCTGCTTGAGAATGGCCAGGCCTTCGGGGTGCTTGAGGTTGAGCGTGAGCGACTGCTTGTTGCGCGCCTGCACGAACCACCACAGCGAGGTGCCCTCGTACAGCTTGCGCCATTTGCGCAGCGGGTCGCCGCCATCGGGCGATTCGACCTTGACCACCTGGGCGCCGAATTCGGCGCAGATGCGCGAGGCGAAGGGGCCGGCGATCAGGGTGCCGAGTTCGATGACTTTGAGGCCGGCAAGCGGTTTGGTGGGCAACGACATGGGGCTTCCGTGGCAGCAGGGCAGAGCGCTAGTTTTTATCACAGGGCGGCAGCGGCAGATACTGCTGTTGGCCGCAGATTGTACGGTTCGGTTCGTTGATTGCCAGCGCATCGGTTAGACTGGGCGACTTTTCCTGTTACCAGAAGCCCGTCCATGGCCCAGCCGTCCACCACCTACAAGTTTGAACTGAACCTCACCGATCTCGACCGCGGCGTGTACGAAAGCGTCAAGCAGACCATCGCCCGCCACCCTTCGGAAACCGAAGAGCGCATGGCCGTGCGCCTGCTGGCCTATGCCCTCTGGTACAACGAGCAGCTGTCGTTCGGTCGCGGCCTGTCGGACGTCGACGAGCCGGCGCTGTGGGAAAAAAGCCTGGATGACCGGGTGCTGCACTGGATCGAAGTCGGCCAGCCCGATGCCGACCGCCTGACCTGGTGCTCGCGCCGCACCGAGCGCACCAGCCTGCTGGCCTACGGCAGCCTGCGGGTATGGGAAACCAAGGTGATCCCGGCGGTCAAGAACCTGAAGAACCTCAACATCGCCGCCGTGCCGCAAGAGGTGCTGGAAGTCCTGGCCAAGGACATGCCACGCGCCATCAAGTGGGATGTGATGATCAGCGAAGGCACGGTGTTCGTCACCGACGACCGCGGCCAGCACGAAGTCCAGCTGCAATGGCTGCTGGGCGAGCGCGGCTGATCCGCCCGCCGACCTTTTTCAAACCAGAGAAGCCTTGATCACTCCATGCGTATCGAACCGCGTTCACTGCCGTCCACCCTGCCGTTTCTTGGCGACCTGCCGCCCCTGCTGACCCGCCTGTACGCCGCCCGTGGTGTACAGAGCGCCGTCGAGCTGGACAAGAGCCTGGCACGCCTGCTGCCCTATCAGCAGCTCAAGGGTATCGACGCGTCGGTAGACCTGCTGGTGGAGGCACTGGACCAGCGCCAGCGCATCCTGATCGTCGGCGACTTCGACGCCGACGGTGCCACGGCCAGCACCGTGGGCGTGCTGGGCCTGCGCCTGCTGGGCGCCGCGCACGTCGACTACCTGGTGCCCAACCGTTTCGAATACGGTTACGGGCTGACCCCGGAAATCGTCGAGGTGGCACTGCAGCGCACGCCGCAGCTGCTGATCACCGTGGACAACGGCATCTCCAGCGTCGAAGGCGTGGCGGCGGCCAAGGCGGCCGGCCTGAAGGTGCTGGTCACCGACCACCACTTGCCGGGCCATGCGCTGCCGGCGGCCGATGCCATCGTCAACCCCAACCAGCCGGGCTGCGAGTTTCCGAGCAAGGCACTGGCCGGGGTCGGGGTGATCTTCTACGTATTGATGGCGCTGCGTGCGCGCTTGCGCAGCCTGGGCCGCTACGACGACCGCCCGCAGCCGAACATCGGCGAGCTGCTCGACCTGGTGGCGCTGGGCAGCGTGGCCGACGTGGTACCGCTGGACGCCAACAACCGCATCCTCGTGCACCAGGGCCTGGAGCGCATCCGTGCCGGTCGTGCGCGCCCGGGGCTCAAGGCGATTCTCGAGGTGGCCCGGCGCGAAGCGGCGCGCATCACCTCCACCGACCTGGGCTTCATCCTGGGCCCGCGGCTCAATGCTGCCGGGCGCCTGGACGACATGAGCCTGGGCATCGAATGCCTGCTCAGCGACGACCCGACCCTGGCTCGCGAGATGGCGGTGCAGCTGGACGAACTGAACCAGGACCGCAAGTCCATCGAGCAGGGCATGCAGCGCGAGGCGCTGGCCCAGCTCAAGGACCTGCCGCTGGAGTCGATGCCGTTCGGCCTGTGCCTGTACGAGGCTGACTGGCACCAGGGCGTGATCGGCATTCTGGCCTCGCGTCTGAAAGAACGTTATCACCGCCCGACCATCGCCTTTGCCGATGCCGGCGAAGGCATGCTCAAGGGCTCTGCGCGCTCGGTGCCGGGCTTTCACATTCGCGATGCGCTGGACGCCGTGGCGGCGGCCAACCCGGAGCTGATCAGCAAGTTCGGCGGGCACGCCATGGCGGCGGGGCTGTCGCTGCCGGCCGAGAACTTCCCGGCGTTCGCCCAGGCGTTCGACGAAGAAGTCCGCCGCCAGTTGCAGGAGGACGACCTCACCGGCCGGCTGCTGTCCGACGGCAGCCTGGCGGTCGAGGAGTTCCACCTGGAGCTGGCCCGCGCCCTGCGCAACGCCGGGCCGTGGGGGCAGCATTTTCCCGAGCCGCTGTTTCATGGCGTGTTCCAGCTGGTGCAGCAGCGGGTGGTGGGCGAGCGTCACCTGAAGGTGGTGCTCAAGAGCGAATGCGGTTCGGTGACCCTCGACGGCATCGCCTTCGGCATCGACCGCGAGGTATGGCCCAACCCCACCGTGCGCTGGGTGGAGCTGGCCTACAAGCTGGACGTCAACGAGTTTCGCGGCAACGAGACGGTGCAGTTGATGATCGCCCACATCGAGCCGCGCTGAACCCCTGGGTGGGCAAACTGGTCTAGTCTCTCAGAGACCGGCACTGAGCCGCGGGGAAGCCAAGGCGCTCGGTCCGGTCCACCATTCGGAGACTGGAGAGGTGCCCCATGAGCCTGCTGCTTGAGCCCTATACCCTGCGTCAACTGACGCTGCCCAACCGCATTGCGGTCTCGCCGATGTGCCAGTATTCGAGCGTCGACGGCCTGGCCAACGACTGGCACCTGGTCCACCTGGGCAGCCGCGCGGTCGGCGGTGCCGGGTTGATCTTCACGGAAGCCACCGCCGTCACGGCCGATGGCCGCATCACCGCCCAGGACCTGGGCCTGTGGTGCGACGAACAGATCGCCCCCCTGCAACGCATCACCCGCTTCATCACAGCCCAGGGCGTGGTGCCCGGCATTCAGCTGGCGCACGCCGGGCGCAAGGCCAGCACGCATCGGCCGTGGCTGGGCAAGCACGGCAGCGTCAAGCCCGAGGACGGTGGCTGGGTGCCGGTGGGGCCGTCGAAAATCGCTTTCGACCCGCAGCACACGGCGCCCACCGAATTGAGCGAAGGGCAGATCCACGAGGTGATCCAGGCCTTTGTCGAAGCCGCCCGGCGTGCACTGGTGGCCGGCTTCAAGGTCGTGGAAGTGCATGCCGCCCATGGCTACCTGCTGCACCAGTTTCTCTCGCCATTGAGCAACCAGCGTCGCGACCAGTACGGCAGCTCGTTCGAGAACCGCATTCGCCTGACCTTGCAGGTGACCGAGGCGGTGCGCGAGGTGTGGCCGTCGGAGTTGCCGCTGTTCGTGCGGGTATCGGCCACCGACTGGGTGGAGGATGGCTGGAACCCGGATGAAACCGTCGAGCTGGCCAAGCGCCTCAAGGCCCTGGGCGCCGACCTGATCGACGTGTCGTCGGGGGGCACCTCGATGAATGCCGAGATTCCCACCGGGCCTGGCTATCAGACACGCTTTGCCGAGCGGGTGCGCAAGGAATCGGGGATCGCCACCGGCACGGTGGGCATGATCACCGAGCCGGCCCAGGCCGAGCACATTCTGCGCACCGGCCAGGCCGACATCATCCTGCTGGCCCGCGAGCTGCTGCGCGATCCGTACTGGCCGCTGCATGCCGACGACGACCTGGGCGGGCAGAAGGCCATATGGCCGGCGCAGTACCAGCGTGCGACCCACCGCGACCAGCCGATCCACGAGTCCGACCTGCGCGACTGAAGGCTATGCCAAAGGGCCGCCGAGCGGCCCTCCTGCGCAGGTAACGCCTGCCTGCGCCGTGGGCCTCAATGCCTGAACATCACATGCCGCACGCAGGTGTAGTCCTCCAGCCCATACATCGACATGTCCTTGCCGTAGCCCGACAGCTTCTGCCCGCCGTGGGGCATTTCGCTGACCAGCATGAAGTGCGTGTTGACCCAGGTGCAGCCGTACTGCAACCGGGCGGACACCCGGTGGGCGCGGCCGACATCGGCGGTCCACAGTGACGAGGCCAGGCCGTAGTCCGAATCGTTGGCCCAGGCCAGCGCCTGCGCTTCGTCTTCGAAGCGGGTCACCGACACCACCGGCCCGAATACCTCGCGGCGCACGATCTCGTCATCCTGCTGGGCGTCGGCCAGCACCGTCGGCTCGAAGAAGAACCCGTCGCCCGTCACCGCCTTGCCGCCGGTGACCAGGCGAATATGCGGCTGGGCCACGGCGCGCTCCACCAGCGCTGCCACCCGGTCGCGGTGTGCGGCACTGATCAGCGGCCCGAGTTCGGTGTCCGGGTCGTCCTGCAACCCGTGCCGGAGGCTGGCCACTGCCTCGCCGAGCTTGTTCACGAAGGTGTCGTAGATGCCGGCCTGGGCATAGATCCGGCAGGCCGCGGTGCAGTCCTGCCCGGCATTGTAGAAGCCGAAGGTGCGAATGCCTTCCACCGCAGCGTCGATGTCGGCATCGTCGAAGATGATCACCGGGGCCTTGCCGCCCAGTTCCATGTGTAGGCGTTTCACGCTGTCGGCGGTGCCGGTGATGATCTGGCTGCCGGTGGCGATCGAGCCGGTCAACGACACCATGCGCACCTTGGGGTGGGTGACCAGGGGCATACCTACGCTCTGGCCCTTGCCGAACAGGATGTTGAGCACCCCGGCCGGAAACAGCTCGGCCGCCAGTTCGCCCAGGCGCAGGGCGGTCAGCGGGGTCTGTTCCGAAGGCTTGAGCACCACGGTGTTGCCGGCGGCCAGGGCCGGGGCGATCTTCCATGCCAGCATCATCAGCGGGTAGTTCCACGGCGCGATGGACGCCACCACACCCAGCGGGTCGCGGCGTACCATCGAAGTGTGCCCCGCCAGGTACTCGCCCGCCGCCGAGCCGCCCAGACAGCGGCTGGCCCCGGCAAAGAAGCGGAACACGTCGGCGATTGCCGGCAGTTCGTCGTTCAGCGCGGCCGGGTAGGGCTTGCCGCAGTTGTCCGATTCCAGCCTGGCCAGCTCCCCGGCATGGGCGTCTATCAGGTCGGCCAGCTTGAGCAGCAGTGCGGCGCGGTCTTTCGGTGCGGTCTGCGACCAGCCGTCGAAGGCATGGTCGGCGGCGCGCACCGCCGCATCCACCTGCGCTTCGCTGGCCTCGTTGATGTCCACCAGCACGCTGCCCAGCGCGGGGTTGAGCACGCTGTGGGCCGGGCCTTCGCCGGCGACGAGCTGGCCGTTGATCAGCAGTCGGGTTTGCATGGTGTTCGATCCTCCTGGTTCAGGTCATTTGCCGTCGCTGCCGGTCACGTTCTCGGCGCCACGGGTCAGGTAGTAGGCGCCCAGAATCGGCAGCATGGTCACCAGCATCACCAGCATGGCCACCACGTTGGTCACCGGCACGTCGCGCGGGCGGCTGAGCTGGTTGAGCAGCCAGATCGGCAGGGTGCGTTCGTGGCCGGCGGTGAAGGTGGTCACGATGATTTCGTCGAACGACAGCGCGAACGCCAGCATGCCGCCCGCCAGCAGGGCCGACCCCAGATTGGGCAGCACGATGTAGCGAAAGGTCTGCCAGCCGTCGGCGCCCAGGTCCATCGACGCCTCGATCTGGTTCTGCGAGGTGCGCCGCAGACGCGCGATGACGTTGTTGTAGACGATCACCACGCAGAAGGTGGCGTGGCCCACCACGATGGTGAAGATCCCGGGCTCGATGCCCAGGGTCTTGAACGCCGACAGCAGGGCGATGCCGGTGATGATGCCGGGCAGGGCGATGGGCAGGATCAGCATCAGCGACAGGCTCTCCTTGCCGAAGAAGCTGCGCCGGTACAGGGCCGCGGCGGCCAGGGTGCCAAGCACCAGGGCGATCAGCGTGGCCAGGCACGCCACCTGCAGCGACAGCTTGATCGACTCGAGCACGTCGGGGCGCGAAAACGCCACGCCGAACCACTTGAGGGTCAGGCCCCGGGGCGGAAAGCTGAAGGCCGCGTCTTCGGTATTGAAGGCGTACAGCACGATGATCAGGATCGGAAAGTGCAGGAACAGCAGCCCGCCCCAGGCGGCCAGGCGCAGCCCCGGCGAGGCGTTGTCAGAGTGCATCGAAGGCTCCCAGGCGTTTGACGAGGGTCAGGTACACGGCGATCAGCATGATCGGTACCAGGGTGAAGGCGGCGGCCATCGGCATGTTGCCGATGGCGCCTTGCTGGGCGTACACCATGCTGCCGATGAAGTAGCCGGGCGGGCCCACCAGCTGCGGCACGATGAAATCGCCCAGGGTCAGCGAGAAGGTGAAAATGGAGCCGGCGGCGATGCCCGGCACCGCCAGCGGCAGGGTCACCTGCACGAACGTCTGGTGCGGGCGTGCGCCAAGGTCGGCCGAGGCGTGCAGCAGCGAGGGCGGCAGGCGCTCCAGCGCGGCCTGGATCGGCAGGATCATGAACGGCAGCCAGATGTACACGAACACCATAAAGCGCCCCAGGTGCGAGGTCGACAGGGTGCTGCCGCCCACCCCGGGAATGCCGAGCAGCCATTGCAGCAGTGGCTCCAGGTTCAGCTGCTGGACGAACCACTGGGCCACCCCGCCCTTGGCCAGCAGCAGGGTCCAGGCATAGGCCTTGACGATGTAGCTGGCCCACATCGGCATCATCACCGCGATGTAGAAGAACGCCTTGGTGCTGCCGCGGGTGTAGCGGGCCATGTAGTAGGCGATGGGAAACGCCAGCACCGCGCTGGCGATCGACACCGCCACCGCCATGCCCAGGGTACGCAGGATGATGTCGAAGTTGGATGGCTGCAGCAGCGCGGCAAAGTTGGCCAGGGTCAGCTCGGGCGTCACCGCCATGGTGAAGTCGTCGAAGGTGTAGAAACCTTGCCACAGCAGCGCCAGCAGCGAGCCCAGGTAGATCGCACCGAACCAGATCAGCGGCGGTATCAACAGCATCGCCAGGTACAGGTTGGAGCGACGGTAGAGCAGGGTGGCCAGGCGCCGCATCATCTCAGCGGCCCTCGTCGAGCACGGTTTCGCGCAGCGCGGTCATGGCCTCGCGCGGCCAGTGGGCGTGCAGGCGCTGGCCGGGCTGCCAGGGGGCGGCGTCGGCATGCCACTGGCTGTTGGCCTGGCTCACCGCCAGCAACTGGCCGTTGTCCAGCTGCAGTTCGTAGCGGGTGGTGCTGCCCTGGTACTGGATATCGTGCAGCACGCCGCTGAGCTGGAGGACGTCGCCCGGGATGGCCGACGCGCTCAGGCGAATGTGTTCCGGGCGGATCGAGAACGGCTGCGGGCTGGCCACCAGGTGTTGGGCCAGCTCGCCGCGCAGCACGTTGGAAGTGCCGACGAACTCGGCAACGAAGGGGGTGGCCGGTTGCATGTAGAGGTTGCGCGGCGTGTCGACCTGTTCGATGCGCCCGCGGTTGAACACCGCCACGCGGTCGGACATCGACAGCGCCTCGGTCTGGTCGTGGGTGACGAAAATGAAGGTGATGCCCAGCTGGCGCTGGAGCTTCTTCAGCTCGCCCTGCATCTGCTCGCGCAGCTTGAGGTCCAGCGCGCCGAGGGGCTCGTCCAGCAGCAGTACCCGGGGACGATTGACCAGCGCGCGGGCCAGGGCCACGCGCTGGCGCTGCCCGCCGGACAACTGCACCGGCTTGCGCTCGCCGTAGCCGGCCAGGGCCACCATGCCCAGGGCCTCTTCGGCGCGGGCATGGCGCTGGGCCTTGGCCACGCCCTTGACCTTGAGCCCGTAGGCCACGTTGTCGCGCACGTTCATGTGCGGGAACAGCGCGTAGTCCTGGAAGACCGTGTTGACGTCGCGCTGGTAGGGCGGCAGGCCGGCGGCTTCCACGCCGTGGATGCGAATCGAGCCGTGGCTGGGTTGTTCGAACCCGGCGATCAGGCGCAGGCAGGTGGTCTTGCCCGAGCCCGAAGGGCCGAGCATGGAGAAGAACTCGCCGTCTTCGATGTCGATGCAGACCCGGTCGACGGCCTTGACCTCGCCGAACAGGCGGGACACTTGGGTGAACTGTACGGCTGGGGGCATGCGAGGTACTCCACGGTTCTGCGAGGGCGGTGCGCTCGCTTTGCCGTCAAGGCCGGCCCCTGCAGGTGTGCGAGTCGCCTGCAGGGGCCGGCCTTGACGGCGAAGAGGCCCTAACGGCCGCCCATGATCGCGATGTAGTCCTGGGTCCAGCGGCTATAGGGCACGAACTTGCCCCCTTGCGCCTGCGGCGTGCGCCAGAACGCGATCTTGTCGAACAGGTCGAAACCGTTGGTCTTGCACCCGTCGGCCCCCAGCAGTTCACTGCCCGAACACGCCGCCGGCACCACCGGCAACGAGCCGAACCACGCCGCCACGTCGCCCTGCACCTTGGGCTGCAGCGACCAGTCCATCCATTTGTAGGCGCAATTGGGGTGCTTGGCCTCGGCGTGCAGCATGGTGGTATCGGCCCAGCCGGTGGCGCCTTCCCTGGGGATGGTCGAGGCCACCGGCTGCTTGTCGGCCTTGAGCCCGTTGACCATGTAGCCCCAGGAGCTTGAAGCCGCCACACCTTCGTTCTTGACGTCGCTCATCTGCACGGTTGCGTCATGCCAGTAGCGGTGAATCAGGGGGCGTTGCTGGCGCAACAGGTCGAGCACCGCCTTGTACTGGGTTTCGTTGAGCTCGTAGGGGTTGTCGATGCCCAGTTCCGGCTTGGCCGTCTTCAGGTACAGCGCCGCATCGGCGATGTAGATCGGCCCGTCATAGGCCTGCACACGGCCCTTGTTCGGCTTGCCGTCCGGCAGGTCCTGCGGCTCGAACACCACGCCCCAGCTGGTGGGCGCCTGCTTGAACACCTCGGTGTTGTACAGCAGCACGTTCGGCCCCCACTGGTACGGCGTGCCGTAGACCTTGGCGTCGACCACGTACCAGGGGCCGTCCTTCAGGCGCGGGTCGAGGTGCTTCCAGTTGGGGATCAGGTCGGTGTTGATCGCCTGCACACGCTTGCCGGCAATCAGGCGCAGCGAGGCATCGCCCGACGCGGTCACCAGGTCGTAGCCGCCCTTGGTCATCAGGCTGACCATCTCGTCGGAGGTGGCGGCAGTCTTGACGCTCACCTTGCAGCCGGTGTCCTGCTCGAAACCGCTGACCCAGTCGTAGGCCTTGTCGCTCTCGCCGCGCTCGATGTAGCCGGGCCAGGCCACGATGTCCAGTTGCCCTTCGCCGGCACCCACGGCCTTGAGCGGCTCGGCGGCCTGCAGGCTGGCGCTGGCGAGGATCCCGGCGCCCAGGGCGCCAAGCAATGCGGTGGTGTGCACAAGCATGATGTTCCCTCTTTTATTGGAATTGTGCAGGGGCAGTGATGACGGTGCTGCAGCGGTGCATTCCCTACTAGCGTAGTGCGTTCCCGCGAATGCAACATCCAGAAGCAAATGCGCAGCGTGACGACGCAGGTCAGGCTTTACTCTGGCGTTTCATTTCCTTGTTGAGGACGTTCAGATGAACACCCGAGGTTTGCTCGACCAGTTGCTAAAGTCCGGCCAGGAGCTGCTGCAGAACCAGGCCGGCAAAGGTGCCAGCGCCAAGCCAGGGGGCAGTGGCGGGCTGGGTGGGTTGCTCGGCGGCGCCGGTGGCGGTGGCCTGGGCGGGCTGCTCTCCGGTGCCGGCGGTGGTGCGCTGGCGGCGGGCGCGATGGGCCTGCTGCTGGGCAACAAGAAGGCGCGCAGCCTGGGGGGCAAGGCGCTCACCTATGGTGGCCTGGCCGCCCTCGGTGTGCTGGCCTACAAGGCCTACGGCAACTGGCAGGCCCAGCAGGGCAGTGCGCCGCAGCGCGAACCGCAGACCCTCGACCGCCTGCCTGCCGCCCAGGTCGAATTGCACAGCCAGGCCATCCTCAAGGCGCTGGTGGCTGCGGCCAAGGCCGACGGGCATGTCGACGAGCGCGAGAAGGCGCTGATCGAAGGCGAGTTCGTCAAGCTCGACAACGACCACGAGCTGCAACAGTGGCTGCATGCCGAACTCAACCGACCGCTGGACCCGGCCGACGTCGCCCGCGCTGCCACAACGCCGGAAATGGCGGCCGAGATGTACATCGCCAGCGTCATGCTGGTGGACGAGGAACACTTCATGGAGCGCGCCTACCTCGACGAGCTGGCCAAGCAGCTCAAGCTCGACCCGGCCCTCAAGGCCGAGCTGGAAAAACAGGTTCGCCAGGCCTGAGTCAGCAAATGCGGGCATATGGCCATCGCGCAGGCCATTTTGCCCGAGCCGTCTTGATCCAGAGCGCGTGCAGATAAGGTGCGTGGGCTATAATCTGCGCATTTTTCTGCTCGCGTAGAATCCTTGAGGGCTGACTGTGAAGAACTGGACATTGCGCCAACGCATCCTGGCGAGCTTCGCCATGATCATTGCCATCATGCTGTTGATGGTGGTCGCTGCCTACTCGCGCCTGGTGGCGATCGAGTCCAGTGAGGAGGCGGTGCGTTCGGACAGCATCCCTGGCGTGTACTACAGCTCGATGATCCGCAGCGCCTGGGTCGACAGCTACGTCAACACCCAGCAGTTGCTCGGCCTGAGCAACCATCGCGAGCTGACCAATGCCGACGCCGAGCTGTACAAGAGCTTCGAGGATCGCCTCAAGCAGAACATGGCCGATTACCAGAAGACCATCCAGTCCTCCGAAGACCAGTCCAGCTACGAGGAGTTCGTGCGCCTGGAGCAGGGCTACCTGAAGCTGCTCGACAGCGTGCTGGAGGCCTACCGGCAGAAGAACTACGCCGAGGCCCAGCGCCTGCTGCAGGACAGCATGACCCCGGCCTGGAACGAGGGCCGCAAGCACCTGAACACGGTGATCGAAGGCAACCGGGTGTCGGCCGAGCAGGCCACCGGTGCCATCGTCAGCGCGGTGACCACGGCCAAGGTCAGCATGATGATCTCGCTGGTGCTGGCGATCATTGCAGCCGGCATCTGCGGCCTGATGCTGATGCGCGCCATCACCGGCCCCATGCAACTGATCGTGCGGGCGCTGGACAAGCTGCGCGGCGGTGACCTCAGCGTGCGCCTGAGCCTGGACCGCAAGGATGAATTCGGCGCGGTGGAAACCGGCTTCAACGAAATGATGAGCGAGCTGACCACCCTGGTGTCCCAGGCCCAGCGCTCGTCGGTGCAGGTCACCACCTCGGTGACCGAGATTGCCGCCACCTCCAAGCAGCAGCAGGCCACCGCCACCGAAACGGCCGCCACCACCACCGAAATCGGTGCCACCTCGCGGGAAATCGCCGCCACCTCCCGTGACCTGGTGCGCACCATGACCGAGGTCACCAGCGCTGCCGACCAGGCCTCGGTACTGGCCGGCTCCGGCCAGCAGGGCCTGGCGCGCATGGAAGAGACCATGCACCAGGTGATGGGCGCGGCCGACCTGGTCAACAACAAGCTGGCGATCCTCAACGAGAAGGCCGGCAACATCAACCAGGTGGTGGTCACCATCGTCAAGGTCGCCGACCAGACCAACCTGCTGTCGCTCAACGCCGCCATCGAGGCCGAGAAGGCCGGCGAATATGGCCGCGGCTTTGCCGTGGTGGCCACTGAGGTGCGCCGCCTGGCCGACCAGACCGCCGTGGCCACCTACGATATCGAACAGATGGTGCGCGAGATCCAGTCGGCGGTGTCGGCCGGGGTGATGGGCATGGACAAGTTTTCCGAGGAAGTGCGTCGCGGCATGGCCGAGGTGCAGCAGGTGGGCGAGCAACTGACCCAGATCATCCACCAGGTGCAGGCGCTGGCGCCACGGGTGCTGATGGTCAACGAAGGCATGCAGGCCCAGGCCACCGGTGCCGAGCAGATCAACCATGCACTGGCGCAGCTGGGCGATGCCAGCAGCCAGACCGTGGAGTCGCTGCGCCAGGCCAGTTTCGCCATCGACGAGCTGAGCCAGGTAGCGGTCGGCCTTCGTGGTGGTGTGTCGCGGTTCAAAGTCTGAAGCCCCGATGAGCGACCTTCAGTCACGCCGCGTCACTTCGGTGCCTACGCCAGGGCGCCTGTTCCTGGTATTTCGTATCGGCGAGCAGCGCTTTGCCCTGGACACCCATGAGGTAGTGGAGGTGCTGCCGCGCCTGCCACTCAAGCCCATCGCCCACACCCCGCGCTGGGTGGCGGGGGTGCTGGCGCATCGCGGTGCGCTGGTGCCGGTGATCGACGTGGGCGACCTGGGGTTCGGCACCCCGGCGCCGCTGCGTACCAGCACCCGGCTGGTGCTGGTGCACTACCGGGGCCAGGCGCAGGCCGAGCCGCAGTTGCTGGGCCTGATCCTGCAGCAGGCCAGCGACACCCTGCGTTGCCACCCCGACGAGTTTCGTCCCTATGGCGTCGACAACCAGCAGGCCCCCTACCTGGGGCCGGTGCGCGAAGATGCCCAGGGCCTGATGCAACGCATCAGCGTCCAGGACCTGCTGACCGACCAGGCCCGCGCCTTGCTGTACCCGCCCGTGGAGGTGCAGCCATGAGCGACGAGCAGCGGTTCTTTCGATTCTTGCAAGAGCGTATCGGCCTGGATGTCGCCTCGGTTGGCGCGCCGATGGTCGAGCGGGCCCTGCGCCAGCGCTGTGCTGCCCTGCAGGCCCGCGACCTGGACGACTACTGGGTGCGCCTGCAGCAGTCGACCCCGGAGCAGCAGGCGCTGATCGAAGCGGTGATCGTGCCTGAAACCTGGTTCTTCCGTTATCCCGAGTCGTTCAGCGCGTTGGCCGGGCTTGCCCTCAGGCGCCTGGCCGAGCTCAATGGCACCCGGCCGCTGCGGGTGCTCAGCCTGCCGTGTTCGACCGGTGAAGAGCCCTATTCGATTGCCATGGCCCTGCTCGATGCCGGTATCGCCGGCCCCGGGTTTCGCGTCGACGGCATCGACATCAGCCCCAACTCGATCGCCCGCGCCGAACAGGCGGTGTATGGCCGCAACTCCTTTCGCGGCAGTGACATCGCCTTCCGCCAGCGCCACTTCAGCGAGGTGGAGCAGGGCCATCGCCTCGACGAGCGGGTTCGCCAGCAGGTCGAGCTGCAGGTGGGCAACGTGCTCGACCCGGCGCTGCGCACCCGCAGGGGCAGCTACGACTTCGTCTTCTGCCGCAACCTGCTGATCTATTTCGATGTACCCACCCAGCAACGGGTGTTCGACGTACTGAAAAGCCTCACCCATGAAGACGGCGTACTGTTCATCGGCCCGGCCGAAGGCAGCCTGCTGGCACGCATGGGCATGCGCCCGCTGGGTATCGCGCAGTCGTTCGCCTATGTACGGCATATCCCGCAGGAGCCGCCCCCAGTGCTTTCGCCGCCGCCCCCGATGCCTGCACCCAGTCCACGGCGGGCGCCTGCGCCGTTGGCGCGCCGTGCGCCAGCCCCGGCACCGCAGCCTGCCCGGGTTGCGCCCCCAGCCGCCGGCAAGCCCGGCGCCGAACAGCTGCTGGCGCAGATCGCCACGCTGGCCAACGAGGGCCGCAGCGACGAGGCACGCGCGGCCTGCGAACGCTACCTGCAGCAGCATGCACCGGATGCGCAGGTGTATTACTGGCTGGGCCTGCTCAGCGATACCGCCGGCGATGCGGCCCAGGCCGTGAGCCACTACCGCAAGGTGCTGTACCTGCAACCCCAGCACCCCGAGGCCCTGGCGCACCTGGCGGCGCTGCTGGCGTCCCAGGGCGATGAGGTGGGCGCCCGGCGCCTGCAGGAGCGTGCGGCGCGCCGAGAGCGCAGCGAGCGGGAGCCTGAACGATGAGCGGCCAGGCAGAGCTGGGCGTGATGGCCGCCACGGTCGAGGCCATCGACGATTGCTGGAACCGTATCGGTGTGCACGGCGACAAGAGCTGCCCGTTGCTGGCCGAGCATATTCACTGTCGCAACTGCCAGGTGTACGCGGCAGCGGCCACGCGCCTGCTGGACCGCTATGCGCTGGCCCAGGACGCCCATGCGCAGACGCATGTGCAGGCACCGGTGAGTGTCGGGCGCTCGCTGTTGCTGTTTCGCCTGGGCGAGGAATGGCTGGCCCTGGCGACCCGCTGCCTGGTCGAGGTGGCGCCGCTGCAGCCGGTGCACTCCTTGCCGCACCAGCGCTCGCGGGTGCTGCAGGGGGTGGCCAATGTGCGCGGTGCGCTGGTGCCGTGCCTGTCGCTGGGCGACCTGCTGGGGCTCGAGCCCGGCAGCCCGGTGGCGGTGTCGGCGCGGGTCATGCCGCGCATGCTGATCCTGGGTGCCAGCGGCGGCGCCGTGGTGCTGCCGGTGGATGAAGTGGACGGCATCCATGCCCTCGACCCCGGGCAGCCGGCCAGCGACACCGCCACCGATGCACGCTTCACCGAAGCGGTATTGCAGTGGCGCGGTCGCAGCGTGCGGGTGCTGGATGAAGAACAGCTGTTGTCTGCCGTGAACCGGAGCCTGTCATGACCCCAGAGCAAATGCGCGACGCTTCGCTGCTCGAGCTGTTCAGCCTGGAGGCCGAGGCGCAGACCCAGGTGCTCAGCGCCGGCCTGCTGGCCCTGGAACGCAACCCTACCCAGGGTGACCAGCTCGAAGCCTGCATGCGCGCCGCCCACTCGCTCAAGGGCGCGGCGCGCATCGTGGGGATCGACGCCGGGGTCAGCGTCGCCCACGTGATGGAAGACTGCCTGGTCGAGGCCCAGGAAGGCCGCCTGCGCCTGCGCCCCGAGCACATCGATGCGCTGCTGCAGGGCACCGACCTGCTGATGCGCATCGCCACCCTGGGCGGTGCGGCCACCGAGGCGGCGGTCCAGGCCTTCGTGGTGCAGATGGCCGTGCTGCTCGATCCGGCCAGTGCGCTGATGGCGACGGGGCCGGCAATCGGCGACGCGCCCGAGCCGACGCAGAATCCCGAACCCGCACCGGCTGCGCCGCAGCTGGTGCCCCCGGCGCCCGAGCCTGAGGCGCTCGCGCAACCGGAGGCGTCTGCCGAGCCCGTGGCCCTTGCGCCGGGCAAGCGCAGCGAAGGCGGCGAGCGGGTGCTGCGGGTCACGGCCGAGCGCCTGAACAGCCTGCTCGACCTGTCCAGCAAGTCGCTGGTCGAAACCCAGCGCCTGAAGCCCTACCTGGCCACCCTGCAGCGCCTCAAGCGCATGCACGGCCAGAGCATTCGCGCCCTCGATACGCTCAAGGCCGAGCTGGACACCGGCGGCCAGCGACCGGAGGTGCAGGAAGCGCTGGCGCAGGCCCAGCGCCTGCTCGGCGAAACCCGCGAGATGCTGCAGCAGCAGGCCGCCGACCTGGACGAGTTCGGCTGGCAGGCCAGCCAGCGCGCGCAACTGCTGTACGACACCGCGCTGGCCTGCCGCATGCGCCCGTTCGCCGACGTGCTCAACGGGCAGAGCCGCATGGTTCGCGACCTGGGGCGGTCGCTGGGCAAGCAGGTGCGTCTGGAGATCGAGGGCGAAAAGACCCAGGTCGACCGTGACGTGCTGGAAAAACTCGAGGCGCCGCTCACCCACCTTCTGCGCAACGCCGTGGACCACGGTATCGAACTGCCCGAGCAACGCCTGCTGGCAGGCAAGCCGGCCGAGGGCCTGATCCGCCTGCGCGCCTCGCACCAGGCCGGCCTGCTGGTACTGGAACTGAGCGATGACGGTGGCGGCGTCGACCTGCAACGCCTGCGCCACAGCATCGTCGAGCGCCAGTTGTCGCCGGCCGACACCGTGGCGCAGATGAGCGAAGCCGAACTGCTGACGTTCCTGTTCCTGCCGGGGTTCAGCCTGCGCGACAAGGTCACCGAGGTTTCCGGGCGCGGCGTGGGGCTCGATGCGGTGCAGCACAGCGTGCGCCAGTTGCGCGGCTTCATCGACCTCAGCCAGCACAGCGGGCAGGGCAGCCGCTTTCACCTGGAGGTGCCGCTGACCCTGTCGGTGGTGCGCAGCCTGGTGGTCGAGGTGGGGGGCGAGGCCTACGCCTTCCCGCTGGCGCATATCGAACGCACCCTGGACCTGCCCGCCGAGGCCATCGTGCAGATCGAGGGGCGCCAGCATTTCTGGCATGAAGGCCGGCACATCGGCCTGGTGGCCGCCTCCCAGTTGCTCAACCGGCCGCCCAGCCAGGCGGCGGAACAGGCCATCAAGGTGGTGGTCATCCGTGAGCGCGACACCCTGTATGGCGTGGCCGTCGAGCGTCTGATCGGCGAGCGCGTGCTGGTGGTGATGCCGCTGGACGCGCGGCTGGGCAAGGTGCAGGACATCTCGGCCGGGGCCCTGCTCGATGACGGCTCGGTGGTGCTGATCGTGGACGTCGAGGACCTGCTGCGCTCGGTCGAGAAGCTGCTCAGCACCGGCCGCCTGGAACGTATCGAGCGCGGCCAGCGCGCCGCCCGCGAAGCGACGCGCAAGCGCGTGCTGGTGGTGGATGACTCGTTGACCGTGCGCGAGTTGCAGCGCAAGCTGCTGACCAACCGCGGTTACGAAGTGGCCGTCGCGGTGGACGGCATGGATGGCTGGAACGCCTTGCGCAGCGAGGATTTCGACCTGCTGATCACCGACATCGACATGCCGCGCATGGACGGCATCGAACTGGTCACCCTGCTGCGCCGCGACAGCCGGTTGCAGTCGTTGCCGGTGATGGTGGTGTCGTACAAGGACCGCGAGGAAGATCGTCGTCGTGGACTGGACGCCGGGGCCGACTACTATTTGGCCAAGGCCAGTTTTCATGATGATGCCTTGCTGGAAGCCGTGGTGGAGCTTATCGGGGGAGCCCAGGGATGAAGATCGCCATCGTCAACGACATGCCCCTGGCCGTGGAAGCCCTGCGCCGGGCATTGGCGTTCGAGCCGCAGCACGAGGTGATCTGGGTGGCCGGCAATGGCGCCGAGGCGGTGCAGCGCTGCGCCGAGCACACCCCCGACCTGATCCTGATGGACCTGATCATGCCGGTCATGGACGGCGTGGAGGCCACGCGCCAGATCATGGCCCGGACCCCTTGCGCCATCGTCATCGTCACGGTCGACCGCCAGCAGAACGTGCACCGCGTGTTCGAGGCCATGGGCCACGGCGCCCTGGACGTGGTCGATACCCCGGCGGTAGGCGCCGGCAACCCGCGTGAGGCGGCCGCGCCGCTGTTGCGCAAGATCCTCAATATCAGCTGGCTGATCGGCCAGCACGGCAGCAACCGCGTGCGGGCAGTGGCAGCCCCGCAACGCCAGGGCGCACAACGCCAGCGCCTGGTGGCGATCGGTTCCTCGGCCGGTGGCCCGGCGGCGCTTGAGGTGCTGCTCAAGAGCCTGGAGCAGGATTTCAACGCGGCCATCGTGCTGGTCCAGCACGTCGACCAGGTGTTCGCCGCCGGCATGGCCGAGTGGCTGAGCAGCGCCTCCGGCCTGCCGGTACGCCTGGCCCGCGAGGGCGAAGCACCCCAGCCCGGGCAGGTGCTGCTGGCCGGCACCAACCACCATATCCGCCTGTTGAAGGACTGCACCCTGGCCTACACCGCCGAACCGGTCAACGCGATCTACCGCCCTTCGATCGATGTGTTCTTCGAGAGCGTGGCGCGCTTCTGGCAGGGCGATGCGGTGGGCGTACTGCTGACCGGCATGGGCCGCGATGGCGCACAGGGGCTCAAGCTGATGCGCGAGCAGGGCTTTCTGACCATCGCCCAGGACCAGCAGAGCAGTGCGGTCTACGGCATGCCCAAGGCGGCTGCGGCCATCGATGCCGCCGTCGAGATACGTGCGCTGGAGCGCATTGCGCCGCGCCTGATGGAGATTTTTTCGAAATGACGATGTGTAATGAACCAAACCGGTCGTTCGCCAGGGAGCAGGGCGCGCATGAATGATCTACCGCTCGTGGGGTTCCCGACCACCAATGAAAACTCGGCGATGGTGCTGCTGGTCGACGACCAGGCGATGATCGGCGAAGCCGTGCGTCGCGGCCTGGCCAACGAGGCCAACATCGACTTTCACTTCTGCGCCGACCCGCATCAGGCCGTCGCGCAGGCGATCCGGATCAAGCCCACGGTGATCCTGCAGGACCTGGTCATGCCCGGCCTCGATGGCCTGAGCCTGGTGCGCGAGTACCGCAGCAACCCGGCCACCCAGGACATCCCGATCATCGTGCTGTCGTCCAAGGAAGACGCGCTGGTCAAGAGCGCCGCGTTCGCCGCCGGGGCCAACGACTACCTGGTCAAGCTGCCCGACAACATCGAGCTGGTCGCGCGCATCCTGTACCACTCGCGCTCCTACCTCACCCTGCTGCAGCGTGACGAAGCCTACCGGGCGCTGCGGGTCAGCCAGCAGCAGTTGCTGGACACCAACCTGGTGCTGCAGCGGCTGATGAACTCCGACGGCCTGACGGGGCTGTCCAACCGCCGGCATTTCGACGAGTACCTGGAACTGGAATGGCGCCGGGCCATGCGTGACCAGTCGCAGCTGTCGTTGCTGATGATCGACGTCGACTATTTCAAGGCCTTCAACGACTCGTTCGGCCACCTGGCCGGGGACGAGGCGCTGCGCCAGGTGGCCGAGGCGATTCGTGCCTCGTGCAGCCGCCCCAGCGACCTGCCGGCACGCTACGGTGGCGAGGAATTCGCCCTGGTGCTGCCCAACACTTCGCCGGGCGGGGCGCGGCTGGTGGCCGAGAAGCTGCGCCAGACCGTGGTGGGCCTGGCCATCGCGCACAACATGCCGCAGGCGGGCAGCGTGCTGACCATCAGCATCGGCCTGGCCACCCACACGCCGGCAGTCGGCAGCCATTGCCGACAGTTGATCTCGGCGGCGGACAAGGGCCTGTACCAGGCCAAGAATGGCGGGCGCAACCAGGTCGGGGTGGCCTGACAGACCGCCATCGCGGGTCAAGCCCGCTCCCACGGGCATCGTGCCGCCCTTGTGGGGGCGGCTGATCCGCGATCAGGCGCCGGCTTCTCCAAAGGCCGCCCGACGGGCTGCCGCGCACCTGCAGACTCGTTTATACTCTCCGGCTTTTCACAGAATACGCACGAGAGCTGCCCGCCCATGGAAATCCAACCGATCCTGAACACCATCAAGGACCTGACCGAGCGCTCCGAATCCATTCGGGGGTATCTTTGACTACGATCACAAGCATGACCGCCTGATCGAAGTCAACCGCGAGCTCGAAGACCCGAACGTCTGGAACAAGCCCGAGTACGCCCAGGAACTGGGCCGCGAACGCGCCATGCTGGCGCAGATCGTCGACACCCTGGACGAACTGTCCGGCGGCCTGGTCGACGCCCGCGAGCTGCTCGACATGGCTGTCGAGGAGAACGACGAAGGCGCCGTCAATGACGTCGTCGAAGTGCTCCAGGGCCTGGAAGACTCCCTGGCCCAGCTCGAATTCCGTCGCATGTTCAGCGGCGAGATGGACATGAACAACGCCTACCTGGACATCCAGGCCGGTTCCGGCGGCACCGAGGCCCAGGACTGGGCCAACATCCTGCTGCGCATGTACCTGCGCTGGGCGTCCAAGCGTGGTTTCGACGCCACCATCATGGAACTGTCCGAAGGCGACGTGGCCGGCATCAAGGGCGCCACCGTGCACATCAAGGGCGAGTACGCCTTTGGCTGGCTGCGCACCGAGATCGGTGTGCACCGTCTGGTGCGCAAGAGCCCGTTCGACTCCGGCGCACGCCGCCATACTTCGTTCTCGGCGGTGTTCGTGTCCCCCGAGATCGACGACAAGGTCGAAATCGAGATCAACCCGTCCGACCTGCGTATCGACACCTACCGCTCCTCGGGTGCCGGCGGCCAGCACGTGAACACCACCGACTCGGCGGTGCGTATCACCCACGTGCCGACCAACACCGTGGTCAGCTGCCAGAACGAACGTTCCCAGCACGCCAACAAGGACACCGCCATGAAGATGCTGCGGGCCAAGTTGTACGAGCTGGAGATGCAGAAGCGCAACGCCGCGTCGCAGGCCCTGGAAGACAGCAAGTCGGACATCGGCTGGGGTCACCAGATCCGTTCGTACGTGCTCGACGCCTCGCGGATCAAGGATCTGCGCACCAACGTCGAACGCAGCGACTGCGACAAGGTGCTCGACGGCGATATCGACGAGTACCTGGAAGCCAGCCTCAAGCAGGGGCTGTAAGTTTCGCGACCCGCTACAAGACCCTCGCCTGCGGGCGGGGGCAATGAACCCCTGATGGAAAATGTGACCACATGAGCGACCTCAAACTCGACCCGCAAGACCTGCAACAGGAAGAAAACACCCTGATTGCCCTGCGCAAGGAAAAGCTTGCCGCAGAGCGCGCCAAGGGCAACGCCTTCCCCAACGACTTCCGCCGTGACAGCTACTGCAACGACCTGCAGAAACAGTATGTCGACAAGACCAAGGAAGAGCTGGAAGCTGCAGCGATCCCGGTCAAGGTTGCCGGTCGCATCATGCTCAACCGTGGCTCGTTCATGGTGATCCAGGACATGACCGGGCGCATCCAGGTCTACGTCAACCGCAAGACCCTGCCCGAGGAAACCCTGGCAGCGGTCAAGACCTGGGACCTGGGCGACATCATCAGCGCCGAAGGCACCCTGGCTCGTTCGGGCAAGGGCGACCTGTACGTCGAGATGACCAACGTGCGCCTGCTGACCAAGTCGCTGCGCCCGCTGCCGGACAAGCACCACGGCCTGACCGACACCGAGCAGCGCTATCGCCAGCGCTACGTCGACCTGATGGTCAACGAGGAAACCCGCCACACCTTCCGTGTGCGCTCGCAGGTCATCAACCATATTCGCAACTTCCTCATCCAGCGCGACTTCCTGGAAGTGGAAACGCCGATGCTGCAGACCATCCCCGGTGGCGCTGCGGCCAAGCCGTTCGAAACCCACCACAACGCGCTGGACATGCCGATGTTCCTGCGCATCGCGCCGGAGCTGTACCTCAAGCGTCTGGTGGTCGGTGGTTTCGAGAAGGTCTTCGAGATCAACCGCAACTTCCGTAACGAAGGCGTCTCGACCCGGCACAACCCCGAGTTCACCATGCTCGAGTTCTACCAGGCCTACGCCGACTACGAAGACAACATGGACCTCACCGAAGAGCTGTTCCGCGAGCTGGCGCAGCTGGTGCTGGGCAGCACCGACGTGCCGTACGGCGACAAGGTGTTCCACTTCGGCGAGCCGTTCGTGCGCCTGTCGGTGTTCGACTCGATCCTCAAGTACAACCCCGAGCTGACCGCCGACGACCTCAACGACATCGACAAGGCCCGCGCCATCGCCAAGCAGGCCGGCGCCAAGGTGCTGGGCTTCGAAGGCCTGGGCAAGCTGCAGGTGATGATTTTCGAAGAGCTGGTCGAGCACAAGCTGGAGCAGCCGCACTTCATCACCCAGTACCCGTTCGAAGTGTCGCCGCTGGCCCGTCGCAATGACCAGAACCCGAACGTCACCGACCGCTTCGAACTGTTCATCGGCGGCCGCGAGATCGCCAACGCCTACTCCGAGCTCAACGATGCCGAGGACCAGGCCGAGCGCTTCATGGCCCAGGTGGCCGACAAGGACGCCGGCGACGACGAGGCCATGCACTACGATGCCGACTTCGTGCGCGCCCTGGAGTACGGCATGCCGCCCACTGCCGGTGAGGGCATCGGTATCGACCGCCTGGTGATGCTGCTGACCAACTCGCCGTCGATCCGCGACGTGATCCTGTTCCCGCACATGCGCCCGCAGGCCTGAGTGTCTTGAACAAGCCGCCTCTAGGGGCGGCTTTTTCATGTCTGCGACAAGCTGATCGATCAGTCAGCATTCAACGAGGTAGACCCCAGTGACGACTGCAATGGCTCAACAAGGTGCTGCTGGCGTGGCCACAGCGGTAGCCGAAAGTGTTCAGTACCAGGGGCGCAAGGCCAGCCGCCAGGGCAGCGAGCAGCGCCGTCAGCAGATCCTCGACGCGGCCATGCGCATCATCGTGCGCGATGGCGTGCGCGGCGTGCGCCACCGTGCGGTGGCCGCCGAGGCCGGTGTGCCGCTGTCGGCCACCACCTACTATTTCAAGGACATCGAAGACCTGCTCACCGACACCTTCGCCCAGTATGTCGAACGCAGCGCGGCCTACATGGCCAAGCTGTGGGAAAACACCGAGGTGCTGTTGCGCCAGCTGATCGCCAAGGGCGACGGCAGCCCCGGCGCCCGCGCGCAGCTGGCCGACGAAGTGGCGAAGATGGGCGCCGAGTACGTGCAGCGCCAGTTGCACAACCGCCGCGACTTTCTGATGGCCGAGCAGGCGTTTCGCCAGGAAGCGCTGCTGTGCCCGCGGCTGGCCGAACTGGTGCGCCTGCATGCGCAGATCCTGCTGCGCGGCACCTGCCAGCTGTTGCAGGTGGTGGGTTCGCGCCAGCCACAGCAAGATGCCATAGTGTTGACGGCCATCATCGAGCAGATGGAATATCAGGGCCTGCTCGATGCTGCACAACCCCAGGCCGAAGCGCAGATGCTCGCTATCCTTACCCGATACCTGCATCTGGTGCTGGCATCGGCCTGAGGCTCTACCTAATTCAAGGAGTATCGGATGAAAGCCTGGCGTGTGCTGTTGGCCCTGTCGTTTGTGCTGTTGAGTGGTTGCCTGGTGACGTTCAACGAGCCGATCCCGACCAACCAGCCGGCGCCCAAGGCCCTGCTCGGCAAATGGACCAGCAAGGACGCCTGGGGCGAGCCGCTGACGTTGCAGATCAGCCGCAGGGGCGACAACGCCTACAAGGCGGTGGCCACCGCCAAGGGCAAGAAGCCTGAAACCTACGCCTTCACCGTGGCCCGCCATGGCAACCGCTGGTACCTCTCGGCCGCCGTGCCCAAGCGCCTGGGGGGCAACTTCCTGATCGGCGGGTTCGAGGTGATCGACAACAAGCAACTGGTGATCTACAACCTGGATGTCGAGCAGATCAACCAGGCCCTGAAGAACAAGGAACTGAGCGGTCGCGCCATCGAGGTACCGGAGGAAAACGGCCAGGGCGTGCTCATCGACAGCCCGGCGGCGCGGGTGCTGGCCTACCTGGACGACCCGGCCAACTCCGACCTGTTCATCGAAGTCGCACGTTTTCAGCGGGCCGGCAAGTAGGCTGGCCAACACAAGGAGTTTCGGGTGGACGAGTACCAGCAGACGATACGCACCCTGTCTGATCGCATTGTCCTGGCGCAAACCCCCATTCGCGTACTCGATGCGGTGAAATGGGACGACAGCATTCGCCAGGGTTTCCTCAAGGCCAAGGGCCGGGAAATGCCGGCCGTGGACCGCGCCTACTATCAGGGCAGGCCCTTGTCGTTCGACTCCAGCGCGGTGAAGCTCGAGTTCCAGAACATCGAGCGCGACATCACCCGCCAGCTCGGCCAGTTCAACCCGGTCGGGCAGATCATGCGGCGCATGTGCAAGGAATACCGCATGGTGGTGCGCATGCTCGAGGCGCGCGGCACCGAAGACTTCGGCCTGATTTCCCAGGAGCTTTACGGCGCCGCCTCCGACGCCTTCCATGCCGGCGACCCGACCCTGGCCGACCTGGGCCTGATGCTCTCGGACTACCTGAACAACATAGACGGGCGCGGCGACCTCAAGGACGAACCCAAGGACCTCACCGCCAAGCAGGCCGTGGAGCTGCTCCAGGGCCGCCTGAACAAGGTGTTCGGCGAGGCCGAGGAAACCATCCGCGTGTTCGAGTCCGACGGTATCGTCGCCGACGCGGCGGCGGGCGCCGACTACATCAAGATCCGCAGCGACGCGATGTTCAACAGCCGCGACGTGCGCGCGCTGGAGGTGCATGAAGGGCTGGTGCACGTGGGCACCACGCTCAACGGCCTCAACCAGCCGATCTGCACCTTCCTGGCCAAGGGCCCGCCCTCGTCGACGGTGACCCAGGAAGGCCTGGCGATCCTGATGGAAGTGATCGCCTTTGCCTCCTACCCCAGCCGCCTGCGCAAGCTCACCAACCGCACCCGCGCCATCCACATGGTCGAGGAGGGGGCGGACTTCATGCAGGTGTACGAGTTCTTCCGTGCCCAGGGGTTTGAAATGGCCGAAAGCTATGGCAATGCCAGCCGCGTGTTCCGCGGCTCGGTGCCCAATGGCCTGCCATTCACCAAGGACTTGTCCTACCTCAAGGGCTTCATCATGGTTTACAACTACATTCAGTTGGCCGTGCGCAAGGGCAAGCTGGAGCAGATTCCGTTGCTGTTCTGCGGCAAGACCACCCTGGAAGACATGCGCACCCTGCGCCAACTGGTCGATGAAGGCCTGGTGGAGCCACCCAAGTACCTGCCCGAGCAGTTCCGCGACCTGAACGCGCTGTCGGCCTGGATGTGTTTTTCCAACTTCCTCAACCACCTGAGCCTGGACCGGATTGAAGCCGATTATTCGAACATTCTCTGAGCACTGGCGGGTCGGCCTGCTGGCCGCGCTGCTGAGCCTGGCCGGCTGCAGTTCGCTGTTGTTCTACCCCGAGCGTGGCCTGCCGCTCACGCCCGAGAAGGCCGGGCTGGCCTACCGCGACGTGAGCCTGACCACCGAGGACGGCACGCGCCTGCACGGCTGGTGGTTGCCGGCCAAGGCCGGGGTGCCGGTCAAGGGCACGGTACTGCACCTGCATGGCAATGGCGGCAACCTGGCCTGGCATCTGGGCGCCAGCTGGTGGCTGCCCGAGCAGGGCTACCAGGTGCTGCTGGTGGACTACCGGGGGTACGGGGTGTCCCAGGGCGAACCGACCCTGCCGGCGGTGTACCAGGACATCGCCGCGGCTCTGGACTGGTTGCAGCAGGCTCCCGAAGTGCAGGGCAAGCCGCTGGTGCTGCTGGGGCAGAGCCTGGGCGGGGCGATGGGCATTCACTACCTGGCGCAGCATCCCGAGCAGCGCCAGCGCTTCAAGGCCCTGGTGTTCGACGGGGTGCCGGCCAGCTACCGCAAGGTGGGCCAGTTTGCCCTGAGCACTTCCTGGCTGACCTGGCCGTTCCAGGTGCCGTTGTCGTGGCTGGTACCCGATGGCGACAGCGCCATCGGGTCGATCGACCAGCTGAGCACACCGCCCAAGCTGTTCTTCCACAGCATCGACGACCCGATCGTGCCGTTGGCCAACGGCCTGGCGCTGTACCGCGCCGCGCCGCCACCGCGGGTTCTGCAACTGACCCGTGGCGGGCATGTGCAGACCTTCGCCGACAAGACCTGGCGCCAGGTGATGCTGCGCTTTCTGGATGACCCCGAGCATTTCAACGGGCTGCGGCGCTTGGCCGAAGTCCCCAATTACCCTGACGAGAAGTCGCAATGAGTGAAGAACGCAACGCCATCCCGCTGATCATTACCGGTATCTGCAGCATCATCGGTACGGTGGGCGTGCTCTGGTACTACGGCTACCTGCATTTCGCCAAGCCCCAGGATGCACTGTTGCTGGCCGACTACACCATGCTCAAGACGGTGCCGGGGGAGGACTACAAGATCTCGCTCAAGCCGGCGGCGCAGGTGGCGCAGTGCATCGATGGCGTGCTGGTGCTGTTCGACACCGAACAGAAGGGCCTGACCGGCGTGCTGGTGGACAACCGCAAGCAGGCGGTGCGCTGCATGGGGCAGGAGACGCCCCAGCAGGTCCAGCAGTAAGCGGTTCCCGGTACGCCGCGTGAATACCTGCGGCGTACCGGGCACGCGTCAGCTACGTGACGAAGGGCCCGGGCGCGGCTCGCGCAGAATGGTCCTGGTCAGTTCCATGCGGGCCTGTTCGACCCGTTTCATCAAGGCCTGGTAGGCCGCGCGGTATTCGCTGCTGTTGAGCGACAGCATGTCCGGCAGCGCTTCGTGCAGGCCCAGCCGACCACTCAGGTGCAGGATGTCGCGCAGGCGCGCCTGTTCATCCTCGCTCAAGGGCGGCGGCAGTTCTTCGTTGCTGACGGCGTCCAGGTATTCGCTGATTCGATCCCGCCAGCGGTTGACCTGCTCCAGTTGCGGTGACGCGGCAAAATCCAGGTAGCGCTGCCAGTAGGCCTGCCCATAGAGGTAGTCGGGCAACTGGCTCATCTGGGAGCGCAACACGGCCTCGCAGGCTTCATCGAGCATTGCCGGGGTAACCCAGCGGGTGTAGCCGGTGAAGGCCTGGGTGGCCGGTTGGTCGCGCAGCCCCAGGCGCGTGGTCAACGCGATCCTGAAATGCAGTTCGATTTCGCTGTAGTCGATCTGGTGCCCCAGGCGGCGCCAGCCCGGCAGGTTGGCGCTGACATGCTCGCGCAGGCGCAGTGCGCGCCAATGGCTGATCGCCATGTCGATCAGTTCGCCCTCGGCTGCCGCATCGCCCACGCTCGCCAGCGCCAGGTCGGCGTGCAGCAGGTTTTCCAGTTGCGAGAACACCACCGCATCGCGGTCGATGCAACTCACTGCCTCGAGCGCCACCTCATACAGGGTTCTGCGCAGGTCCTGGCCGAAAGCCCCCCGGATCAATGCCTGGATTCGCGTGCGCATTGCCGTGTGCCTTGGCGGCAAGGCGTGCAGACGATCCTGGCGCAGCAGCAAGGCGAAGAACTCGATCACCGCCGAGCCGTTGTCTTCGAGCAATTGCCGGGCCCGTGCCTGATCGTCAGCGGACATGCCTTCGAACAGGCGCGGTGCGTCGCGCAGTGCCGTGGCGTGGCGCACCGAGGCCGGTTCGACGTCGGTGGAGCCCTGCGAGTCGGAGCTCCCGGCGCTGGATGCATCGGAGTCCTGCAGCGTGTTGCCCGTGGCGATCATGTCGTCCTCGAACCGCTGGCGCTGTGATTCGGGCAGGTACTCGTATGCCATGCGCAGGCCGCGGACAAGGCCGGCCCCTTCGGGCACGCTGGCAATGGCCAGGCCGCGCAGGTCGGCGCTGTGCACCCGGGGCAGCCGCTCAAGGCCCGTGGGCCACTGGTCGACGGGCGAGGCCAGGTACGACAGGTCGAGCTCTTCCAGGGCCTGCAGGCGGGTCACGTCCGGCATGCGTGAAAGCGGGTTGGCGGACAGGTCGAGGCTGACCAGGCGCTGCAGGCCACCCAGATCGATGATGTCCTGTTCGCTCAAGCTGATGAGGTTCTGTGCCAGGTTCAGGGTGTGCAGGTGCGTTGCCTGCTGCAGTGCGGCGAAAACGCCCTGTTCGAAGCGCGCGCTCGAGCCCTGCTGGGTCAGAATGCGCAGCGAGTCGCGGGTCAGCAGACGGGTCATGTGCTGGGCCGTCCAGCTGAAGTCGGGCACGTCGATGTCGTTCAGGATCAGGGTCTGCAAGCCGCCCAAGGTGCCCAGTTCGGCCAGGCGGGTCGGGGTCAGCCGGGTACGCGACAGGTTCAGGTGGCTGAGCCGGTGCAGGTTCTCCAGACCTTGCGGCAGCTCGGTCAGGGGCAGATTGACCAGTTCCAGCCTGTGCAGGTTCGGAAAGTGCTGCACGAAGGCTGCCAGGCCGTCGATGCGCGGTGTATCCAGGACCCTCAGCGCCACCACTGCCGGCAACGTCACCGACAACGGTGGCAACGCCTGCTGGCTGTCGATGCGAACCTCGTCCCGCCGGCGCAGAATGCGACATTCCCAGGCCCGCACCAGCTGCTGCGCCACCTCTGTGCGCTCGGCGTGGGCAGTGGCATCGGCACTTTGCTCGACCCACCGGTCCAGGCTGCCATCGAGTTGCAGGCGCTCCTGTTCCAGCTGCGTCACGTGCGCGCCGATGGGCTGGTTCTGGCTGAGCAGGTGGGCGATGTAGGCATTGACGTAGCGGCGCGCAATGGGCAGCCGATGGTGGCTGATCAGGCGTTCGAGGCGGGTATGCAGTGGTTCGCGATTGAACATGTTCTGCTCGCCACGACTGGGGCTGCGTTGGGCCGGGGCATTGGCGGTGGTGGTCAACCAGCTTCTTTGCACCGGCAGGCCCAGCAGCAGGCGGGCGCGGGTGGGGCGCGCCAGCGCCATTTCCATCAGGCGCTGGTGCAGGCGCTGCGGCTCGTTGAGTCCGAAGCCCAGGCGTGCGCTGCGCGACTCGCCCAGTGCATGCAGCAATGCGCGGTAGAACCCGAACTCGCTGGTGTCCTGGGCCAGCAGCACCTGGGTCGCGCTGATCGCGTGCCAGCCCTCGTCTTCATCCAGGTACACCGAGGTGGTATCGACATCGGTCTGGCCCAGCGCTGCAAGCGGGGTGCCGAACCGTGCGCCGCTGCGCAGCAGCAGCGCGGTACCGGCCGGCCAGTGGTCCAGGTGTTCGAGCAGGCGCACGGCCAGGATGAAGGTGTCCTGGTTGATCGAGGCCGGCTGGGTAAAGCCCTCCAGGGCATTGCTCAGGCGCGCGTCATGGTCGAGGGCACGCGCCTGCTCGGCCACGTCCAGAGGCAGGGGCAGCGGCGGGGTCGCCTGCAGCGGGGCATAGATGCGCTGGCGGTTTTCGTCCAGCAATCGTTGCGCGACACTCAGTGGCAGGTTCGGATAGCGTTGCTGGAGCTCCAGCACAGCATGATCGGTATCCAGTTGTGCCAGTTCGAAGCGGTGCAAGGCGATCGCCCGATTGAGCCGAGGTGACCAGGCATCGTACAGGTCGGCCGGCGGCGGGTTGCAGCCAGTGGTGCAGGGGGGGACGGTGTCGCCGGGGGTAGGGGTCGAATCGCCGCTGCGACGGGTTCGCCTCGATGCCGGTTCCTTGCCCAGATAGACGGCCACGGCCTGGTAGAAGGCCTGCAGCTGGGGCACATCATCGATTGCGGGTACCGCCAGCCCCTGGGCGATCAGGGCCATGCTGCGCGTTACCTGGTCCTGAATGCGTGCCCGCTGCAGCACATGCACCAGCAGCGCGGGCGCGGGTCGGTCGCGCAGGTACATCTGGCGCAGGCTTGAATTGTCAGCCCCGCTGACGCGACCCAGCTCCAGCAGGCGCGCATCGTCGAAGCCGGCCGCGAGCGGCCCCATGCGACGCAGCAGCGACAGGCGTTCCCAGCGCTGGGGCTGCTCGTGGCGATGGTGCCAGGCTCCGGCACCGTTGTGGTACAGAGGCGGGCAGTAGGCATTCTTGTCGGTGGGGTGGCGTATCTGCCAGTGGCCCTCGGGGGCCTGCTCCACCCGGTAGAACGCCTGGTTGATCATGATCGCCTTGTGCACGCCCTGGGTGTAGAGCCCCATGGCATCCGGTTGCCCGGTCGGGGAGCTGGCGGCGTCAAGGCGGTAACTGCTCAGGTCGGGTAGCCAGCGCCGATAGTCGGCGGGTGCCGGCTTGATCACACGCAGCGGTGTGATCCACTGCGAAGGTGCCTGGCCTTCGTCTTCCTCGGTGCAGCACAGGCCCGCGCCGGCGCCGATCAGCAGATGCGCTTCGAGAGCGCTGGCGAACGGGGTGCACAGGGTGTTCAGGCTGTCGGCCTGCTGCGGTGTGGTCGGGATCAGCAGGCGCGCATCGTCAAGCAGGCGCTCGATCATGTGCTTCTGCACGAACCAGCGCAGCCCCTGGTCCAGGGCGCTGGTGTCCATCGGCAGGTCCAGCATCGCGTCGCTGGCCTGCCAGCTGCTCACCACCCGCTGCTGGTGACGCAGGGGGATGAAGCGCAGAAAGTACTGCTGGAAGGCGGTGCTCGCCAGCGCGCCACGCAGGTTGGAAAAGAAGTGCGTGCGCGAGGGGTACTGCTTCAGCGGGTGCTGCGGGTGGCCCGGCATGTACGCGACGCACGGGGCATCGTCCACCGGCGGGCCGAACAGAAGGATGCCGGGCACCAGCAGGTCGTCGAACAGCCTGAGCGATGCGCACACCGTTACATCCGGGCCGAAGTACGGGCCCTGTTGCGGGAACTCCACCGAACCGTCCGGATAGGCGCCGATGATCCACTCGAGCAGTTGCCTGCCTTGCCTGCCCAGGTGGCCCCGGATGTGCGCGATGCTGTATTCCTCGCGCAGGGTCGCCAGGTAGGCATCCTGCTTGGCGTCAAGCAGCGTACGGCGCTGGAGCATGGCCTGCAGGTAGGTCAGGTAGACCTCGTCCAGGCTCCTGCGCTGCTGCACGCGATGGAGCACCTGTGCGGTGACGGTGGCGAAGTCCTTCGCAGACAGGTCCAGAAGGTTGTAGGTGTACAGGCTCTGAACCTGCGCGAATGCCTGCGTTGCCCGCCGTCGGGCCAGCCGGCCCAGTACCTGGTACTGGTGCAGCTGGCGTCGTTGCTCGGGGCTGGCCTGCTGCAGCCAGGCCGGTTGCTCCAGGGTTTCAAGCGGCGAGAACAGGGTATCGAATTGACGCACCCGCGCGTCGGTGTTGGAAGTGGGCATGGTGCACAGTCCTTGTGGAGGGGGAATGTGGCATTGATCCAGAGGCCCGGCAGGTGGCGGTGGTAGTTATTTGCGCAAGGGGCAGGCAAAAAAAATCCCGCCCTGTGACAGGCGGGATTCTGCGGGTTGCTCAGCCTGTCAGTAGGCTTTGCTTACCGAGCGTGGCGCTACCGGCTGGTTGTCGTTGGAGATGGTGACCTCCACGCGACGGTTCTGCGCACGGCCCGAGTTGCTGGAGTTGTCAGCCACCGGGAACTCCTTGCCGTAGCCCTGGGCGACAATGCGCGATGGGTCTACGCCGGCACGTACCAGTGCGGTGCGAACCGCGTTGGCGCGACGCTCGGACAGCGACTGGTTGTAGCTGGCAGAGCCCTTGCTGTCGGTGTAGCCCTCGACGATCACCTTGCGGTCAGGGTTTTCCTGGAGGAACTGCGCCAGGGTGGTGATATTCGGCAGGGCGCTGCTTTTCAGGTTGGCCTTGTCGAAGTCGAACAGCACGTCGCCGAAGGTCACCAGGGTGCCGCGTTCGGTCTGCTTGGCGTTGAGGCTGTTCTGCAACTGCTTGATTTGCGCATCACGGGCATCCAGGCGGGCCTGGGCGCGTTTGGCGGCAGCGCTTTTCAGGTTGTTCTCGGCATCACGCAGGGCGATGGTCTGCTTGGCCACTTCCACGCGCTGGTTGGTCAGGTAGGCGAGCTGGTCGACTTTCTTCTCGTCTTCCTTGTTCATGTAGGCCTGGTCGGCCTTGTTCAGCCAGTCTTGCGCGTCCTTGGTTTCCAGCGCCGCAACCTTGCTCGCCTGCGGGTTGCTCTGCAGGGCGGAGAAGTTGGTGCGGGCGGATTCCAGGTTCGGGTTAGGCGGCGTGGAGCAGGCAGCCAGACCAACGCTCAAGGCCAGAAGGGCGGGGATCATCACGTGTTTACGCATAGTGGGTCATCCTTTATCGATTACGAATGCATGGGTCGGTGAGGCGAGCGGCTTACTGCACGCTGCGCATGCCTTCCTCACGCAGGTCCTGCACGCCCTGGTTGGCGTCCTGCACCGCTTTTTCGGCCTTGGCCGCCTGGGCTTTGCGCTCGGCGACGCGAGCGTCCCATTCGGCCTGTTCGGCCAGGCGCTTGGCCTCGTCGTACTTCTTGTCATGCATGGCGATTTCAGCTTGTTTGAGCTTGTCCTGAGCCGCCTTCATTTCCACCGCCGCGAACTCGGTACCGCCCGCGCTGACGGCGGAGTTCACCGCTGACTGCGTTACGGCGTACTGCTCGGTTGGCGGATTGCCTGCGCAGCCGGCCAGAACCAGGCTGCTGCCCAATGCCAGCGCAGCCAGCTTGAGCCCGCGCAGTTGGGTGAAGGAGGTTTTTTCGGTGCGGGTCTTCATGGTGGTCAACTCCATTGGATCACTCCTGATGAACAACGAATTCCGTAACAATCCATCGGCATGGCCCGTCAGCCTGGGGAACACGATATGCCCGTAGCTTAGGGGTTTTGCCGTAATGGCTATTGGCTGTGACCGAAGCGTTTTTTGAATAGTTCAGAAAAAAGTCTCGCCTTATCGTGTTTTTATCTGACTGATCGGTCAGTAGGTTTTCGGGGGAACTTTGCAGCGCGTGCGTAGTACGCGTGCCTGTATGGGTATAGACGGAGTTTGTGGTTCGGGCCATCAAAGGGCCTTGAATGCGGGGTTCTCGAGGCGGCTGCACGGCCCATCGCAGAGGCCTGCGGGCTGTGGCGCTCCACAGCGCAGCCCGCAGTCGGCCAGCGGATCACTAGTGCGCCGGCCCGTCCTTGCGCTCACTCATGTCGCGCAGGTAACGGCGTGACAACGCCAGAAACCGAGGGGTGGGGCCGACGTCTTCGTAGAGCGGATTGTCTTCCTCGTCGGTGGCGATCACCTGCTGGCCCTTCACATACGGAAAGCTCGCCTCAAGCTCCTCCAGCGCCGCGCCGAGCAACTCGCCCAGCAACTCTTCGGGCCGGCGCTTGGGGTACATTTCGCTCAGCGCCGCCAGGCGCGCCGCCGCTTCGACGTCCAGGTGCAGGACGTGGCCGGTGGCGCTCAACGGGCCCTTGGCGCTGTGTTCCCAATGCTCGGCTAAATCACGGATCTTCATGGTGGCCTCCCACAGGTGGATGTGTTCGTTAGAGCATCGCCACCGCACATAGTTTGGTTGCATCGCCCACCCGGCTTGAAAGCCCAACCTCGACGGGGCACTCTGGACCCAGAGCTGTTTTCCCAGGATGCGGAGGCAAGGCTGATGACCGATATCGATGTGCGCTTGCGAGAAGATGTTCACCTGTTGGGCGAGTTGTTGGGCGACACCGTGCGCGAGCAGTACGGCGAAGCCTTTCTGCAAAAGATCGAAGACATACGTCGCAGCGCCAAGGCCGACCGCAGCGGCAGTGCCGAGCAGCTGAGTTCGACCCTGAACGACCTTGCCGAAGACGAACTGCTGCCGGTGGCGCGGGCCTTCAACCAGTTCCTCAACCTGGCCAACATCGCCGAGCAGTACCAGCTGATTCGCCGTCGTGATGCCGACCAGCCCGCGCCGTTCGAGTCGCGCGTGCTGCCCGAGCTGCTGGCCCGGCTCAAGGCCGCCGGGCACAGCGACGACGCCCTGGCTCGCCAGCTGGGCAAGCTCAGCATCGAGCTGGTGCTGACCGCCCACCCGACCGAAGTCGCGCGCCGTACGCTGATCCAGAAGTACGACGCCATCGCCGCGCAACTGGCCGCCCAGGACCACCGCGACCTGACCCCCGCCGAACGCGACCAGGTGCGCCAGCGTCTGCAACGGCTGATCGCCGAGGCCTGGCACACCGAAGAGATCCGCCGTACCCGGCCGACCCCGGTGGACGAAGCCAAATGGGGCTTCGCGGTGATCGAGCACTCGCTCTGGCACGCCATCCCGCATCACCTGCGCAAGGCCGACAAGGCGCTGCACGAGGCCACCGGCCTGCGCCTGCCGCTGGAGGCTGCGCCGATCCGCTTCGCCTCGTGGATGGGCGGCGACCGTGACGGCAACCCCAATGTCACCGCCAAGGTCACCCGCGAAGTATTGCTGCTGGCGCGCTGGATGGCCGCCGACCTGTTTTTGCGCGACATCGATTCGTTGGCCGCCGAACTTTCGATGCAGCAGGCCAGCGAGGCGTTGCGTGCCAAGGTCGGTGATTCGGCCGAGCCTTACCGCACCCTGCTCAAGCAACTGCGTGATCGCCTGCGGGTGACGCGGGCCTGGGCCCAGAGCTCGCTGGCCAGCCCGCAGCCGGCCCCCGCCGAGGTGCTGCACGACAACCGCGACCTGTTCGAGCCGCTGCTGCTGTGCTTCGAATCGCTGCACGCGTGCGGCATGGGCGTGATCGCCGATGGCCCGCTGCTCGACTGCCTGCGCAGGGCCGTTACCTTCGGGCTGTTTCTGGTGCGCCTGGACGTGCGCCAGGACGCCGCCCGGCACGCCGACGCACTCAGCGAGATCACCGAGTACCTGGGCCTGGGGCGCTACGCCGACTGGGATGAAGACGCGCGTATCCGTTTCCTGCAGCAGGAGCTGAGCAACCGCCGGCCGCTGCTGCCTGGCGACTTCAAGCCCCAGGCCGATACCGCCGAGGTGCTCGCCACCTGCCGCGAGGTGGCCGCCGCACCTGCCGCTTCGCTGGGCTCCTACGTGATCTCGATGGCCGGCGCCGCTTCCGACGTGCTGGCCGTGCAACTGCTGCTCAAGGAAGCCGGCGTGCGCCGGCCGATGCGCGTGGTGCCGCTGTTCGAAACCCTGGCCGACCTGGACAACGCCGGCCCGGTGATGGAACGCCTGCTCGGCCTGCCGGGCTATCGCGCCAGCCTGCACGGGCCGCAGGAGGTGATGATCGGCTATTCCGATTCGGCCAAGGATGCCGGCACCACCGCGGCGGCCTGGGCGCAGTATCGTGCCCAGGAAACCCTGGTGCGCATCTGCCGTGAAGAACAGGTCGAACTGCTGCTGTTCCACGGTCGCGGCGGCACCGTGGGGCGTGGTGGCGGCCCGGCGCATGCGGCGATCCTGTCGCAGCCGCCGGGCTCGGTGGCGGGGCGCTTCCGTACCACCGAGCAGGGCGAGATGATCCGCTTCAAGTTCGGCCTGCCGGACATCGCCGAGCAGAACCTCAACCTGTACCTGGCTGCGGTGCTGGAGGCGACCCTGCTGCCGCCACCGCCGCCGCAACCGGCCTGGCGCGAACTGATGGACCAGCTGGCTGCCGATGGCGTGAAGGCCTACCGTGGCGTGGTGCGCGACAACCCCGAGTTCGTCGAGTACTTCCGTCAGTCCACCCCGGAACAGGAACTCGGCCGCCTGCCACTGGGCAGTCGCCCGGCCAAGCGGCGCGCGGGCGGCATCGAGAGCCTGCGGGCGATCCCGTGGATCTTCGGCTGGACCCAGACGCGCCTGATGCTGCCCGCCTGGCTGGGCTGGGAGGCGGCGCTGAACAATGCGCTGGCCCGTGGCCAGGGCGAACTGCTGGCCGAGATGCGCGAACGGTGGCCGTTCTTCCGCACCCGCATCGACATGCTCGAGATGGTGCTGGCCAAGGCCGACGCCGACATCGCGCGCTTCTACGACGAACGTCTGGTGCAACCGCAACTGCGACCTTTGGGTGCCCATCTGCGCGACCTATTGTCGCAGGCGTGCCAGGTGGTGCTGGGCCTCACGGGGCAGCCGGTGCTACTGGCGCACAGCCCAGACACCCTGGAATTCATCCGCCTGCGCAACACCTATCTGGACCCGCTGCATCTATTGCAGGCCGAGCTGCTGGCACGCTCGCGCGCACGCGAAGCCGCTCTGGACAGCCCCTTGGAACAGGCGCTGCTGGTGACTGTGGCGGGTATTGCGGCAGGTCTGCGCAACACCGGTTGAGGGCGGGGCAGGGGTGGCGCGCCAGTGCCTGGCGCGCGCCCCGAGCACCCGGGCGAAGCGGTTTCGCCCCCGGTTGCGCCGGGCGCAACCCGGGCACGAACGGGCCTCACGCAGTATTTTTTTCCGACTTTCGACCGCTTGTGTGGTCCGGGTGCGCTGTGTATCTTGAGCAGCCTTTTGACCGATTTGCGGTCATCACCCGATTCTTGGGATTGGCCCTGAGTGGCGAATCCATTGATTTGCTTATAAAAAATTGAGGAGCACAAGATGCGCGTAATTCTGCTGGGAGCTCCCGGGGCCGGTAAAGGTACTCAGGCAAAGTTCATCACCGAGAAGTTCGGTATTCCCCAGATTTCCACCGGCGACATGCTGCGTGCCGCGGTCAAGGCCGGCACCCCGCTGGGTCTGGAAGCCAAGGCGATCATGGACGCCGGCAAGCTGGTGTCCGACGAGCTGATCATCAACCTGGTCAAGGACCGCATCGCTCAGGCCGACTGCGCCAAGGGTTTCCTGTTCGACGGTTTCCCGCGCACCATTCCCCAGGCTGAAGCCCTGGTGAGCGCCGGCGTCGAGCTGGATGCCGTGGTCGAGATCGCCGTTGCCGACGAAGAGATCGTCCAGCGTATCGCCGGCCGCCGCGTGCACGAAGGTTCGGGTCGCGTGTACCACGTGGTCTACAACCCGCCGAAGGTTGAAGGCAAGGACGACGAGACCGGCGAGCCGCTGATCCAGCGCAAGGACGACACCGAAGAAACCGTGCGTCATCGCCTGTCGGTCTACCACGAGCAGACCAAGCCGCTGGTGGACTTCTACCAGAAGCTGTCGGCTGCCAACGGTGGCAAGCCCAAGTACAGCCACATCGAAGGCGTGGGCTCGGTCGATGCCATCACCGCCAAGGTGCTGGCCGCTCTGAGCTGATCACCGCTCGGATGTGCACACAACGGCCCGCTTGCGGGCCGTTGTTGTTTATAATGCCGTTCTTTTTTCTTGCCCCCTGGAACCCTCGATGACCACCTTGCTGGCCCTGGATACCGCCACTGAAGCCTGCTCCGTTGCCCTGCTGCATGACGGCAAGGTGCTCAGCCACTATGAGGTGATCCCGCGCCTGCACGCGCAGAAGCTGCTGCCGATGATCCAGACGATGCTGGCCGAAGCGGGCATCGCCCTGTCGGCCGTCGATGCGATTGCCTTCGGCCGCGGCCCCGGCGCCTTTACCGGGGTGAGGATCGCCATCGGCGTGGTGCAGGGCCTGGCGTTCGCCCTCGAGCGTCCGGTGCTGCCGGTGTCCAACCTGGCGCTACTGGCCCAGCGCGCGTTGCGCGAGCACGGCGCCGAGCAGGTGGCGGCGGCGATCGATGCGCGCATGGACGAGGTGTACTGGGGCTGCTACCAGCAGCAGGCCGGCGAAATGCGCCTGCTGGGCAGCGAGGCGGTGCTGGCGCCCGAACAGGTCAGCCTGCCGCCGGGCGCGGCCGGCGACTGGTTCGGTGCCGGTACCGGCTGGGGCTACGCCGAGCGCCTGCCGGTGGCCGTCAGTGGCCAGGACGCCGGCATGCTGCCCCACGCCCTCGACCTGCTGACCCTGGCGCGGTTCGCCTGGGACCGGGGCGAAGGTATTGCGCCCGATCTCGCCCAACCGGTGTACCTGCGCGACAAGGTGGCCACGCCCAAGGCGCGGTAAACCGCTGGTCGTCTATCGCCGTTGCGCATAAACCTTTTGCTCGATATGTGGTCCAGTTATCAGTCGGGCATTTGCGAAGTCTCTCAGGTGCCGCTAAATTGCCATCATTGCTCCTGAGTAATCGTTCATGCGTGTCGACGGCTTCTCTTCCCAGTCCTATCCGATCAAGCGCCCGCTGCGCAAGCCGCCGGTGCGCGAAGAGGACGTGGACGAAGACCTGCCGGGCGAGTTCGAGGCGCAGCCGTCGCCATCAGGTGCTGCAGGCGGCGCCAGCCGCAGCGGCCTGCCGGTGCGCCAGCAGGACATGATCTTCCCGCGGGCGCGCAACAAGCGCACCGCCCAGGCCCTGGCCAGCTACCTGACCACTGCCGGCTTCGTGGACTGGGAGATGGAAGTGCTGGGGTTGGACCTGTACATTTGAGGCATGACGCCTTTACCTTACTTTCTCGGTTGCCCGTCCTGGAGTGAAAACGCCTGGCGCGAGTACCTGTACCCCGCCGAGGCCAGACCCAGCGACTTTCTCGGCCTCTACTGCCAGGTGTTCAATGCGGTGGAGGGCAACACCACCTTTTATGCGCGCCCCGCGCCAGCCACCCTCGAACGCTGGGCGCAGATCATGCCCGCGCACTTTCGCTTCACCGCCAAGTTCCCCGGCGACATCAGTCATGCAGACGACCTGCGTCAGCAATGCGTGGCCGCGCAAACCTTCATCAACCTGCTCAAGCCGCTAGGCGCCCGTGTGGCGCCCTACTGGTTGCAGCTGCCTGCCAGCTTCGGTCCGGCACGCCTGGGCGAGCTGGTGGCGTTCATCGACGAGGTGGACGTGCCGCTGGCGGTGGAGGTGCGCAACAAGGCCTTCTTCGCCAAGGGTGAGGAGGAACGTCTGCTCAATCGGCTGTTGCTCGATCGCGGCGTCGAACGCATCTGCCTGGACCCGCGTGCCCTGTTCAGTTGCACCTCGCGCGATCCGGGCGTGCTGCATGCCCAGTCCAAGAAACCGCGGGTGCCGCCACGCCCTGCCGCCTTCAGCCAGAGCCCGCAGGTGCGCTTCATCGGCCACCCGGAACTGGCGGCCAACGAGCCGTTTCTGCTGCCGTGGCTGGACAAGGTCGCGGCCTGGATCGAGGAGGGGCGCACCCCGTACGTTTTCCTGCATACTGCCGACAACCGCCTGGCAGCCGCGCTGGCGCAGCGTTTTCATCAGGGCCTGATGGAGCGCCTGCCCGGCTTGCCGGCCTTGCCTGAACTGCACAGGGCGCCCGCAGCCGAGCAGCTTGGCCTGCTCTGACCGCCCCGTACCGCCTGCTCTGGAGTCGTGATCATGGATGTGCAAACCCTGCGTGCCGAAGCCTTCAAGGCGCTGCATGAACGTGATGGCGCCTTTGTCATCCCCAACCCCTGGGATGCAGGCTCGGCCAAGCTGCTGGCCAGCCTCGGCTTCGAGGCGCTGGCCACCACCAGCGCCGGCCTGGCGTTCTCGCTGGGGCGCCCCGATGCCGAAGGCGCCATGAGCCTGGAGGAAACCCTGGGCAACGCGCGCAGCATCGTCGATGCCACCGCCCTGCCGGTGGCTGCAGACCTCGAGAACGGCTTCAGCGATACACCCAAGGGCTGCGCCGAGGCCATCCTGCAGGCCGCCGCTGTGGGCCTTGTAGGCGGCTCCATCGAGGATGCCAGCGGCAACCCGCAAGAGCCGATCTATGGCTTTCATCAGGCAGTGGAGCGCGTCGAGGCAGCCGTTGCGGCGGCGCGCAGCCTGGAGTTCCCGTTCACCCTGTGTGCCCGCGCCGAAAACCTGCTGCACGGGCGCCTGGACCTGGACGACACCATCAAGCGCCTGCAGGCCTTTGCCGAGGCCGGTGCCGATGTGCTGTACGCGCCGGGCTTGCGCAGCGCCGAGGAGATTCGCCAGGTGGTGCAGGCCGTGGCGCCCAGGCCGGTCAACGTGCTGATGGGGCTGAGCGGGGTGGACCTGAGCGTAAGCGACCTGCAGGCGCTCGGGGTCAAGCGCATCAGCGTCGGCTCGTCGCTGGCGCGTGCGGCCTACGGCGCGTTCTTCCACGCCGCCGAACGGATCCAGCAGCAGGGCCGCTTCGACTATGCCGAACAGGCGCTGCCGTTCGACCAGCTCAACCAGTTGTTCAGGCGCTGATCGTCCATGCGGGGAGTGGGCATTTTCCTGGTGATAGCGATGGCGGCGGGGCTGGTGGCCTGGCAACAGGGCTGGCGCCTGCCGGCTGCCTGGAACCCGTGGGCGGTGCTGGACGTCAAGGCGCCCCCGAACCTGCTGACCCCCTACAAGCTGAGCCGCCTGCAGGATGACCCCAGGCTTTGCGAACAGGCCCTGGCCACCTCGACGCTGCGCTACAGCAAGCAGGCCGACAGCGCGCCAGATGTGGCCTGCCCGCTGCACAACGTGGTGCGGGTGCAGGGCTCGGGCGTGCGCCTGAGCAGCAGTTTTCTGGCCAGTTGCCCAGTCGCGGTAGCCTTCGCGCTGTTCGAGCGCCACGGCCTGCAACCGGCCGCGCAGCGTGCATTCGGCCAGGCGGTGGTGCAGGTCGATCACCTGGGCAGTTTTGCCTGTCGCAATGTGTACGGGCGCAAGGAAGGGCGGCGCAGCCAGCATGCCAGCGCCAATGCGCTCGACATCGCCGGGTTCAGGCTGGCCGATGGGCAGCGCATCGAGGTGCTGCGCGACTGGCCGGGTGAGGGGGTGAAGGCGAAGTTTCTACGCGAGGTGCAGGCTGGCGGCTGCGACAGTTTCAACACGGTGCTGGGGCCTGACTACAACGCTGCCCACCGCAACCACTTCCACCTGGATATGGGCTTCTGGCAGATCTGCCGTTAGGCGGCGATGCGCACGTTGTTCAGTACCACCGGACGGGCCCAGCTGAAGTCGAACTCCAGGTCCGACTGCTGCTTGAGCAGCGTGGCCTGGTCGAACGGCTCCGGCGCCGGGTCGAGCAGGCTGGCTTCCAGCTCCGCGATCGGCAGGTGCAGCGGGTAGGGCTGCGGCGCCGGGCCTGGCTGCGGCAGCGGATGACCCTGGCTCATCACCACCGGGCGCACCCAGTTGTTGCTGATGTCCAGCTGGCGCTGCTGCTCCACCAGTTCCAGCGCGCTGAATGGCGGCGCAGGCTTGTCCAGCAGGTCCAGTTCGAATTCGGCAATCGGCAGGAACAGCGGCTCGGGCGGGGCGACGATGGTGTCGTGCACGTCGCACAGGCGCTGGCTGTGGATCTGCGCCAGGGTCTGGCTGCCGGCAATCGGTTCGCCGGTGACGGTGTCGACCTCGGGGACCGCCAGCTGACCTTCCTGCGCACCTTCACCCTGCTGCTCTGCCAACGCCTGGGCAAAGAAGTCCTGCCACAGGTGGCTGACGCCGCCGAGGGTCTGGGTGTTGTGCCGGGCAAAGTCGCCGACGGGCGACAAATAACCGGAAGGGAGCTGAAGAATGTCTGACATGGCAGTCGAAGGCTGTCCGGGTCTGGCAAAATAGCGATTACTGCGGTTATCGGCACAGGCCGGCAATCATTTAATTTTTTTGTGTGGGGAAGGTGAGCGGTGGAGCAACTGGCGGACGGCGGTATCCGGGTCGAGGCGTTGGCTGCCGAGTATCAGGCACAGGCCGAGCACTGGGCGGTGCGCCTGGGCTTGCCGCTGCAGGATGCGTCGGCGGCCTTTGCCGTGCAGGTGGGTGAGACCGGCCTGCAGATCCAGCAGTTGGGCCCGCAGGCACCGGGCCCGGTGCGGGTGGATTTCGTCGAGGGCGCGGCGGCCCATCGTCGGGTGTTCGGCGGGGGCAGCGGGCAGATGATCGCCAAGGCGGTCGGCATCGCCCAGGGCGTGCGCCCACGGGTGCTGGATGCCACGGCAGGGCTGGGCAAGGACGCCTTCGTGCTGGCCAGCCTGGGCTGCCAGATGCAGCTGATCGAGCGCCAGCCGCTGGTGGCGGCGCTGCTCGAGGATGGCCTGGCGCGTGCGGCAGCGGATGCCGAGGTGGGCCCCATCGTGGCCCGCATGCAGCTGCTGGCAGGCAACTCCATCGAGCGCATGCGCGACTGGCAGGGCGAACCGCCGCAGGTGATCTACCTCGATCCGATGTTCCCGCACCGCGACAAGAGCGCCCTGGTGAAAAAGGAGATGCGCGTGTTCCGCCCGCTGGTGGGCGATGACCTGGATGCCCCGGCACTGCTGGAGGCCGCCCTGGCCCTGGCCAGCCACCGGGTGGTGGTCAAGCGCCCGCGCAAGGCGCCGATCATCGACGGGCCCAAGCCCAGCCATAGCCTGGAAGGCAAGTCGAGCCGCTACGACATCTACCCCAAGAAAGCCCTCAAGCCCTGACTAGGGGCGGTAGGCCCGCAAAAACACCGCCACCACGTCCTGCACATGTGCCTCGGCAGCCTCGGCGTCCAGCGCCGGGGAGTAGCCGAGCAGCAGGCGATAGTTCGGCGCCCCCTTGAGCAGGCAGAAGAAGTGCTCGGCCGCCCTGGCCGGCTGCTCGATACGCAGCAGGCCATGCTGGTCGACGCGCTGCAGCAGTGCTTCCATCTCGCGCAGCACGCGCAACGGGCCGGCTTCGAAGAAGATCTGGCTGAGCTTGGGGTCCTGGGTGCCCAGGGCCATGATCAGGCGGCTGAGCTTGACCGATTGATCGCTGTTGATCAGCGCCTGGAAGCCGCGCCCGATGTTCAGCAGGACCTGCTCCACCGACGTGCCTTCGGTCAGTTCGAAGAACAGTTCGGGCAACTGGGCCGTGCAGGTGGCCACGATCGCCGAGGAGAACAGTGTCTCCTTGTCGTTGAAGTGGCTGTAGACCGTCAGTTTCGAAACCCCTGCCGCATTCGCGACCGCATCCATGCTGGTGTTGGCGTAACCGTGGGTGAGAAACAGGGCTTTGGCCGCCTCGAGGATGGCCTGGCGCTTGGCGAGGTCCTTGGGCCGGCCGGGGCCGTTGGGGGCGCTGGTTTCGTTTGGCATGAATGACACGTACAGGTTCGTTAAGGGGTACAGGGTACACCGTGGTCGCCACCGGGGGGCTGCAATCTGCGCTTTGAACGCCTATCAGCGCCAGTGATGGCGGGTGGAGGTGGCTTTTTCGGCTCCACGGAGGGCCCGAGCGGCAGGTCCAGGTGTCAGTTCGATGCGTGCGACGACCCTGAAATTTCTGTCCGACAATCGCTTCCCGGCGCCGTTGCGCTGATTTACTATACCCGCCGGTATAAATATTAGATGCGCTACTCACGGAAGGTTCTCGATCATGTTGCGCCATGCCTTGCCCCTTGCATTCCCGCTTACCCTTGCCTTGCTGCTGAGCGGCTGCGGGCAGGAGAGTCCCCCGCCAAGCACCCTGCGCCCGGCCATGGTGGTGCAGCCGCAGCTGTCCACGGCGGCGGTCGACAGCTACCCCGGCGAAGTGCGCGCCCGGCTCGAGCCGGAGTTGGCGTTTCGTATTCCCGGCAAGGTCAGCAAGCGCCTGGTGGAGGAGGGCCAGCGGGTCAAGGCCGACCAGCCATTGGCCGAGCTCGACCCGCAGGACGTGCGCCTGCAGCTGGAGGCCAGCCGCGCGCAGATGGCAGCGGCCCAGGCCAACCTGAGCCTGGTCAAGGCCGAGCGCGACCGCTACCAGACCCTGCTGGAACGCCAGATGGTCAGCCGCTCGCAGTTCGACAACGCCGAAAACCTGTACCGCGCAGGCCTGGCGCGAGCCAACCAGGTGCGCGCCGAATTCGATGTGGCCGGCAACCAGGCCGGCTATTCGGTGCTGCGCGCGCCACAGGACGGGGTGGTGGCCAAGCGTCAGGTCGAGGTGGGCCAGGTGGTGGCTGCCGGGCAGACCGTGTTCACCCTGGCCGCCGATGGCGAGCGCGAGGTGCTGATCAGCCTGCCGGAGCAGAACTTCGGGCGCTTCAAGGTCGGCCAGCCGGTGTCGGTGGAGCTGTGGTCGCAACCGGATACGCGCTTCGAGGGTCGCATCCGCGAGCTGTCGCCGGCCGCCGACCCGCGGTCACGTACCTTCGCTGCGCGCATCGCGTTCGCGGCCGGCAAGGTGCCCGCAGAACTGGGGCAGAGCGCACGGGTGTTCATCCAGCACGCCGAGCAGGTGCCGCTGGCGGTGCCGCTGTCGGCCCTGAGCGCCGAGAACGGCCAGACCTACGTGTGGCGGGTGGAGCCTGACAATACGCTCAAGCGCACCGTGGTGCGGGTTGGCGCCTACGGCCAGGCCAGCGTGCCGGTGCTCGAAGGCCTCAAGCCCACCGATTGGGTGGTGGCGGCTGGCGGTCATGTGCTGCACGAGGGGCAGCAGATACGACCGGTGGACCGGTCCAATCGCGTGGTGAATCTGGCGGCCAAGGAGTAAGTCCCGATGGGTTTCAACCTTTCCGCCTGGGCGCTGCGCAATCGCCAGATCGTGCTGTTCCTGATGGTGCTGCTGGCCCTGGTCGGCACGCTTTCGTATACCAAGCTGGGCCAGAGCGAAGACCCGCCGTTCACCTTCAAGGCCATGGTGATCAAGACCAACTGGCCGGGGGCGAGCGCCGAGGAAGTCTCGCGCCAGGTCACCGAACGCATCGAGAAGAAGCTGATGGAGACGGGCGAGTACGAGAAGATCGTCTCGTTCTCGCGCCCTGGTGAGTCCCAGGTCACTTTCATGGCCCGCGACTCGATGCATTCCAAGGATGTTCCCGAGCTGTGGTACCAGATCCGCAAGAAGGTCGCGGACATTCGCCACACCTTGCCGCCGGGTATCCAGGGGCCGTTCTTCAACGACGAGTTCGGCACCACCTTCGGCAATATCTATGCACTGACCGGTGAAGGCTTCGACTACGCGGTGCTCAAGGACTACGCCGACCGCGTGCAGATCCAGCTGCAACGGGTAAAGGATGTGGGCAAGGTCGAGCTGCTCGGCCTGCAGGACGAGAAGATCTGGATCGAGCTGTCGAACCTCAAGCTGGCGACCCTGGGCCTGCCGCTTGAAGCGGTGCAGCAGGCGCTGGAGGAACAGAATGCGGTGACCACCGCAGGCTTTTTCGAAACTCCCAGCGAGCGCCTGCAACTGCGCGTGAGCGGGCGTTTCGAGACGGTGGAGCAGATCGAGCAGTTCCCCATTCGGGTGGGCGAGCGCACCTTCCGTATCAGCGATGTGGCCGATGTGCGCCGCGGTTTCAACGATCCGCCCGCGCCACGCATGCGCTTCATGGGCGAAGACGCCATCGGCCTGGCGGTATCGATGAAGGCCGGTGGTGACATCCTGGTGCTGGGCAAGGCCCTTGAGGTCGAGTTTGCCCGTATCTCGGCCAATCTGCCGGCCGGCATGCAGCTGCGCAAGGTGTCCGACCAGCCGGCCGCCGTGAAAACCGGCGTAGGCGAGTTCGTGCAGGTGCTGGTGGAAGCACTGGCCATCGTGCTGCTGGTGAGCTTCTTCTCGCTGGGCATGCGCACCGGCCTGGTGGTGGCGCTGGCGATTCCGCTGGTGCTGGCGATGACGTTTGCCGCGATGTATTACCTCGGGATCGGCCTGCACAAGATTTCCCTGGGGGCGCTGGTGCTGGCGCTGGGGCTGTTGGTGGATGACGCGATCATTGCGGTGGAGATGATGGCGATCAAGATGGAGCAGGGCTTCGATCGCTTCAAGGCCGCCAGCTACGCCTGGACCAGCACCGCCTTCCCGATGCTCACCGGCACCCTGATCACCGCGGCGGGCTTTCTGCCGATTGCCACGGCGCAGTCGGGCACGGGCGAGTACACCCGCTCGATCTTCCAGGTGGTGACCATTGCCCTGATTGCCTCGTGGATCGCCGCCGTGGTGTTCGTGCCGTACCTGGGCGAGCGGCTGCTGCCAGACCTGGCCAAGCTGCACGCGGCCAAGCACGGCACCACCGATGGCGCCACCGACCCCTATGGCACGCCGTTCTACCAGCGTGTACGGCGGCTGGTGGGCTGGTGCGTGGCGCACCGCAAGACGGTGATCGTGGCGACCCTGGGCCTGTTCGTGCTCAGCGTGCTGTCGTTTCGCTTCGTGCCCCAGCAGTTCTTCCCGGCCTCCGGACGGCTGGAGCTGATGGTCGACCTGAAGCTGGCCGAGGGCGCCTCGCTGAGCAACACCGCCGAGCAGGTCACGCGCCTGGAGGCCCTGCTCAAGGAGCGCGCCGGCATCGACAACTATGTGGCCTACGTGGGCACCGGCTCGCCGCGCTTCTACCTGCCCCTGGACCAGCAGTTGCCGGCAACCAGCTTCGCCCAGTTCGTGGTGCTGGCCAAGACCATCGAGGAGCGCGAGGCGCTGCGCAGCTGGCTGATCGAGACCCTGAACGAGCAGTTCCCGGACCTGCGTTCGCGGGTCACGCGCCTGGAAAACGGCCCGCCCGTGGGCTACCCGGTGCAGTTCCGGGTCACCGGCGAGCACATCGAGGAAGTGCGTGCACTGGCGCGCAAGGTGGCGGCCCGGGTGCGCGAGAACCCGCATGTGGTGAACGTGCACCTGGACTGGGAAGAGCCGAGCAAGGTGATCTACCTGAGTATCGACCAGGACCGTGCCCGGGCCCTGGGGATCAGCACCGCGCACCTGGCCAAGTTCCTGCAAAGCTCGCTGACCGGTTCGTCGGTCAGCCAGTTCCGCGAAGACAACGAGCTGATCGAGATCCTGCTGCGCGGCACGCGCCAGGAACGCACCGAGCTGACCAACCTGTCGAGCCTGGCGGTGCCCACCGAGAATGGGCGCAGCGTTGCGCTGTCGCAGGTGGCGACGCTGGAGTACGGCTTCGAGGAAGGCATCATCTGGCACCGTAATCGCCTGCCGACGGTGACGGTACGTGCCGACATCTATGGCAAGGAGCAGCCGGCGACCCTGGTCAAGCAGATACTGCCGACCCTGGAGCCGGTGCGTGCCGAGCTGCCGGATGGCTACCTGCTGGAAGTGGGCGGTACGGTGGAGGATTCGACCCGCGGGCAGAACTCGGTGAATGCCGGGGTGCCACTGTTCATCGTGGTGGTGTTGAGCTTGCTGATGGTGCAGTTGCGCAGCTTCTCGCGCACGGTGATGGTGTTCCTCACCGCGCCATTGGGGCTGATCGGGGTGGTGCTGTTCCTGATGGTGTTCCGCCAGCCGTTCGGCTTCGTGGCGATGCTGGGCACCATTGCGCTGTCGGGGATGATCATGCGCAACTCGGTGATTCTGGTGGACCAGATCGAGCAGGACATCGCGGCCGGGCTGGACCGTTGGCAGGCGATCATCGAGGCCACGGTGCGGCGCTTCCGGCCGATCGTGCTGACCGCGCTGGCGGCGGTGCTGGCGATGATTCCGTTGTCGCGCAGCGTGTTCTTCGGGCCGATGGCGGTGGCGATCATGGGCGGGCTGATCGTGGCCACGGCGTTGACGCTGCTGTTCCTGCCGGCGCTGTATGCGGCGTGGTTCAAGGTGCGCAAGCCCTGAGAAGGCGTTCGCCGGCAAGGCCGGCTCCTACGGGGGCACTGCGCATCCTGTAGGAGCCGGCCTTGCCGGCGAAGGGCCCTAGAGGGCGCCGAAGACCTTCTTGGCCAGGCTGGTAGCCGCGGCCGCCGGGTTCTGGCGGATCGTCGCTTCCTGCTTGCCGATCATCTCGAACAGGCCATCCAGCGCCTGCTCGGTCACATAACCCTCGACGTTGGCGTTCTTGCTGTCCAGCAGGCCCAGCGACGAGGCCTGCCCGGCAAAGCTGTTGTACTGCTTGGCCAGGCCGACCTGGTCGGTGGCCTGCTTGACGATGGGCAGGAACTTGGCACGGATCTGCTCGCGGCTGGTCTTGTTCAGGTACTGGGTGGCCGAATCGTTGCCACCGCTGAGAATACCCTTGGCGTCGGCCACGCTCATCTTCTTGACCGCATCCACCAGCAACGCCTGGGCCTGCGGTACTGCCGCCTCGGCCGCCTTGTTCATGCTGGCCTCGAGCTGGTCGACCTCGGCGCCCATGCCGAATTTCTTCATGGCCTTGGCAGCCTTGCCCAGGTTGCCCGGCAGCTCGATGCGCACGTCCGGGTTGTTGCTGAAGCCGCCTGGGGTGCCCAGTTGCTTGACGGCAATCTGCGCGCCTTGGGTCAGGGCATCCTTGAGGCCGCCGGTGGCGTCCTTCTGCGACAGGTCGCCGAGTGACAGGGCCAGCGCACTGGCCGACAACAGCAGGCCGGCACACAGGCCGGTAAAGGTAAGAGCAGGGCGGAACATGGCAGCATCCTTATCCAAAGGCAAAAAGGGGATCAGCGAACGGCGTCGACCTTGATTCGTACAGGCTGGGCGTCGCTACCGTCCAGCTGCACGCCGTGGTGTTCGGTGTTGATGAACAGCAGCTTGCCGTCCAGCTCGATGCGCGCGCTCACGGCATAGCGGTGGCCCGGCTTGACCTGTGCCGGGTCGTAGCTCAGGTGAAACGGCAGGGGCACCTGGCCTTTTACCGGGCCGCTCTGGTTGGCCAGGGTGACGGCTGGCGCATCGGCCAGCGACACGTCCTGCAGGCTGACGCTCAGGGTGGCTGCCGGTGGCAGGGCGATGCGCTGCAGGTAGAACACCTCGCCGTCCAGGCTGGCCTTGGAGGGTGACGGGGTGCTGCTGCAGGCGGCCAGCAGGCTGCCCAGCACAGCCAGGGTCAATTTCTTCATCGTGTACTCCTGTTCAGACTTGTTGCTCGGTGTGTTCGGTGGTTTCGTCGCTGCGCTGCAAGGCCACCTGGCGGATCGACAGGCGCACCTCGGCCGACAGCACGCGCTTGGCGGCGCCTTCGGCCAGCTCGCTGAGTTTTTCATGGTAGCCGAGCTTGCCCGCCGCATCCGGGCGCAGCACGCCCTGTTCGATCTGGGTCTGGATGAAGTGGCGGAACAGGCTCTTGTCGAAGAATTCCGGGGCGTTCAGGCCATGCAGGATCGACAGGCGCTGGGCCATGACCACGCACAGGTCTTCCAGCTCTTCGGCGCTGAGGGTGTGCTGGCCGCTGTTGAGCAGCAGCGCGGTGGCCATGTAGAAGCGCTGCAGGGTCTGGGCGATGGCCCGCGCCAGCAGGGTCAGCAGCACGAACTGGCGCGAACTCGGGGCCGGGCGCAGGTACACGCCGTTCTCGAAACGCAGCAGGCCCTGTTCGACGAATGCCTCCAGCCACTGGTCGATCACCCCGTCGAGCTCCTGGGCATCCCAGCGGATGAACAGCTCCGACTGCAGATACGGGTACAGCGCGTGGGTGTAGCGGCCGATCAGTTCGCGGCTGATGCGCGAGCTGCTCTGGAAGAAGCTTGCCAGCAGCGCCGGCAGGGCGAAGATGTGCAGTACGTTGTTGCGGTAGTAGGTCATCAGTACCGCGTTGTTTTCATCCAGGTACAGGATGCGCCCCAGCGCGTCCTGCTGCTCGGCCAGCAGGTCCATGCCGCGCACGTGGCCGATCAGCGCCAGGCCGTCGCCTTCGGGCAGGGTGGTATGGGCCGAGTAGGGCACCTGGCGCAGCAGCGCCAGGTACAGGTCCAGTACCCGCGCCAGGGCGCGTTCGTCCAGGGCCAGGCGGCTGGTGGACAGCAGCGCCAGGGCCACCAGGTTGACCGGGTTGATCGCGGCGGCCTCGTTCAGGTGCTGCGCGACCTTCTCGCCCAGGCGCGAGGTGGTTTCGTTGAGCCAGGCCGGTCGGAACTGCGGGCTGTGGTCCTGTTCGCGCCAGCCCGGTTGCTGCTGGTCGAGGAAGCTGGCCAGGCGGATCGGCTCGCCGAAGTTCACGGCCACCTGGCCGAAGCGCTGCTTGAGCGCGCCGATGACCTTGAAGATGTCGAAGATCGATTCCTTCTTCTTGCTCGCCCCGCGCAGCTCGCCCAGGTAGGTGCGGCCTTCGAGCACGCGCTCGTAGCCGATGTACACCGGCACGAACACGATCGGGGTGCGCGAGGAACGCAGAAAACTGCGCAGGGTGATCGCCAGCATGCCGGTCTTGGGCTGCAGCATGCGCCCGGTGCGCGAGCGCCCGCCCTCGACGAAGTACTCCACCGGGAAGCCCTTGGTGAACAGGGTGTGCAGGTACTCGTTGAACACCGCGGTGTACAGCGGGTTGCCCTTGAAGGTGCGGCGCATGAAGAACGCACCTCCGCGGCGCAGCAGGCTGCCGATCACCGGCATGTTGAGGTTGATGCCGGCGGCGATGTGCGGCGGCGTCAGGCCGTTGCGAAAGAGCAGGTACGACAGCAGCAGGTAGTCGATGTGGCTGCGGTGGCAGGGCACGTAGATCACCTCGTGCCCCGGCGCGATGCCTTGCACCTGTTCGATATGGTTGACCTTGATGCCGTCGTAGATCTTGTTCCAGAACCAGCTCAGCACCACTTCGAGGAAGCGGATGGCGGTGTAGGTGTAGTCCGAGGCGATCTCGTTGCCATAGCGCAGGGCCTGGGCCTCGGCCTTGGCCAGCGGGATGTTCTCGCGCTGGGCCTCGTCGCTGATGGCCTGGCGTACCAGCGGATCGTGGATCAGGCCCTTGACCAGGTTGCGCCGGTGCGAGATGTCGGGGCCGATGACGGCGGTCTTGAGGTTGCGAAAATGCACCCGCAGCAGGCGCTGGGCCATGCGCACGGTGCGTTCGTGGCCCTTGTTGTGCTCGACCAGCTCACGCAGATGGATCGGCGCGGAAAACTGCACGCGGGTCTTGCGCCCCAGGATCAGCACGGTAAGCAACCGGCGCAGGCGCCCGGTGACGGCCCAGCTGTCGGCGAACAGCAGCTTCCACGGGCTCGATTCGCTGGCCGGCGACTGGCCCCAGAACACGCTGACCGGAATGATCTGCGCGTCCTGTTCGGCGTGCTGGCTGACCAGGTTGACCAGGCGCGTCAGCGTCGGCGGTGCGCCGCGCTTGTCGTGGCGGCCCAGCCAGTCGGGCTCGGGGGTCAGGTAGAAGAACGCCGCCGGCTCCATCACCGGGCCTACCGCCACGGGCAGCACCGGGCGCGGAAGCCCGGCTTTGGTGCATTCGCGGTCGAGCACGGCCAGATCGGTGAGCGCGGGTGATTGCAGCACGTAGAACACCGGACGGCTGCGGTCCAGGTTCAGCGAGAAGGATGACTGGTTGATGGTTTCGGAGCGCACCCACAGGTACAGCAGTCGGCGCAGGGCGCCGAAGATCAGGCGGCGCAAGGGGGAACGGGTCATTCGGTAGGTGCCCTGGGTAATGGGATTCGAGCAGATGCTCAGTAGGTTAGTGTGCCGTATCCGCGCAAGTTCAGCAAAAAGCGCCCCGGTCATGAAAATTGTTGAATGGCTGCGTTATAGTCGGTCCGCCACTTGCAGGACAAATCCGCAAGCGGCGTAGGTGGGGCCTGGTGAGGCCCTGCCGACAAGGCGATTCCAAAATAAAAATCCGGAGTAGTTCAGATGTCGTCTCGTGAGACTGGAAGTGTGAAGTGGTTCAATGACGCCAAGGGATATGGCTTCATTCAGCGTGAGGGCGGTGCGGATGTGTTCGTGCATTACCGCGCGATCCGCGGTGAAGGGCATCGCACCCTGCTGGAAGGGCAACAGGTCGAGTACAACCTGACCCAGGGCCAGAAAGGCCTGCAGGCCGAAGACGTAGTGGGGCTGTAAAGCGGCAGGCGCCAGCCTTGCTGGCGATGGGCTGCGCAGCAGCCCCTTGGCCCGGCGATGCCGGGCTTCGCCAGCAAGGCTGGCGCCTAAGCAAAGCCGGTCAACGGCTCAACTGGTACGCCAGGTGATCTCTTCCTCGCCATCGGCGCTGATGCGGATCCAGCGGTCGGCGTCTTCTTCACCTTCCTCTTCCACCCAGCTACCCGGCGCGCAGCGCACTTCGACATTGAGTGCGGCGAATGCGGCGCGGGCGCAGGCGATGTCGTCCTCCCACGGGGTCTGGTCGCTTTCCAGGTACAGGCTGTTCCATTTGCCCACAGCCTTGGGCAGCCAGGTAACAGGTACGTTACCGGCCTTGCACTTGTAGGTCTGGCCCTTCTGCTGCCAGTCGCTGCACGGGCCGAGGGCCTGGCCCAGCCAGGCGGCGATCTGCTTGTGATCGACGTCGGCGTCCTTCAGGTAAATCTCGATATCGGGTTGGCGCATGGGGCTCTCCGGGTGCGGCTCAGTCTTGGCGCACAAAGTAATCGTAACGCATCGATACCGTCACCTCTAAGGGCTCGGGGTGATCGATGACGGCCGCGCGTCTTTCTGCGCTGGCGCGCCAGCCATGGGGGGTCATGGCCAGCAGGTTGGCGCGGTCGGCCGGGGCCGCCAGGCTCAGGCGAAACTCCAGCACTTCGCCGTGGGCGTGGTGCATGCCCTCGGGCACCAGTGCCAGGTGCTTGTCGTCGGCATAGTCGCGCACTTCATCGTACAGCCGTTCGCGCAGTTCCATCAGGTGACCGCGGGTGGGGCCGACCCGCATCAGGCCGCCGCCGGGGCTGAGCAGGCGCCTGGCTTCCTGCCAGTCCAGCGGGCTGAACACGCTGGCCAGGAACTGGCAGCTGGCATCGGCCAGTGGCACCCGGGCCATGCTCGCCACCAGCCAGGTGAGTGCCGGGTTGCGCCGGCACGCACGCTTGACCGCCTCGCGGGAGATGTCCAGGGCATAGCCGTCGGCCTGGGGCAGGGCGTCGGCCAGTTGCGCGGTGTAGTAGCCTTCGCCGCAACCGATGTCCAGCCAGCGCGCGGGGGCGCGCTCGGCCGCAAGCTCGGCCAGGCGCCGTGCCACCGGGGCGTAGTGCCCGGCATTGAGGAAGTCGCGACGTGCCTCGACCATGGCCTGGTTGTCGCCAGGGTCACGGCTGTTCTTGTGCTGCACCGGCAACAGGTTCAGGTAGCCCTGGCGCGCCCGGTCGAAGCGGTGCCCGGCAGGGCAGCCGACACCGTTGTCCAGGGCGCCGAGCGCGGCGCTGCAGATGGGGCAGATGAGCATCAGACGAGCAACCGGGTCAGGGTCTGGTAGTAGATCTCGGTCAGCACGTCCAGGTCGCTGGCCAGGACCCGCTCGTTGACCTGGTGAATGGTGGCGTTGACCGGGCCCAGTTCGACCACCTGGGTACCCAGGGTGGCGATGAAGCGCCCGTCGGAGGTGCCGCCGCTGGTGGAGGCCTGGGTGTCGCGGCCGGTCACGGCCTTGATGCTGGCCGACACCGCGTCGAGCAGGTCGCCCGGTTCGGTGAGGAACGGCAGGCCCGACAGCGCCCAGTCCACCTGCCAGTCCAGGCCGTGCTTGTCGAGGATCGCCGCCACGCGGGCCTGCAGCCCTTCGACGGTCGACTCGGTGGAGAAGCGGAAGTTGAACAGTGCGGTCAGCTCGCCTGGCACCACGTTGGTGGCGCCGGTCCCCGAGTTGAGGTTGGAGATCTGGAAGCTGGTGGGGGGAAAGAAATCGTTGCCCTCGTCCCAGTGCTCGGCGGCCAGTTCGGCCAAGGCCGGGGCGGCCAGGTGGATCGGGTTCTTCGCCAGGTGCGGGTAGGCCACGTGGCCCTGCACGCCACGCACGGTGAGCCTGGCGCCAAGCGAGCCGCGACGGCCGTTCTTGACCACGTCACCGACCAGGGTGGTGCTCGACGGCTCGCCGACGATGCACCAGTCCAGGCGTTCGTTGCGCGCCGCCAGGCGTTCGACCACGGCCTTGGTGCCGTGATGGGCCGGGCCTTCCTCGTCGCTGGTGATCAGGTAGGCGACCTTGCCCTTGTGGTTCGGGTAGTCGGCGACGAAGCGCTCGGTGGCCACGATCATGGCGGCCAGGCTGCCCTTCATGTCGGCCGCGCCGCGCCCGCAGAGCATGCCGTCGGCGTCGATCAGGGCGTCGAACGGGTCGTTGGCCCAGGCCTGCACCGGGCCGGTGGGCACCACGTCGGTGTGGCCGGCAAAGCACAGTACCGGGCCGTCGTCGCTGCCGTGGGTGGCCCAGAAATTGTCGACGTCTTCGATGCGCATCGGTTCGAGCATGAAGCCGGCATCGCCCAGGCGCTGCATCATCTGTTTCTGGCAGTCGAAGTCCAGCGGGGTCACCGAGGGACGACGGATCAGGTCGCAGGCCAGTTCAAGGGTAGGCGAGAGGTCGGCTGGGGCCGTCATGAAGGACTCCGGGGTGCAAGGCTGGGGCAAAAAGAAGGGGCGTTATCTTATAGCAAAAGTGCGGGGAAGGGACTGTGGATCTGTGCTGTCTGTGCGGGCCTATCGCGGGTCAAGCCCGCTCCCACAAGGTACTGCGCAATCCCTGTGGGAGCGGGCTTGACCCGCGATGGCGGTTTATCGGGCGGCAGGTGCGGGCTGCGTGGCATCCGCAGGCTTGGGCAGCGACGACAGCATGGCCATGATCAGCGCCGCCAGGTACGGCAGCGATTGCACCAGCAGCATGGTCACCCAGAAGCGCATGTCGTTGCTCGGCAGGCCCTGCACCAAGTAGATGCCCAGCGCCGCGCCCCACAGCAGCAGCATGATGAACAGCTCCTCGCGGGCCTCTGCCAGTGCCACCAGCAGCCCGTGGCTGTCGGCGTTCTTCGGCGTGCGGAAGAACGGAATGCTGCTGGTGAAGAACCCGTACAGCACCGCCTTGGCAATGGTGTGCGACAACGCCAGCCCTGCCAGCGCCGCCGAGAATGCGTCCTTGAGGTTGACCCCTACCGCGCGGCGGTACAGGAACACGATCTTGCCCACCTTGAACACGAACAGCGCCAGCGGCGGGATCGCGAAGATCAGCAGCGGCGGGTCGACCCGCTGCGGCACGATGATCATGGCCGCCGACCACAGCAGCGCACCCACGGTGAAGAAGATGTTCATGCCGTCGGCGATCCACGGCAGCCAGCCGGCCAGGAAGTGGTAGCGCTGGCCGCGGGTCAGCTGGGTGTCCTTGCCGCGCAGCAGGCTGGAGGTGTGGCGCTTGATGATCTGGATCGCGCCGTAGGCCCAGCGAAAGCGCTGCTTCTTGAAGTCGATGAAGGTGTCGGGCATCAGGCCCTTGCCGTAGCTCTCGTGGGAATACGCCGCCGAGTAACCCTTCTCGAACACGCGCAGGCCCAGTTCGGCATCTTCGCAGATGCACCAGTCGGCCCAGCCGAGCTCTTCGAGCACCGAGCGCCGGGTCATGGTCATGGTGCCGTGCTGGATGATTGCGTCACGGTCGTTGCGGGTGACCATGCCGATATGGAAGAAGCCCTTGTACTCGGCGTAGCAGAGCTTCTTGAAGGTGCTTTCGTTCTGGTCGCGGTAGTCCTGCGGCGATTGCACCACGGCGATCTTGGGGTCGGCAAAGTGCGGCACCATGTGCTTGAGCCAGTTGCGGTCGACACAATAGTCCGAGTCGATCACCGCGATCACTTCGGCGTCCTTGGCGGTGTGCGGGATCAGGTAGTTCAGCGCACCACCTTTGAAACCTGCCAGCGGTGCCACATGGAAGAACTTGAAGCGCTCGCCCAGCAGCTCGCAATGGGCCTTGAGCGGTTCCCACACGGCCGGGTCCTTGGTGTTGTTGTCGATGATCAGCACTTCGAAGTCCGGGTAGTCCAGCGCCGCGAGGGCATCGAGGGTCTGCTTGACCATCTCCGGGGGCTCGTTGTAGCACGGCACATGCACCGACACCTTGGGCCGATAGGCGCTGTCGGCCTCCACCGGCAGGAACAGCCGGCGGCGCTTGTGCGTCCATACCGCCTCGGCCAGTTCATGGGCCTCGGTCAGCAGCACGATGAACACCCCCAGCGCGCCGAGCGCCAGCAGGAAACCCACGGTGAGGCTGAACCAGGTGCTGTACTGCTGGCTGTAGTCATAGCCGATCCATACCAGCACCGAGCCGCACAGGAACGCGATGAAGGTCAGGAAGGTGCGCCCGCGCTGGCGCAGCGCCGAGCCGTCGATCAGCAACAGGGTCAGCGACAGCATCGCCAGCACCACCGAGCCCACGGCCAGCACGCGCCACTGCGGAATGGCCACCACCGGGCCCTCGAAGTTGAATTTCTGCTGGCGCGCGGCATTGAACACGCCCCAGTAGGCGCCCACCGAACCTTCGTCACTGGCTTTCCAGGGCTGGTCGTAGGCTTCGATCACGAAGTAGTTGTAGCCCTGGCGGTTGAGCAGGTTGACCAGGCTGCGCAGGTAGATGGCCTGATCCGCCTGGGTGGCGTCGGCACCGCCGCGCATGCGGCCATTGCTGGGCCAGCCGACCTCGGACAGCAGCAGCGGCTTGCGCGGGAACAGTTGCTTGAGCTCGCGGGCGCGGTCGAGCACGAACTGCTCGGCCTGGCTCACCGGGATGAATTCCCAGTAGGGCAGGATGTGCGCGGCGATCAGGTCGGCGTGCCCGGCAAGCTCGGGGTTTTCCTTCCAGATGTGCCACTGTTCGCTGGTGGTGACCGGCACCTTCACTGCGGCGCGCACGCGGTCCATGTAGTCCATCAGGGCCTGGGGGGTGACCTCTTCGCGAAACAGCGCCTCGTTGCCGACCATCACCCGCACCACGCTGCGCGAGGTGTTGGCCAACTGGATGGCGGTCTCGATTTCGCGCTCGTTGCGTTCCAGGTCGGGGCTGATCCACACACCCAGGGTCACGCGCAGGCCGAACTCTTCGGCCAGACGCGGGATCAGCGCCTGGGTGCCTTCCACCGTATAGATGCGGATGCTGTCGGTCAGCTTGCTCAGTTGCTCGAGGTCTTCGCGCAGCTCGGCTTCGGTCGGGTACTGGCCCTTTTGCGGGCTTTCGCCCAGGCGAAAAGGCGAATACGAGAAGCCGGAGATCTGCTCCGGCCAGTCGGGGGCGGACACCGGGCGGTTGATCAGTGCCCAGAACCCGGTGAATAGCGCGGCAATCGCCATGACGACCACCAGGTTGATACCAAATTTACGCGATGACATAGATATTTCGGGTTCCGAAAAGTGGAACGGGCAAGCGCCGGCGGGCACGGATCCTACGCACCAGGCAGGTAGCGTGGTATAGGAAACGGGTGCATGTAGCGCTTGGATTTTCCTCAGATGCTGAAGTTCTGAAGCCCGTACAATTGCCGTCCAAAGCAGGGTTTGCACCGGTCATTAAAGCAGGGTTGGCGCCAGGTTTACCAATTCATGGCAATCAGTGCGTCGGTTGCGGGCTGTCATCCTGCGTTGTGGGGCCTATAATGCGCGCCGGTTTTTTCAGGGTTGGGCCATGAGTACAGAAGATCCACGCTTTGCCGGTGTTGCCCGGTTGTATGGCCAGCAGGGCTTGCAACGCCTGCGCGAGGCGCATGTGGCGATCGTCGGCATCGGCGGTGTCGGCTCGTGGGCGGCCGAGGCCATGGCCCGCAGCGGCGTTGGCGAAATTTCGCTGTTCGACCTGGATGACGTGTGCGTGAGCAACACCAATCGCCAGTTGCATGCGCTGCAGGGCAACGTGGGCAAGCCCAAGGTCGAGGTGATGGCCGAGCGCCTGCGCGCAATCAACCCGGACTGCAAGGTGCACGCGGTGGTGGACTTCGTCACCCGCGACAACCTGGCCCAGACCATCACCGACCATATCGACTGCGTGATCGACTGCATCGACAGCGTGATGGCCAAGGCTGCGCTGATTGCCTGGTGCAAGCGGCGCAAGATCCAGGTGATCTGCACCGGCGGTGCGGGCGGGCAGCTCGACCCCACGCAGATCCAGGTGGCCGATCTCAACCGCACGGTCAACGACCCGCTGGCCTCCAAGGTGCGTTCGACGCTGCGCCGCGACCACGGGTTTTCGCGCAACGTGAGCCGCAACTACGGGGTGCCGTGCGTGTTCTCCACCGAGCAGTTGCGCTATCCGCTGCCCGATGGCGGTATCTGCCTGCAGAAGAGCTTCGTCGGGGACGGGGTCAAGCTCGACTGCTCGGGCGGTTTCGGCGCGGTGATGATGGTGACGGCGACCTTCGGCATGGTGGCTGCCAGCAAGGCCGTGGAGAAACTGGTGGGTGGCAAGCGCCGCCCGGCCGATCGCGTAGCGGCTCAGGCGCCGGCGGCGAGCTGAGCCATGCGCTGCAGCACGGCGTTCAGGCCGTTGCTGCGGGACGGCGAGAGCTGTCGGCCAAGGCCCAGGGCGGTGAACCAGGCGGGCAGGTCCAGCTGCTGCAGCTGGCTGCCGGTCAAGCCGTCGGCCCGCACCAGCAGCAGCGCCAGCAGGCCGCGCAGCAGCCGCGCATCGCTGGCGGCCTTGAAGTGCCAGCGACCTTCGACCTGCTCGGCCACCAGCCACACCTGACTTTCGCAACCGTGCACGCGGTTGGCCTCGCACTGCTGCGTCGCGTCCAGGGGGGCCAGGCGCTCGCCCCATTGCATCAGCAGGCGGGCGCGCTGCTCCCAGCCGGCAGCCTGTTCGAATACATCCAGCGCCTCGCGGGCGGCGTCGGGCAGGCTCATCGCAGCAGCTCCAGGGCCTGGTCCAGGGCGCTGAAGAAGCGCTCCAGGTCGTGGGAATCGTTGTACAGCGCCAGCGACACGCGGATCGCGCCGTCCAGGCCCAGGCTGTTGACCAGCGGCATGGCGCAGTGATGACCGGCGCGCACGGCGATGCCCTGTTCGGTCAGCAGGTGCGCAAGGTCGGCATTGTGCACGCCCTCGACCACGAAGCTGGCCAGGGCCAGTTGCGGCGCGCCCAGTATCCGCACCCCTTCACGATCGTTGAGGCCGCGCAGCAGATGGCGGTGCAGGGCGGCTTCATGTTCGACCACGCTGGTGGCGTCGAGGCTGGCCAGGTAATCCAGGCTGGCACCCAGCCCGATCACGCTGGCGATCGGCGGCGTGCCGGCCTCGAAACCCAGCGGGGCGGGGCGAAAGCTCGACTGCTGGTAGCCGGCCAGTTGCACCATCTCGCCGCCGAACTGCCAGTGACGCAGCAGGCCCAACGCCTCGCGGCGCCCATAGAGCACGCCAAGGCCGTCCGGGCCATACAGCTTGTGACTGGAAAACACATAGAAGTCGCAGCCCAGTTGCTGTACATCGTGACGCCCGTGCACAACGCCCTGGGCGCCATCGACCACGCTGAGGGCGCCCTGGGCGCGGGCGTGGTCGAGCAACGGTTGCAGCGGCTGCCAGGTGCCGAGCACATTCGACAACTGGCTCACCGCCAGCACGCGGGTACGCGGGCCGATCAGTTGCAGGGCCGCCTCCAGGTCGATATGCCCGTCGGCGTCGAGCGGCAGGATCACCAGCCTGAGGCCGCGGCGCTGGGCCAACTGCTGCCAGGGCAGCAGGTTGGCGTGGTGCTCCAGGGCGCTGACGGCGATCTCGTCGCCCGCCTCCAGGCGCCATTCCAGGCCATAGGCCAGCAGGTTGAGCGCCGAGGTGGCGCCATGGGTGAACACAATCTGCTGCGCATCGGCGGCATTGAGCCAGGCGGCGACTTTTTCGCGGCTGGCCTCGAAGGCCTGGGTGGCGAGTGCGCCGGGCAGGTGCTGGGCCCTGTGCACGTTGGCCGCACCCTGGGTGTAGTAGTGGCTCAGGGCGTCGAGCAGGTGCTGGGGTTTCTGCGTGGTGGCAGCGCTGTCCAGGTAGGTCTGGTGCTGGCGTTGCAGGGCGGCGATGGCAGGGAAGTCTGCGCGCCAGGGAGAGGGCTGGAACATGATGTGTAGGGCCTGATATCGGGTCTGGCAGAGGGCCAGACCCGATCGTACCACTTAGTTGTGGGCGTGCAGCGCTTCGTTCAGCTCGATGGCCGACTTGTGGGTCTTGCACTCGACCGCGCCGTTTAGCGAATTGCGGCGGAACAGCAGGTCGGTCTGGCCAGCCAGGTCGCGGGCCTTGACCACCTTGACCAGCTCGTTGTTCTCGTCGAGCAGGTTCACCTTGGTGCCGGCGGTGATGTACAGGCCGGCTTCGACGGTGTTGCGGTCGCCCAGCGGGATGCCGATACCGGCGTTGGCGCCGATCAGGCAGCCTTCGCCGACCTTGATGACGATGTTGCCGCCGCCCGACAGGGTGCCCATGGTGGAGCAGCCGCCGCCCAGGTCCGAACCCTTGCCGACGAACACGCCCGCCGAAACGCGGCCTTCGATCATGCCCGGGCCTTCGGTGCCGGCGTTAAAGTTGACGAAGCCTTCGTGCATGATGGTGGTGCCTTCGCCGATATAGGCACCCAGGCGCACGCGGGCGCTGTCGGCGATACGCACGCCGCTCGGCACCACGTAGTCGGTCATTTTCGGGAACTTGTCGACCGAGAACACTTCCAGCAGCTCGCCCTTGAGGCGGGCTTCGAGTTGCTGCTCGGCCAGTTCGGCCAGGTCGATGGCGCCCTGGCTGGTCCAGGCCACGTTCGGCAGCAGCGGGAAGATGCCGGCCAGGCTCAGGCCGTGGGGCTTGACCAGGCGGTGCGACAGCAGGTGCAGCTTGAGGTAGGCCTCAGGGGTGGAGCTCAGGGTGGCGTCTTCGGCCAGCAGCGTGGCCACCAGCGGCTTGTTGCTTTCGGCCAGGCGGGTCAGCAGTGCAGCCTGGGCGGCGTCGACGCCCTTGACGGCTTCAGCCAGTTGCGCGGCCTGGGCGTTGCTGAACGCGATGGCCTGGTTGCCGCCTTCATAGCCCAGGATCGGGGCGACGGCTGCGACCAGCTCGGCGCTCGGGGCGAGCAGTGGCTGTGCGTAGAAGACTTCCAGCCAGGCGCCTTGACGGTTTTGAGTGCCGACGCCGAAGGCCAGGCTGAACAGTGAAGTGGACATGCGGTTACCTCTTGCGAAATTGAGTGAAGGCGTCGCGGTTCAGCGCAGGGCTGCCGCGTACAGGTCCGGTTTGAAACCGACCAGGGTCTTGCCGCCCAGGTCGAGCACCGGGCGCTTGATCATCGAGGGTTGTGCCAGCATCAGCTCGACGGCCTTGGCCTGGTCGAGGTCGGCCTTCTGCGCGTCATCGAGCTTGCGGAAGGTGGTGCCTGCGCGGTTGAGTACCACCTGCCAGCCGTGCTCGTCGCACCAGCGGTTCAGGTGGTCCCGGTCTATACCCTGGGTCTTGTAGTCGTGAAAGTCGTACTGGATGTGGTGTTCTTCAAGCCAGGTACGGGCTTTCTTCATCGTGTCACAGGCTTTGATGCCGAAGAGAATATAAGCCATTGAACGTTAAGGGCGCGCGGGCGTTCCCGCAGCCGCCCCGAAACTCCTCGAAGAATGGGTGGGCTGGATTATGCGACAACATCGGGCAGGGCGCCACGGCTGGCGCCGCCCAGTTGCCGCGCCTGAATGAACTGCACCCCGGCAGCCTGCATCTGTGCCATCGCCGCCGCGCAGGAGCCTGCGGTATCGATGGCGCGGCAGGCGTCCAGCACCACATAGGTGGCGAACCCTTCGCGGCGTGCGTGCAGTGCCGTCCAGGCCACGCAGAAGTCCAGGGCCAGGCCGCACAGGAACAGCGTGTCGATGCCGCGCTCGCGCAGGTTGCCGGCCAGGCCGGTGGGGGTGGTCTGGTCGGCTTCGGTGAACGCCGAGTAGCTGTCGACCTGGCGGTTGCCGCCCTTGCGCACGATCAGCTGTGCGTGGGCAATGTTCAGGTCCGGGTGAAACTGTGCGCCGGGGCTCCCTTGAATGCAGTGGTCGGGCCAGAGTGTCTGCGGCCCGTATGACAGTTCGATGACCTCGAACGGATTCTTGCCCGGGTGGCTCGAGGCGAACGAGGCGTGCCCGGCCGGGTGCCAGTCCTGGGCCAGCACCACGCGCTCGAACTGGCGGCCGAGCTGGTTGACCAGCGGCACGATCTCGTCGCCACCGGGCACCGCCAGGGCGCCGCCGGGGATGAAATCGTTTTGCACATCGATGACCAGCAGCGCACGGTTGGGGCTATCGTGGGTCAATAGGGTCGACGCGGGGGTGATCATGCGAGGCTCCTCTTTTGTAGCATTGTGTTACAGATTGCCGGCGGGTCTGCGACTTAGGTGGAGCGGTTGTGTTCATGCAGATCCCGGTAACATGTTGTTTCAATGGCATAACCCTGGCCGTTGAGCGTATTTGAAACTGAACAGGAAAAACACGCCGTATGCAGTCAGCCTATACCGTTCTCATCCTGCTGATGCTGGTCAGTGTCTCGAAACTGGTGGGGCGATTGATCCCGCTGCCACTGCCGCTGGTGCAGATTGGTGCCGGTGCGCTGCTGGCCTGGCCGACCCTGGGCCTGCACGTGGCCCTGGACCCTGAGCTGTTTCTGTTCCTATTCTTGCCCCCGTTGCTGTTCTCCGATGGCTGGCGCATGCCCAAGCGCGAGTTCTGGCGCCTGCGCGGGCCGATCCTGACCCTGGCGGTGGGGCTGGTGCTGTTCACGGTGGTGGGGGCCGGCTATTTCATCCACTGGATCCTGCCGAGCATACCGCTGCCGGTGGCCTTTGCCCTGGCCGCTGTGCTGTCGCCCACCGACGCGGTGGCGGTGTCGGCAATCAGCCAGGATCGCCTGCCCACCCCGTTGATGCACATGCTGCAGGGTGAGGCGCTGATGAACGATGCCTCGGGCCTGGTGACGTTCAAGTTTGCGCTGGTGGCGGCGATCACCGGGGTGTTTTCGCTGGCCGAGGCCAGTGTGACCTTTGTGCTGGTGGCCGTGGGTGGCCTGGCCATCGGCGTGGCGCTGAGCTGGTTGGTGGGGCGCCTGCGGGTGTGGATGATCGCGCGCGGCTGGGACGACCCGGCCACCCACGTGGTATTCATGCTGTTGCTGCCGTTCGCCGCCTATGTGCTGGCCGAGCGCCTGGGCGCCTCGGGCATTCTCTCGGCGGTGGCGGCGGGCATGATGCAGAGCTGGCTTGACCTGCTGCCGCGCCAGACCAGCACGCGCCTGCTCAACCGCAGTGTGTGGTCGCTGCTGGAGTTCGCCTTCAACGGCCTGATCTTCCTGCTGCTGGGCCTGCAACTGCCCGATATCGCCAAGGCGGTGACCAGCCATGAGGCATCGCTGTGGCCAACCCTGCTGTACCGCTGCCTGGATGTGGTGGCGATCTTCCTGGTGTTGCTGGCGCTGCGGTTCATCTGGGTGCAGAGCATCTGGCGCCTGATCGGGGTGATCCGGCGCTGGCGCGGCAAGGAAGACCTGGTGCTGGTGCCCAACGCGCGTTCGTGCTGGCTGCTGACCGTGGGCGGCGTGCGCGGGGCGGTGACCCTGGCGGGCGTGATGTCGGTGCCGCTGCTGATCGGCGCGGGCAAGGCGTTCCCCGAACGCGACCTGCTGATCTTCATTGCCGCAGGGGTGATTCTGCTGTCGCTGGTATCGGCCTGCATTGCCTTGCCGTTGCTGCTGCGCGGGGTGGAGAAGAGCCCCGACGATACCCTGCGCCAGGAGGCGCGCGAGGCCTGGCGGCGCACCGCCGAGGCGGCGATCCATGCGTTGGAGGCCGAGGAACTGGTGGAGCCCGGCGCGCCCCAGGATGCCTCCCAGGCCGCACTGGCCGCCGAGTTGAAGGCGCGCCTGATGGCCGAGTACCGGCAGCAACTGGACGTGTTCAACGACAGTGCCGAGGCCCAGGCGCTGGCCGCGCAGATGGATCAGCTGGAGCGACGCCTGCGCCTGCGGGCGCTGCGGGCGCAGCGCCTGGAGCTGTACAGCCTGCACCGCCAGCACCAGATCGGTGATGACGTGGTACGCCAGGTGCTGGGTGAGCTGGACATGAGCGAGGCCAACCTGGGGCCGGTCAAGTGAAGTGCTCGGGGTCGCATGGCGGCCCCGCGCTGAGGGTCAGTCGCGCGGACAGGTCAGGCGCATGCTGGCGCCCAGGTCTCGCCCGCTGCCGGGCTGGGCGGGGTGTACTTCACCGGTGTACCGGGGTGAAGGGGTAGGCCTTGCCCGCCAGCGCCTTGTCGCCGTCACTGAGCTGCGCCGAGCCGGTGAAGGCCACATTGTTCAGGGTGAAGGTGGCCGGAATAGGGTAGTGCATGACCGAACCCGGGTCGTAGGCGTTGTGCAATGCCTGCGTGCGCTCGATCCTGTTCAGGAAGTTTTCAGCAATCTCTTCCATGGGCATGCCGACCTTTTCGGCGTATTCCAGCAGCTTGGCCAGGTTCCACTGGATGTCCGCATCCGGGTGCTGATGTTCATGGTCCAGGCCCAGCGCGTGCCCGAACTCATGCAGCACGCTGCGCTGGAACTGCTCATCGCCAGGCCAGTCGCTGAGGGTCATGGTGCTGTCTTCGCGGAGCAAGGCGTCGGTACCGACCAGTGAATGGTTGATCCCCGTGCCGCTTGGCTTCATCTCGATCCTGATCTGTGCTTCGGCCCAGTCGGCGGTGCGCTGGAACTTGAGGTTGGCGTACGCCAGCCATTGGCAGGCAACCTCGAAGATGCTCTGTTGCGTCTGTTCCGGTACGTCGGCCGCGAAGGCGATGAGCAGGGTGCGGCCCGGCGCCCACAGGCGGCTGTGGTAGGCAACGCCGCGTTTCTGACGACCCGAGCGCGAGGGCTGCGGGGCGTTGAGCGGGTTTTCTTTCAGGGCTGTTTCGTAGGATTGCTGCTGATCGGCCACCTGGGTGACCTTGCACAAGGTTGGTATGTCCATGCTGGAGCTCCTGTTGAGTGGAGCTCCATGATTGGCGGGCCGACCGGGCCTTGGGCGTTACTTATCTATCGGTCGGCCGACCAGGCGTACCGGCTCAGCCTTCGACGAATGCGCGGATGCGCTGGGCCGCCTCGACACATTCGGCAAGCGGGGCCACCAGCGCCAGGCGCACGCGCCCGGCCCCCGGATTGAAGCCCTCCACCTCGCGAGACAGGTACGAGCCCGGCACCACGGTCACGTGCTGCTGTTCGAACAGGTCGCGGCAGAACTGCGCGTCATCGCCGGGGACCTTCGGCCACAGGTAGAAACCGCCGTCGGGCTTTTGTACATCCATTACCGGGGCCAGCACCTGCAGCACGGCGTCGAACTTCTCGCGATACAGGTCGCGGTTCTCCAATACATGCGCCTCGTCGTTCCAGGCGGCGATGCTCGCCAGCTGGGTCTGTACCGGCATCGCGCAACCGTGATAGGTGCGGTAGAGCAAAAAGGCCTTGAGAATCTCGGCATCGCCGGCCACGAAGCCCGAACGCAGGCCTGGCAGGTTGGAGCGCTTGGACAGGCTGTGGAACACCACGCAGCGCTTGAAGTCGCTGCGGCCAAGTTCCACGCAGGCGCTGAGCAGGCCGGGTGGCGGGGCCTGCTCGTCGAAGTACAGCTCGCTGTAGCACTCGTCGGCGGCGATCACGAAGTCGTGCTCGTCGGCCAGTGCGATGAGTTTTTTCAGGGTGTCCAGCGGCACCAGTGCGCCAGTCGGGTTGCCTGGCGAGCACAGGAACAGGATCTGGCAACGCTGCCAGATCTCGGCTGGCACCGCGTCGAAGTCCGGGTTGAAGCCGTTGCTGTCCAGGCACGGCAGGTAGTGCGGCTGGGCGCCGGCGAGCAACGCGGCACCTTCGTAGATCTGGTAGAACGGGTTGGGGCTGACGATCAGCGCGTCCTCACCACGGCTGACCACCGCCTGGGTGAAGGCGAACAGCGCCTCGCGGGTGCCGTTGACGGGCAGCACGTGCTGTGCGGCATTCAGCCAGCCGGCCGGTACACCGAAGCGGCGCTCGCACCAGTGCACGATGCTTTCGCGTAGCGCGGGCAGGCCCAGGGTGGTGGGGTACACCGCCATCTTGTCGAGGTTGTCGGCCAGCGCCTTGGCCACGAATGCCGGCGAGGCGTGCTTGGGCTCGCCGATCGACAGGGCGATGGCGCGCTTGTCTGCGGCCGGCGTCACGCCATCGAGCAGGGCACGCAGTTTCTCGAACGGGTAGGGCTGAAGCTGGTTCAAAGCGTTGTTCATTGGCGCTGGGTCTCGTCAATCGGTCAAAGGGTGAGGCGGGTCATCTCGACGCCGGTGGCCTGGTCGACGCGCAACTGCTCGACGATCTCGGCCTGCAGGCGGCGGCACAGTTCAGGGTCGGACAGCGGCTGGTTGTCGGCGTCGGTGATGAAGAACACGTCTTCCACCCGCTCGCCCAGGGTGGCGATCTTGGCGTTCTGCAGCGACAGGTCGAACTCCAGGAAGATCTTGCCGATGCGTGCCAGCAGGCCCGGGCGGTCCGGGGCGCTGAGCTCGAGGATGGTCACCGGGCGCTGGGCATCGTTGAGGATGGTCACCTGGGGCGCGAAGGTGAAGTGCTTGAGCTGGCGCGGTACCCGACGCTGGATGATGGTGGGGTAGTCGTCGGGGTTGCGCAGGGCTTCGGTGAGGCCTTCACGGATTTCCTTGACGCGCTGCGGGTTGTCGCCGATCGAGCCGCCGTCGTTGTCGAGCACGATGTAGGTGTCGAGGGTGAACTGGCTGCTGGAGGTGATGATGCGTGCGTCGTGGATGTTCAGGTTGAGCTGGTCCATCGCGGCCACGGTCACGGCGAAGAAGTCGTGCTGGTCGGGGGCATAGATGAAGATCTGCGTACCGCCCTCGAACTCGCGCTGGGTGGTCTCCTTGATCAGCACCAGCGGGCCGCCGTCGGCCGGCTGCTGCAGGATCGCGTCGGAGTGCCAGGCCACGTCCGCAGCGGTGTGGCGCAGGAAGTAGTCATCGCCCAGTTGCGACCACAGTTGTTCGACGTCGTCCGGGTCGGTGCCTTCGCGTACCAGGATGTCCAGAGCTGCGCTCTGGGTCTGGCGGATCTGCTCTTCGCGTTCCAGCGGGTTTTCCAGGCCGCGGCGCAGGGCCCGCTTGGTTTCGGTGTAGAGCTGGCGCAACAGGCTGGCGCGCCAGGAGTTCCACAGGCTCGGGTTGGTGGCGTTGATGTCGGCCACGGTGAGCACATAGAGGTAGTCCAGGTGCACCAGGTCGCCGACCAGCTGGGCGAAGTCGTGGATCACCTGCGGGTCGGAGAGGTCCTTGCGCTGGGCAGTGGTCGACATCACCAGGTGGTTCTGTACCAGCCACACGATCAAACGGCTGTCCCAGGCGGGCAGCTGGTGGCGGCTGCAGAATGCCTGGGCGTCCACCGCACCGATCTCGGAATGGTCGCCCTGACGCCCCTTGCCGATGTCGTGGTACAGGCCGGCGAGGTAGATCAGCTCGGGCTTGGGCAGGCGCCCCATGAGCTTGCTGGCCAGCGGAAATTTCTCGGACACAGGGGTGTACTGCAGTTTGCGCAGGTGCTTGATCAGGTTCAGGGTGTGCGCATCGACCGTATAGATGTGGAACAGGTCGTGCTGCATCTGCCCCACGATCAGGCCGAACTCGGGCAGGTAGCGCCCCAGGATGCCGTAGCGGTTCATGCGGCGCAGGTTGCGGTGGATGCCGATCTCGCACTTGAACAGCTCGATGAACAGGCTGGTGTTGCGGATATCGTTGCGGAACTCGTCGTCGATCAGGTGCCGGTGCTCGCGCAGCAGGCGGATGGTGTCGGCACGCACGCCCTTGATCTCGGGGTGCTGGGCCATCAGCACGAAGATCTCGAGCATGGCGAACGGGGTGCGCTTGAACACGTTGCTGCGCACCGCCTCGATGTAGCCGTCATGCAGCTGGAAGCGTGGGTTCAGCGGTTGGGTGCTGCTGGCGCTGTCATCGGCGAGGATGACTTCCTCGAAGTGCTGGATGATCAGGTCGCTGAGCTCGGCGATGCTCATCACCACCCGGTAGTACTGTTGCATGAACTGTTCGATGGCGCGCTTGGGGTTGTCGTCGGTAAAGCCCAGCAACGTGGCGATGCTGCGCTGGTGGTCGAACAGCAGGCGGTCTTCGGCGCGCCCAGCGAGCATGTGCAGGGCGTAGCGCACCTTCCACAGAAACTCCTGGGACGAGGCCAGCAGGTTGTTCTCGCTCTCCAGCAGGAAGCCTTCGCCGGCCAGCGCATGCAGGTTGAGCGTACCGTACTGGCGGCGCGCTACCCAGAGCACGGTCTGGATGTCGCGCAGGCCACCGGGGGAGCCCTTGACGTTGGGTTCCAGGTTGTACTCGGTGTCGTTGTACTTGTGGTGGCGCGCCTTCTGCTCGGCGCGCTTGGCCAGGAAGAATTCCTTGCTCGGCCACATGTGCGCCGTGCTGGTGACCTCGAGCATGCGCTGGCGCAGGTGTTCGGGGCCGCAGATGGTGCGGCTTTCCATCAGGTTGGTGACCACCGTGAGGTCGGCGCGCGCCTGTTCGGCGCATTCGTCCACCGAGCGCACGCTCTGGCCGACTTCCAGGCCGATGTCCCAGAGCAGGGTGAGAAAGCGCTCGATCGAGTCGCGAAACACCTCGTGGTCGGCGTCATCGAGCAGGATCAGCAGGTCGATGTCGGAGTAGGGGTGCAGCTCGCCGCGCCCGTAGCCGCCGGTGGCGATCAGGGCGATGTCGGCGGCTTCGCTCCAGCTGAACTGGTTCCATGCCTGTTGCAGGATGTTGTCGACGAACCAGGCGCGGTCCTCGATCAGTCGGCGGATCTCGCGGCCGCTGCGAAAGCGCCCGTCGAGCACCTCGCCGGCCTGGCGGATGGCTTTCTTGAAGGCCGCTATGGGGCTGGCCTTGAGGGCCAGTTCCGCCTGGAACTGGCCGCGGTCGAACAGCTCGGGGTCCACCTGGGGCATCGATGACGTTCCTGTGAGGGTCAGGCCGAAGTGCGCGGGATCGTGTCGTCCTTGCGCAGGGTGAAGATCTCGTAGCCGGTGGCGGTGACCACCAGGGTGTGTTCCCACTGCGCCGAGAGCTTGCGGTCCTTGGTGATGGCGGTCCAGCCGTCGCCCAGCACCTTGGTGTCGGCCTTGCCCTGGTTGATCATCGGCTCGATGGTGAAGGTCATGCCTTCCTTGAGTTCCATGCCGGTACCGGCGCGGCCGTAGTGCAGGATCTGCGGCTCTTCATGGAACACCTTGCCGATGCCGTGGCCGCAGAACTCGCGCACCACCGAGAAGCCGTTCTTTTCGGCGTGCTTCTGGATCACTTCGCCGATGTCGCCCAGGCGGCAGCCCGGCTTGACCAGCTCGATGGCCTTGTACATGCACTCCTGGGTGACCTGGGAAAGGCGCTCGGCCCATACCGGCACGGTGCCGACGTGGAACATGCGGCTGGTGTCGCCGTGGTAGCCGTCCTTGATCACGGTCACGTCGATGTTCAGCGTGTCGCCATCCTTGAGCGGCTTGTCGCCCGGGATGCCGTGGCACACCACGTGGTTGACCGAGGTGCAGATCGACTTGGGGAAGCCCTTGTAGTTCAGGGGCGCGGGGATGGCCTGCTGCACGTTGACGATGTAGTCGTGGCACAGGCGGTCGAGTTCCTCGGTGGTGACACCGGGCTTGACGTGTTCTTCGATCATCTCCAGGACTTCGGCGGCCAGGCGGCCGGCGACGCGCATCTTTTCGATGTCTTCGGCGGTTTTGATAGTGACGGTCATTGCAGGCTCTCTACGGCGCGCGCAGGCGCAAATGAAACGGGAAAGGCGTGATTCTAACAGAGCGAGGCGGCGGGCTGGGGCCTGGGCTGCGGGGCATTGCCTACTATTTATGTTGATTGCATCGGTCGCTGCGTGAGCAGGGCGGGTGCAACCCTCGGGTGTCGTCTGTTTTTTCGGTTTCGCTCGGCTCACTTGTGTGGTATAAAATGCGCCGCTTTCGGGGATAGCCCCGTCTGCTCAAACCCACACACGTGTCGACACGATGGCCTGGGTGCCCCTGACTTCGGTTTCGGGGTTGGTCATTGGGATACGTGGAGGCCCAACCCGACTTATCAAGGAACTATCATGTCCCAAGTCAACATGCGCGATATGCTGAAGGCCGGTGTGCACTTCGGTCACCAAACCCGTTACTGGAATCCGAAAATGGGCAAGTACATTTTCGGCGCGCGCAACAAGATCCACATCATCAACCTTGAAAAAACCCTGCCGATGTTCAACGAGGCACTGACCTTCGTAGAGCGCCTGGCCCAGGGCAAAAACAAGATTCTGTTCGTCGGCACCAAGCGTTCCGCTGGCAAGATCGTTGCTGAAGAAGCAGCACGTTGCGGTTCGCCGTACGTCGATCACCGCTGGTTGGGCGGCATGCTGACCAACTACAAGACCATCCGTGCTTCGATCAAGCGTCTGCGCGACCTGGAAACCCAGGCCGAAGATGGTACCTTCACCAAGCTGACCAAGAAAGAAGCGCTGATGCGCACCCGCGATCTGGAAAAACTGGACCGCAGCCTGGGTGGTATCAAGGACATGGGCGGCCTGCCTGATGCCCTGTTCGTGATCGACGTTGACCACGAGCGCATCGCTATCACCGAAGCCAACAAGCTGGGTATCCCGGTCATCGGCGTTGTCGATACCAACAGCAGCCCGGAAGGCGTTGACTACATCATCCCAGGCAACGATGACGCCATTCGCGCCATCCAGCTGTACATGGGTTCGATGGCTGACGCCGTTATCCGTGGTCGCAACAACGTTGCCGGCGGCACCGAAGTGTTCGCAGAAGAAGCAGCTGCACCGGCTGCCGAAGCCTGAGTAGCTGACGCTTAGCGTCGACTCGGCACGCAAAAAGGGGGCTTGGCCCCCTTTTTGCCACCTTGAAATCCTCTTGTCAGCGTCGCCGTTGCATCATTGCGAACTGCATGTGCTCTGGCAGTGGATTTCCAGAATTGAACGCCCGTCAGGTATCGGGTGGAATGGTTGAAAACCTATCCAAGAGGAATTTGAAATGGCAGCAATTACTGCAGCGCTGGTAAAAGAACTGCGCGAGCGTACCGGCGAAGGCATGATGGATTGCAAGAAAGCCCTGGAAAAGGCTGGCGGCGACATCGAAAAAGCCATTGACGACATGCGCGCTTCGGGTGCCATCAAGGCAGCCAAGAAAGCTGGCAACGTTGCCGCTGAAGGCGCCATCGCCATCAAGGCCGACGACAAGTCCGCTGTCCTGCTGGAAGTGAACTCGCAGACCGACTTCCTGGCCCTGCAAGACGACTTCAAGGCCTTCGTCGCCGAAAGCGTCGAGCAAGCCTTCGCTGAAAAACTGACCGACGCTGCGCCGCTGATCGCTGCGCGTGAAGCTGCTCGTGAAGCCCTGGTGGCCAAGGTTGGCGAAAACGTCAACATCCGTCGCCTGGTGCGCGTTGAAGGTGACGTTGTCGGTACCTACCTGCACGGCAACAAGATCGGTGTTGCAGTGGTCCTGAAGGGCGGCGACGTCCAACTGGCCAAAGAGATCGCCATGCACGTGGCGGCAAGCAACCCTGAGTTCCTGCTGCCGTCGGAAGTTTCGGCTGAAGCGATCGAGCGCGAAAAAGCCGTGTTCCTGCAGCTGAACGAAGAGAAGATCAAAGGCAAGCCTGAGAACATCGTCGAGAACATGGTCAAAGGCCGTATCTCGAAGTTCCTGGCCGAAGCCAGCCTGGTCGAGCAAGCCTTCGTCATGAACCCGGAAATCAAGGTCGGCGAGCTGGCCAAGAAAGCCGGTGCCGAAATCGTTTCCTTCACCTACTTCAAGGTAGGCGAAGGCATCGAGAAGCCAGTCGACAACTTCGCTGAAGAAGTTGCTGCACAGCTGGCTGCTGCCAAGCAGTAAGACAGAGTCACCTCTGTCGCCCCAAAGAGGCTGCCCGCTCACGCGCGCAGCCTCTTTGTCAAAGCGGGGGCGGTTTACAACGCCGCCCTTTCGCTGGCGCAGTCGCTGCGCCACGCTACAGTTAGCAGGCTGAAAACAGCCCGCCCAGATTTTTTTTCAAAACGCCGCAGGAGAGATTCGCAATGGCTCAGCAGGGCAGTGGTTATCAGGCTCGCTATAAACGCATTCTACTCAAGCTTAGCGGCGAGGCCCTGATGGGCTCGGAAGAGTTCGGCATCGACCCCAAGGTGCTGGATCGCATGGCGCTGGAAGTCGGCCAACTGGTCGGTATCGGTGTGCAGGTCGGCCTGGTGATCGGTGGCGGCAACCTGTTCCGTGGCGCGGCGCTCAGCGCAGCGGGCATGGATCGCGTTACCGGCGACCACATGGGCATGCTGGCCACGGTAATGAATGCGCTGGCCATGCGCGATGCGCTGGAGCGCGCCAACATCACCGCCATCGTCATGTCGGCGATCTCCATGGTAGGCGTGACCGATCACTATGATCGCCGCAAGGCCATGCGCCACCTGAACTCGAAAGAAGTGGTAATTTTCGCGGCCGGTACCGGCAACCCGTTCTTCACCACCGACTCCGCCGCCTGCCTGCGCGCCATCGAAATCGATGCCGACGTGGTATTGAAGGCAACCAAGGTCGATGGTGTATACACTGCAGACCCATTCAAAGACCCGCATGCCGAGAAGTTCGATCATCTTACCTACGATGAAGTGCTGGATCGCAAGCTGGGCGTGATGGACCTGACAGCTATCTGTCTGTGCCGAGACCACAAGATGCCGTTGCGCGTCTTCAACATGAACAAGCCTGGCGCCCTGCTGAACATCGTGCATGGTGGCGCTGAAGGGACCCTGATCGAGGAAGTTCAAAAATGATCAACGAAATCAAGAAAGACGCCCAAGCGCGTATGCAGAAATCCCTGGAGTCTCTGGCTTATGCGTTCGGCCAGATTCGTACCGGCAAGGCACACCCCAGCATCCTGGCAAGCGTGATGGTGCCTTACTACGGTACCGACACCCCGATCAGCGGCGTGGCCAACGTCACCGTGAAAGATTCGCGCACCCTGCAGGTCGTGGCTTTCGAGCGCAACATGCTCGCTGCCGTCGACAAGGCCATCCAGAGCGCCGGCTTGAATCTCAATCCGACCAACCTGGGTGAGCTGCTGCTGATCAGCATGCCAGCCCTGACCGAAGAAACCCGCAAGGGCTTCACCAAGCAGGCGCGCAGTGCAGCCGAAGACGCGCGCGTTGCTGTGCGCAACATTCGCCGCGATGCTCTGGGTGAACTGAAGAAGCTGGTCAAGGACAAGGAAATCAGTGAAGACGAAGAGCGTCGCGCCATCGCTGATATCGACAAGCTGACCAAAGATACCGAGGCCCAGATCACCAAGGCCACCGAAGAGAAAGAAAAGGACCTGATGGCCGTTTAAGGGCCGGGACTTTTTTCAATGGAAAAGACCAAGCAGGGTGTGCCTCCATCGGTGCCGCGCCATGTCGCGATCATCATGGATGGAAATAATCGCTGGGCGAAGAAGCGCCTGTTGCCCGGCGTTGCCGGGCACAAGGCAGGCGTGGATGCGGTGCGCGCGGTCATCGAGGTGTGCGCCGAGGCCAAGGTCGAGGTCCTGACCCTGTTCGCGTTCTCCAGCGAGAACTGGCAGCGCCCGGCCGACGAGGTCGGTGCGCTGATGGAGCTGTTCTTCTCGGCGCTGCGTCGCGAGGCCAGGCGGCTCAACGAGAACAACATCAGCCTGCGCATCATCGGTGATCGCTCACGCTTTCACCCTGAGTTGCAGGCTGCCATGCGCGAGGCCGAGGCGCTGACCGCAGGCAGCAATCGCTTCATCCTGCAGATCGCCGCCAACTACGGTGGTCAGTGGGATATCGCCCAGGCCGCCCAGCGCCTGGCGCGTGAAGTGCAGGCCGGGCATCTGCGCCCGGAAGACATCACCCCCGAGTTGCTGCAGCCGTGCCTGGCGACAGGCGATCTGCCGTTGCCCGACCTGTGCATCCGCACCGGTGGCGAGCACCGCATCAGCAACTTCCTGCTGTGGCAGCTGGCGTACGCCGAGCTGTATTTCTCCGACCTGTTCTGGCCGGACTTCAAACACGAGGCCATGCGCACTGCATTGGCCGATTTCGCTTCGCGCCAGCGCCGCTTCGGTAAAACCAGCGAGCAGGTCGAGGCTGGAGCCCGTGCTTAATGCTTAAACAACGCATCATCACTGCGCTGATTCTGTTGCCGATTGCCCTGTGCGGGTTTTTCCTGCTCGACGGGGCGAACTTTGCCTTGTTCATCGGCCTGGTGGTCACCCTCGGGGCCTGGGAATGGGCCCGCCTGGCCGGGCTGATCGCCCAGGGCCTGCGGGTTGCCTATGCCGTGGTGGTCGCCGGCCTGCTGATGCTGCTGCACCTGATGCCGGAGCTGGCACCCTGGGTGCTGGGCGTTTCGGTGCTGTGGTGGGCGCTGGCCACCTGGCTGGTGCTGACCTACCCGCGTACCAGCGAGCTGTGGGCCAGTGTGGCCTGCCGCCTGCTGATCGGCCTGCTGGTGCTGTTGCCGGCCTGGCAAGGCCTGGTGCTGATCAAGCACTGGCCCCTGGGCAACTGGCTGATCATGGCGGTGATGGTCCTGGTATGGGGCGCCGATATCGGCGCCTACTTCTCGGGCCGGGCCTTTGGCAAGCGCAAGCTGGCGCCGCAGGTCAGCCCCGGCAAGAGCTGGGAAGGTGTCTACGGTGGCCTGGCGCTGAGCCTGGTGATCACGGCGGTGGTGGGCGTGACCCGCGAGTGGAGCGCCGGCGAGCTGATCCTCGGTCTGTTCGGTGCCGCCGTCGTGGTACTGGTGTCGGTGGTCGGCGACCTGACCGAAAGCATGTTCAAGCGCCGTTCCGGGATCAAGGACAGCAGCAACCTGCTGCCGGGGCACGGTGGGGTACTGGATCGCATCGACAGCCTCACGGCTGCCATCCCGCTGTTTGCCGTGCTGCTGTGGGCCGCCAACTGGGGCGCGCTGTGAGCCGCCCGCAACGGATCACGGTGCTGGGCGCTACAGGCTCCATTGGCCTGAGCACACTGGACGTGATTGCCCGTCACCCCGAGCGCTACCAGGCCTATGCCCTGAGCGGCTATTCGCGCCTGGGCGAGCTGCTGGCCCTGTGCCTGCGCCATGCTCCGGTGTTTGCCGTGGTGCCGGGCGATGAGGCCGCGCAGCAGTTGCAGGCCGACCTGCGTGCTGCGGGGTCGAGTACCGAGGTGCTGGTGGGCGAGCAGGGCCTGTGCCAGGTGGCGGCCGACCCGCAGGTGGATGCGGTGATGGCGGCCATCGTCGGTGCGGCGGGGTTGCGTCCGACCCTGGCCGCAGTGGAGGCGGGCAAGAAGGTGCTGCTGGCCAACAAGGAGGCGCTGGTGATGTCCGGCGCCCTGTTCATGCAGGCCGTGCAGCGCAGTGGTGCGGTACTGCTGCCGATCGACAGCGAGCACAACGCGATCTTCCAGTGCCTGCCTGGGGACTATGCCCGCGGCCTGGCCCAGGTGGGTGTGCGGCGCATCCTGCTGACCGCCTCCGGTGGTCCGTTTCGTGAAACGCCGCAGGCCGAGCTGGAGCACGTCACCCCGGAGCAGGCCTGTGCGCACCCGAACTGGTCCATGGGGCGCAAGATCTCCGTCGACTCGGCCAGCATGATGAACAAGGGCCTGGAGCTGATCGAGGCGTGCTGGCTGTTCGATGCCAGGCCTGCCCAGGTCGAGGTGGTGGTCCACCCGCAAAGCGTGATTCACTCGCTGGTCGACTACGTCGATGGTTCGGTGCTGGCACAGTTGGGCAACCCCGACATGCGCACGCCGATCGCCAACGCCCTGGCCTGGCCGCAGCGCATCGACTCGGGTGTGGCGCCGCTGGACCTGTTCGCCGTTGCCCGCCTGGATTTCCAGGCGCCGGACGAGCAGCGCTTTCCGTGTCTGCGCCTGGCGCGTGAAGCGGCGGACGCCGGCAACAGTGCCCCTGCGATGCTCAATGCGGCCAATGAAGTGGCCGTCGAGGCATTTCTTCAGCGGCGCATCCGCTTCCCGCAGATCCCGAGTATCATCGAGCACGTGCTCAACCAGGAAGCGGTCGTTGCCGTGCCGACGCTGGAGGCGGTGTTTGCAGCCGACCAGCGTGCACGCAGCCTGGCCGGGCACTGGTTGGATCGTCACGGGGTCTGAGGTGCGACGTCGCCACGGGTTGCGCCCGCTCCCGCTGAACGCTATTCGGAGAAAGACATGAGTGCGCTCTACATGATTATCGGCACCCTGGTCGCATTGGGCGTGCTGGTCACCTTTCACGAGTTCGGTCACTTCTGGGTGGCGCGGCGCTGCGGCGTCAAGGTTTTGCGGTTTTCCGTAGGGTTCGGCATGCCGCTGGTACGCTGGCATGACCGCCATGGCACCGAGTTCGTGGTGGCCGCCATTCCCCTGGGCGGCTACGTGAAGATGCTCGACGAGCGCGAAGGCGAAGTGCCTGCCGACCAGCTGGAGCAGTCGTTCAACCGCAAGAGCGTGCGCCAGCGCATCGCTATCGTCGCCGCCGGCCCCATCGCCAACTTTCTGCTGGCCATCGTGTTCTTCTGGGCACTGGCCATGCTTGGCAGCCAGCAGGCGCGGCCGGTCATCGGCGCGGTCGAGGCTGGCAGCCTGGCGGCCGCCGCAGGCCTTAGCGCCGGCCAGGAGATCGTCGCGGTCGACGGCAAGCCGACCAACGGCTGGGCAGCGGTCAACCTGCAGCTGGTGCGCCGGCTGGGTGAAAGCGGTGCGCTGCAGGTCAGCGTGCGTGAAGAGGGTGCCGGCACCGACAGCAGTCATGTGCTCAAGCTCGATGCCTGGCTCAAGGGTGCCGACGAGCCCGACCCGATCCGCTCCCTGGGCATCCGCCCATGGCGCCCGGCGCTGGTGCCGGTGCTGGCCGAACTTGATCCCAAGGGGCCGGCCCAGGCCGCCGGTCTGAAAACCGGCGACCGCCTGCTGGCACTCGATGGCAAGGCGCTTGACGATTGGCAGCAGGTGGTGGACACCGTGCGCGGCCGTGCCGGCAGCCGCATCGTGCTGAGCGTGGCGCGTGACGGGGCGACGCTGGAGTTGCCGGTAACCCTCGCCAGCCGTGGCGAAGGCCAGAATGCCAGTGGCTACCTGGGGGCGGGCGTGGCGCCGGTGGAGTGGCCTGCGGCCATGTTGCGCGAGGTCAGTTATGGCCCGCTGCAGGGCCTGGGCGAGGGTGTTTCGCGCACCTGGAACATGAGCGTGCTGACCCTCGATTCGCTGAAGAAAATGCTGTTCGGCGAGCTCTCGGTAAAAAACTTGAGCGGACCGATAACCATTGCTAAAGTGGCGGGCGCTTCGGCCCAGTCCGGCGTTGGGGATTTCCTGAATTTCCTCGCCTACCTGAGCATTAGCCTGGGGGTTCTTAATTTGCTGCCCATTCCTGTACTGGATGGGGGGCATTTGCTGTTTTACCTGATCGAATGGGCGCGTGGTCGTCCGCTTTCGGATCGGGTGCAAGGTTGGGGGGTCCAGATCGGTATCAGTTTGGTAGTCGGGGTGATGTTGCTTGCCCTGATCAACGATTTGGGTCGACTGTAACGCTTCGCTCAATTGCGAACCTGCCGCGTCCCGCGGTGGGTCGTTTATTGCCAGTTGGAATAAGAAAGGACTTCATGAAACGTCTGCTGCTAACTGCGGTTCTCGCCGTACTGATGATCGCTGAAGTTCACGCCGAGTCCTTCACCATCTCCGATATTCGTGTCAATGGTCTGCAGCGGGTTTCCGCGGGCAGCGTGTTCGGCGCCTTGCCATTGAACGTTGGGGACGAGGCCGATGATCGGCGCCTGGTGGATTCCACCCGTGCGCTGTTCAAGACCGGCTTCTTCCAGGACATCCAACTGGGTCGCGACGGCAACGTCCTGATCATCACCGTGGTCGAGCGTCCTTCCGTCTCGAGCATCGAGATCGAAGGCAACAAGGCCATCAGCACCGAAGACCTGATGAAGGGTCTGAAGCAGTCGGGCCTGGCCGAAGGTGAAATCTTCCAGCGTGCCACCCTCGAAGGTGTGCGCAACGAGCTGCAGCGCCAGTACGTGGCCCAGGGCCGCTACTCGGCCGAGGTCGACGCCGAGGTGGTGCCGCAACCGCGCAACCGCGTAGGTCTGAAAATCAAGATCAACGAAGGCACCGTCGCTGCCATCCAGCACATCAACGTGGTGGGCAACACCAAGTTCAGCGACGACGAGCTGGCCAGCCTGTTCGAACTCAAGACCACCAACTGGCTGTCGTTCTTCAAGAACGACGACAAGTATGCCCGCGAAAAACTGTCCGGTGACCTCGAGCGCCTGCGCTCCTACTACCTGGACCGCGGCTACATCAACATGGACATCGCCTCCACCCAGGTGTCGATCACCCCGGACAAGAAGCACGTCTACATCACCGTGAACGTCAACGAGGGCGAGAAGTACACCGTTCGTGACGTCAAGCTGTCCGGCGACCTGAAGGTGCCGGAAGACCAGGTCAAGGCACTGATGCTGGTGCAGCCTGGCCAGGTGTTCTCGCGCAAGGTGATGACCACCACCTCCGAGCTGATCACCCGCCGCCTGGGCAACGAAGGCTATACCTTCGCCAACGTCAACGGCGTGCCGCAGCCTCACGATGACGACCACACCGTCGACATCACCTTCGTCGTCGACCCGGGCAAGCGTGCCTACGTCAACCGCATCAACTTCCGTGGCAACACCAAGTCCGAGGACGAAGTGCTGCGCCGCGAGATGCGCCAGATGGAAGGTGGCTGGGCATCGACCTACCTGATCGACCAGTCCAAGACCCGCCTCGAGCGCCTGGGCTTCTTCAAGGAAGCCAACGTCGAGACCCCTGCCGTGCCGGGCACCGACGACCAGGTCGACGTGAACTACAGCGTCGAAGAGCAGGCATCGGGTTCGATCACCGCCAGCGTCGGTTTCGCGCAGAGCGCCGGCCTGATCCTGGGTGGTTCGATCAGCCAGAACAACTTCCTGGGTACCGGTAACAAGGTCTCCATCGGCCTGACCCGTTCCGAATACCAGAGCCGCTACAACTTCGGCTTCGTGGACCCCTACTGGACTGCCGATGGCGTGAGCCTTGGCTACAACGCCTTCTACCGCACCACCGACTACGACGACCTCGACGTCGACGTGGCCAGCTATGCGGTGGACAGCCTGGGTGCGGGCGTCAGCGTCGGCTACCCGATCAGCGAGACTTCGCGCCTGACCTTCGGCCTCACCGCCCAGCAGGACAAGATCAAGACCGGTCGCTACACCGTTGACGAGATCTTCGACTTCGTCAAAAAGGAAGGCGACAACTACCTGAACTTCAAGGCATCGGCCGGCTGGTCGGAGTCCACCCTGAACAAGGGCGTGCTGGCTACCCGTGGTCACTCCCAGAGCCTGGTGCTCGAGGCGACCACCCCGGGCAGCGACCTGTCGTTCTTCAAGCTTGACTACCGTGGCCAGCTGTTCAAGCCGATCAACAACGACTACACCCTGCGTCTGCACACCGAGCTGGGCTACGGCGACGGCTTCGGCAGCACCTCGGGCCTGCCGTTCTACGAGAACTACTACGCCGGTGGCTTCAACTCCGTGCGTGGCTTCAAGGACAGCAGCCTGGGCCCGCGCAGTACCCCGAGTAAAGGCAACAACCCTGGCACTGCGCGTGACCCGGACCAGGATCCACTGCCGTTCGGCGGCAACGTGCTGGTGCAGGGCGGCGTGGAACTGCTGTTCCCACTGCCGTTCGTCAAGGACCAGCGTTCGCTGCGCACCTCGGTTTTCTGGGACGTGGGTAACGTGTTCGACACCAACTGCGGCTCCAAGCCGGATTGCGAGAAGGTCGGCCTCAGCGGCCTGGCCAGTTCGGTCGGCCTGGGCGTGACCTGGATTACTGCACTGGGCCCGTTGAGCTTCAGCCTGGCGATGCCGGTCAAGAAGCCGGACGATGCCGATACCCAGGTGTTCCAATTCTCTCTGGGCCAGACCTTCTAAGGGTCTGCCCCGCGTAAACGACAACGGATTCTGTAGGAGTGCATCGTGCGTAAGTTGACTCAACTGGCTGTACTGGCTGCGACCCTGATCGCGACCCCGGCATTTGCCGAGATGAAAATTGCCGTCCTGAACTATCAGATGGCGCTGCTGGAATCGGACGCGGCCAAGAAGTACGCGGTCGATGCGGAGAAGAAATTCGGCCCGCAACTGACCAAGCTGAAAAACCTGGAAAGCAGCGCCAAGGGCATCCAGGACCGTCTGGTCAAGGGTGGCGACAAGATGGCCCAGGGCGAGCGCGAGCGTCTGGAGCTTGAATTCAAGCAAAAGGCCCGTGACTTCCAGTTCCAGTCCAAGGAGCTGAACGAAGCCAAGGCCGTTGCCGACCGCGAGATGCTCAAGCAGCTCAAGCCCAAGCTCGACGGCGCAGTGGAGGAAGTGATCAAGAAGGGTGCTTTCGACCTGGTACTCGAGCGTGGCGCGGTCATTGATGTCAAGCCTCAGTACGACATCACCCGCCAGGTCATCGAGCGCATGAACCAGTCCCGTTGAACATGACTGCGACCATGAAACTCGGCCAGCTGGCCGAGTTCCTCGGGGCCACCCTCAGTGGCCCGGCGGAGCTCGACATCACTGGCCTTGCGACCCTGCACGAGGCTGGCCCGGGACAACTGAGTTTCCTGGCCAACCCGCAGTACCGCAAATTCCTGCCTGAGAGCAAGGCCGCTGCGGTCCTGCTCAAGGCTGCCGATGCCGAAGGCTTTGCCGGTCACGCGCTGATCGTTGCAGATCCCTACCTGGCCTACGCACGTGTTTCCCACCTGTTCGATCCAAAGCCCAGGGCTGTGGCGGGAGTTCATCCCAGCGCCGTGGTGGCTGCAGACGCACAGGTCGATGCCAGCGCCAGCATCGGTGCCTGTGCAGTGATCGAAAGCGGGGTGCAGATCGGCCCTGGCGTGACCATCGGTGCCCACTGCTTCATCGGTGCGCGCAGCGTGATCGGCGAAGGCGGCTGGCTGGCCCCGCGCGTCACGCTGTACCACGATGTGCATATCGGCAAGCGTGTGGTGATCCAGTCCGGCGCCGTGCTGGGGGGGGAGGGTTTCGGTTTCGCCAATGAAAAGGGCGTATGGCAGAAGATTGCCCAGATCGGCGGCGTGAGCATCGGCGACGATGTCGAGATCGGCGTGAACACCGCCATCGACCGCGGTGCACTGGCCGATACCCGTATCGGCAATGGCGTGAAACTCGACAACCAGATCCAGATCGCCCATAACGTACAGGTCGGCGACCACACGGCAATGGCCGCGTGTGTCGGTATTTCCGGCAGCACCAAGATCGGCAAGCATTGCACCATCGCCGGCGGTGTCGGCATGGTCGGGCATATTGATGTGTGTGATGGGGTGTTCGTCTCCGGGATGACCATGGTCACCCGTTCCATCACCGAGCCAGGTGCCTATTCGTCCGGTACGGCCATGCAGCCGCTGGGTGAGTGGCGCAAGAGTGCCGCGCGCATTCGCCAGCTGGATGAGATGGCCAAACGTCTTCAACAAGTGGAAAAGCGACTCGAGGCCGTGACCTCGGGCGACAAAGCTTCATCAGAAGGCTGATACCATTTCCTGATCAAGAGCGCCCAGCCGCTAGACTGCGCTCCTTGATTTGCTAAAGGAGCGCCGCTTGAACGTGCGCGCTCCCTATCTTTACTACAGGCTTCCCCCCGAAATGATGGACATCAACGAGATTCGCGAATATTTGCCTCACCGTTACCCGTTCCTGCTGGTGGACCGGGTGGTGGACTTGGACGTAGAGGCCCAGCGCATTCGTGCCTACAAGAATGTCAGCATCAACGAGCCTTTCTTCAACGGTCACTTCCCGGCGCACCCGATCATGCCCGGCGTGCTGATCATCGAAGCGATGGCCCAGGCAGCCGGCATCCTCGGGTTCAAGATGCTGGACGTCAAACCCGCGGACGGTACCCTGTACTACTTCGTCGGTTCCGACAAGTTGCGCTTTCGCCAGCCGGTGCTGCCGGGTGATCAACTGATCCTCGAAGCCAAGTTCATCAGCTGCAAGCGCCAGATCTGGAAGTTCGAGTGCCAGGCGTCGGTGGACGGCAAGCCGGTATGCTCGGCCGAGATCATCTGCGCGGAACGCAAACTATGAGTTTGATTGACCCTCGGGCAATCATCGATCCATCGGCAAAGATTGCCGACGGCGTCGAGGTCGGCCCATGGTCGATCGTCGGTGCCGGGGTCGAGATCGGGGAAGGGACCGTGATTGGTCCGCATGTGATTCTCAAAGGGCCGACCCGCATCGGCAAGCACAACCGCATCTACCAGTTCGCCTCTGTCGGCGAAGACACCCCTGACCTCAAGTACAAGGGTGAACCGACGCGCCTGGTGATCGGCGACCACAACGTGATCCGCGAAGGCGTGACCATTCACCGTGGCACCGTGCAGGACCGTAGCGAAACCACCCTGGGTGATCACAACCTGGTCATGGCCTATGCCCATATCGGGCACGACAGCGTGATCGGCAACCACTGCATCCTGGTCAACAACACCGCGCTGGCCGGGCATGTGCATGTGGGCGACTGGGCGATACTGTCCGGGTTTACCCTGGTGCACCAGTTCTGCCATATCGGCGCCCACAGCTTTTCCGGCATGGGTACCGCCATCGGCAAGGATGTGCCGGCCTTCGTCACCGTGTTCGGCAACCCGGCCGAGGCGCGCAGCATGAACTTCGAAGGCATGCGCCGTCGCGGTTTCAGCGATGAAGCTATCCATGCCCTGCGCCGCGCCTACAAGGTGGTGTATCGCCAGAACCTGACGGTCGACCAGGCCATCGCCGAACTGGCCGAGCCCGCCCAGCAGTTCCCCGAGGTCGACCTGTTCGTCAAGTCGATCCAGAACTCTGCCCGCGGCATCACCCGCTGACATGGCGCAACTCTGTGTAGCGCTGGTGGCAGGCGAAGCCAGCGGCGATATTCTTGGCGCCGGCCTGATGCGTGCACTCAAGGCCCGCCATCCGCAGGTACGCTTTATCGGCGTCGGCGGCCCATTGATGGAAACCGAGGGGCTGAGCTCCTACTTTCCCATGGAGCGCCTGGCCGTCATGGGCCTGGTCGAAGTGCTGGGTCGCCTGCGCGAGCTGCTCAAGCGCCGCAAGCTGCTGATCCAGACGCTGATCGAGCAGAAGCCGGACGTGTTCATCGGTATCGATGCGCCCGACTTCACCCTCAACATCGAACTGAAACTGCGCCAGGCCGGCATCAAGACCGTGCACTACGTCAGCCCTTCGGTATGGGCCTGGCGGCAGAAGCGTGTGCTGAAGATCCGCGAAGGCTGCGACCTGATGCTCACGCTGTTTCCGTTCGAGGCGCGGTTCTATGAAGAGCAGGGCGTGCCGGTGCGTTTCGTCGGCCACCCGCTGGCCGATACCATCCCGCTGCAGGCCGACCGCACTGCAGCGCGTGAAGCGCTGGGCCTGCCCGACGGACCCTTGGTGGCCCTGATGCCAGGCAGCCGTGGCGGCGAAGTAGGGCGCCTGGGTGCACTGTTTCTGGATACCGCACAGCGGCTTCGCGAGCTGGTGCCGGGGGTGCGCTTCGTCTCGCCCTGCGCCAACCCGGTGCGCCGTGCCCAGCTCGAACAGATGCTCGAAGGCCGCGACCTGCCACTGACCCTGCTCGACGGCCAGTCGCACCAGGCCCTGGCGGCCTGCGATGCGGTATTGATCGCCTCGGGCACCGCTACCCTGGAGGCGCTGTTGTTCAAGCGACCCATGGTGGTGGCGTACCGCGTGGCCCCGGTGACCTACTGGATTCTCAAGCGCCTGGTCAAAAGCCCTTATGTATCGCTGCCCAACCTGCTGGCCCAGCGCCTGCTGGTGCCCGAACTGCTGCAGGAGGCCGCCACCAGCGAGGCCCTGGCGCAGACCCTGGCACCACTGGTGAATGGTGGCGAGCAGCAGACCGAGAGCTTCGATCAGATTCACCGTACCCTGCGCCGCGATGCCTCCAACCAGGCAGCCGACGCGGTACTGGCCTTGCTGGAACATCGATAAATGCAAATCGGACTGGATTTCAACCTGGTCGAAGACCTGGTCGCCGGGGTTGACGAAGTCGGCCGCGGCCCGCTGTGTGGCGCGGTGGTGACCGCTGCCGTGATCCTCGACCCGAGCCGGCCGATCCTGGGCCTGAACGATTCGAAAAAGCTCACCGAGGCGCGCCGCGAAAAGCTCTTCGACGAGATCTGCGAGAAGGCCCTGAGCTTTCACATCGCCCGCGCCGAGGTCGACGAGATCGACCAGTTGAACATTCTGCATGCCACCATGCTGGCCATGCAGCGCGCGGTCGAAGGCCTGCACATCACGCCCAAGCTGGCACTGATCGACGGCAACCGTTGCCCCAAGCTCAACGTGCCATCGGCGCCGGTGGTCAAGGGTGACAGCCAGGTGCCGGCCATCGCTGCGGCCTCTATCCTGGCCAAGGTGACCCGTGACCGGGAAATGGCTGCCTTCGAGCTGATCTACCCTGGCTACGGCATCGGCGGGCACAAGGGCTACCCGACCCCGCTGCACCTTGAAGCCCTGGCCCGGCTTGGCCCTACGCCGATTCACCGGCGCTCGTTCGCCCCGGTACGGGCTGCATTCGAGGCCCGTGGCCTGCAGGCCAACGGCCTGTTGCCGGTGTAGAGGCAACCCCCGTTCAGCCTGACCACTCCCGCGCAGGCTGTAGTTTTGATCGAGGCCCGGTACAATCCGGGCCTTGTTGTTTTGTGCTGCTATAGGATCATCATGTCGGCTTCTTTCGTTCATCTTCGCCTGCACACCGAATTCTCGCTGGTCGATGGCCTGGTGCGGATCAAGCCGCTGGTCAAGGCCCTGGCCGGGATGAACATGCCGGCGGTGGCCGTCACCGACCAGAGCAACATGTGCTCGCTGGTCAAGTTCTACAAGACCGCCATGGGCAGCGGGATCAAGCCGATCTGCGGGGCCGACCTGTGGCTGTCCAACGCCGACCCCGACCTGCCGCTGTCGCGCATCTGCCTGTTGGCGATGAACGCCAAGGGCTACCGCAACCTCACCGAGCTGATCTCCCGTGGCTGGATGGACGGCCAGCGCAATGGCGTGGTGGTCATCGAACGCGAGTGGATCGCCCCGGCCAGCGAGGGCCTGATCGCCTTGTCGGCGGCCAGGGAAGGCGATATCGGCATGGCACTGCTGGGCAACAACCCGCAGGAAGCCGAGGCCCTGCTGCGCGACTGGATGGCGATGTTCCCCGATCGCTTCTATGTCGAGGTGCAGCGCACCAACCGCAGCGGCGACGAAGAGTACCTGCACGCCGCCGTGGCCCTTGCCGACCGCCTGGGCGCGCCGCTGGTGGCCACCAACGACGTGCGCTTCATCAAGCAGACCGACTACGACGCCCACGAAACCCGGGTGTGCATCGGCGAAGGCCGTGCCCTGGACGATCCGCGGCGTTCGCGCAACTACAGCGACCAGCAGTACCTGAAAAGCCCGGAAGAAATGGCCGAGCTGTTCAGCGACCTGCCCGACGCCCTGGCCAACACGGTCGAGATCGCCAAGCGCTGCAACATCGAGGTGCAGCTGGGCAAGCACTTCCTGCCCGACTTCCCCACGCCCAACGGCATGGGCATCGACGAATACCTGCGCCATGTGTCCCATGAAGGCCTGGAAGAGCGCCTGGCGGTGCTCTGGCCCAAGGACACCACGCCCAACTATGAAGAGAAGCGCCAGGTCTACCTCGACCGGCTGAAGTTCGAGCTGGACATCATCATCCAGATGGGCTTCCCCGGTTACTTCCTGATCGTTATGGACTTCATCAAGTGGGCCAAGAACAACGGCGTGCCGGTAGGTCCGGGCCGGGGGTCGGGTGCCGGCTCGCTGGTGGCCTACGTGCTGAAGATCACCGACCTCGACCCGCTGGCCTACGACCTGCTGTTCGAACGTTTCCTCAACCCTGAACGGGTCTCGATGCCCGACTTCGACGTCGACTTCTGCATGGACGGTCGCGACCGCGTGATCGAGTACGTGGCCGACGCCTACGGGCGCAATGCGGTGAGCCAGATCATCACCTTCGGCACCATGGCGGCCAAGGCGGTGGTGCGTGACGTGGCGCGGGTGCAGGGCAAGTCCTACGGCCTGGCCGACCGCCTGTCGAAGATGATTCCGTTCGAAGTCGGCATGACCCTGGAGAAGGCCTACGAGCAGGAGGAAATGCTGCGCGACTTCCTCAAGACCGACGAGGATGCCAAGGAAATCTGGGACATGGCCCTCAAGCTCGAGGGCGTTACCCGGGGCACCGGCAAGCACGCCGGTGGCGTGGTCATCGCGCCGACCAAACTCACCGACTTCTCGCCGATTGCCTGTGACGAAGAGGGCGGCGGCCTGGTAACCCAGTTCGACAAGGATGACGTGGAGGCGGCCGGCCTGGTGAAGTTCGACTTCCTCGGCCTGCGTACCCTGACCATCATCAAGTGGGCAATGGAGACGATCAACCGCGAGCAGGCCAAAGCCGGCCTGCCGGACCTGAACATCGACTTCATCCCGCTGGACGACAAGAAGACCTACGACCTGCTGCAGAAGGCCGAGACCACTGCGGTATTCCAGCTCGAGTCGCGCGGCATGAAGGAGCTGATCAAGAAGCTCAAGCCCGACTGCCTGGAAGACCTTATCGCACTGGTGGCACTGTTCCGCCCGGGCCCACTGCAATCGGGCATGGTGGACGACTTCATCAACCGCAAGCACGGCCGCGCCGAGCTGGCCTACCCGCACTCCGACTACCAGTACGAAGGCCTCAAGCCGGTACTGGCGCCGACCTACGGCATCATCCTGTACCAGGAACAGGTGATGCAGATCGCCCAGGTGATGGCCGGCTACACCCTTGGCGGTGCGGACATGCTGCGCCGGGCGATGGGCAAGAAGAAGCCCGAGGAAATGGCCAAGCAGCGTGGCGGTTTCATCGAAGGCTGCGCCACCAACAACATCGACCCGGACCTGGCGGGCAACATCTTCGATCTGGTGGAAAAGTTCGCCGGTTACGGCTTCAACAAGTCCCACTCCGCCGCCTACGGCCTGGTGTCGTACCAGACCGCCTGGCTCAAGACCCATCACCCGGCCGCGTTCATGGCTGCGGTACTGTCGGCGGATATGCACAACACCGACAAGGTGGTGACCCTGATCGAGGAAGTGCGCAGCATGAAGCTGCGCCTCGATGCACCGGATGTGAACACCTCCGACTTCAAGTTCACGGTCAACGACGACGGCCGCATCGTGTATGGCCTGGGCGCGATCAAGGGCGTGGGCGAGGGCCCTGTCGACGCGATCGTCGAGGCGCGCAGCAGCGGGCCGTTCAAAGACCTGTTCGACTTCTGCGAGCGGGTCGACCTCAAACGCATCAACAAGCGCACCCTCGATGCATTGATCCGCAGCGGTGCGCTGGACCGCCTGGGGCCGTTCTTCCACGACGAAATCAAGGCCTACCAGGCCAACATCGACCGTAATCGCGCGGTGCTGCTGGGGGCGATGGAAGAGGCGATCAAGTCGGCCGAACAGACCGCACGCACCCACGACAGCGGGCACTCGGACCTGTTCGGCGGGTTGTTCGTGGAGGCCGACGCCGACGTCTATGCCAACCACCGCAACGCCCGCGAGCTGACCCTCAAGGAACGCCTGCGCGGCGAGAAGGACACCCTGGGCCTGTACCTGACCGGCCACCCGATCGACGAGTACGAAGGCGAGATCCGCCGTTTCGCCCGTCAGCGCATCATCGACCTCAAGCCGGCCCGCGATACCCAGACCGTGGCCGGCATGATCATTGCGCTGCGCGTGATGAAGAACAAGAAGGGCGACAAGATGGGCTTCGTGACCCTCGACGACCGCTCCGGGCGCATCGAGGCGTCGCTGTTTGCCGATGCGTTCATGGCCGCGCAGCCGTTGCTGCAGACCGACGCGATGGTGGTGGTCGAAGGGGAGGTCAGCAATGACGACTTCTCCGGTGGCCTGCGCCTGCGGGTCAAGCGTGTGATGAGCATGGAAGATGCACGTACCAACCTGGCCGAAAGCCTGCGCCTGAAGATCCATGCCGACGCCCTCAAGGGCGACCGCCTGGCGTGGCTGGGCGAGCTGTTCAAGCGCCATCGCGGCGCGTGCCCGATCAGCATGGAATACACCGGCAACGATGCGCGCGCCCTGCTGCAGTTTGGCGAAGGTTGGCGCATCGACCCCGCGGACGGACTGATTCAGGCCCTGCGTGACCAGTTCGGGCGTGAGAACGTCTTCCTGCAATATCGATGAATTGATGAATTTTTAATCTCGACCTGAATGCGCCTGATCCCTTAAGGTAGGGCGCCAAACGGATCAACCGGCCGGCCGCCTGGCCGTCGACCCAAGACGGATGCCTATGAACCCGAATTTTCTGGATTTCGAACAGCCGATTGCTGACCTGCAAGCCAAGATCGAAGAGCTGCGCCTGGTCGGCAATGACAACTCGCTGAACATCGGCGATGAAATCGCCCGTCTGCAAGACAAGAGCAGCACGCTGACCGAGAGCATTTTCGGCAACCTGACCAGCTGGCAGATCGCGCGCCTGGCGCGTCACCCGCGTCGTCCGTACACCCTGGACTACATCGACCACATCTTCACCGAGTTCGACGAGCTGCATGGCGACCGCCACTTCTCCGACGACGCCGCGATCGTTGGCGGCATCGCCCGCCTGGACGACCAGCCGGTGATGGTGATCGGTCATCAGAAAGGCCGTGAAGTGCGCGAGAAGGTACGCCGCAACTTCGGCATGCCACGCCCTGAAGGCTACCGCAAGGCGTGCCGCCTGATGGAAATGGCCGAACGCTTCAAGATGCCGATCCTGACCTTCATCGACACCCCGGGCGCCTACCCCGGCATCGACGCCGAAGAGCGCAACCAGAGCGAAGCGATTGCCTGGAACCTGCGCGTGATGGCTCGCCTGAAAACGCCGATCATCGCCACCGTGATCGGCGAAGGCGGTTCGGGCGGTGCACTGGCCATCGGCGTTTGCGACCAGCTGAACATGCTGCAGTACTCCACCTACGCGGTGATTTCGCCGGAAGGCTGCGCCTCGATCCTGTGGAAGACTGCCGAGAAGGCTGCTGACGCAGCCGAAGCGATGGGCATCACGGCCGAGCGCCTCAAGGGCCTGGGTATCGTCGACAAGGTGATCGGCGAACCACTGGGCGGCGCACACCGTGACCCGGCGGCGGCCTCGGCCAACATCCGCGCTTCGCTGATCGAGCAGTTGGACATGCTCAAGGCGTTCGACAACGACGCGCTGCTCAAGCGCCGTTATGATCGCCTGATGAGCTACGGGCTCTGATCTGAACTCATCGGTGGCCCTTTCGCTTCTGTAGGAGCCGGCTTTGCCGGCGAAGGGCCACCGATGATCGACCTGCGCAACACCCTGTCCCCCTGGCACCAAGCTACCGGCTGGTGCGTCGCCCTCTCTGGCGGCCTCGACTCCACCGTGCTGCTGCACCTGCTGGCCCAACAGCCGGCTGCGCCCCTTCGTGCCCTCCATGTCCACCACGGTCTGCAAGCCGCTGCCGATGCGTGGCCGGCCCACTGCCAGCGCCTGTGCGACAGCCTGGGCGTACCGCTGGACATCATCCATGTGCACGTCGCCCCTGGCGCCAGCCTGGAGCAGGGCGCCCGGGACGCGCGCTATGCAGCCTTCGCCCAGGCCCTGCGCCCGGGCGAACTGCTGCTGACCGGCCAGCACCGCGACGACCAGGCCGAGACGCTGCTGTTTCGGCTGTTGCGCGGGGCCGGCCTGCGTGGCCTGTCGGGGATGCCGGCGCAGCGGGCGCTGGGGCAGGGCAGCCTGCTGCGACCCTTGCTGGATACCCCGCGTGATGAACTGCTGGCCTACGCCACCGCGCATGGCCTGCACTGGATAGAAGACCCCAGCAACGATGACACCCAGTTCTCGCGCAACTACCTGCGCCACCAGGTGCTGCCGGCGCTGACCCGACGCTGGCCCCAGGCGTCGCGCAGCCTGGCGCGCAGCGCCGCGCACCTGGCCGAGGCGCAGGGCCTGCTCGATGAAGTGGCGCAGCAGGACCTCGCACAAGCCTCGACCCCTGATGCCTTCGCCTGGTTGGGCTGCCCGTCGCTGGATCTGGAGGTGCTGCGCCAACTGTCCCCGGCACGCCAGCGCAACGCCCTGCAGTACTGGCTGGCGGCGCGCACGCGCCTGCCGGACACCCGCCACTGGTCGGGTTGGGAAGACGTGCGCGATGCCGGCGGCGAAGGGCGTCCTGTATGGCGCCTGGCCGATGGCGAGCTGCACCGCAGTGGCCTGCGCATCTACTGGCTGGATGCGCACTGGCTCACGCCGCCGGCGCAGCCGGTGCCTTGGCTCGACCCGCGCCAGCCGCTTGCACTGCCCGGTAATGGCCAGTTGACACTCAGCGGCAGGTTGCCGCAGGGCCCGCTGCAGGTGCGCTATCGCCAGGGCGGCGAGAGGATGGCGGTCGAGGGCAGAGGCCATCGCGACCTCAAGCGGTTGCTCAACGAGCGCCAGCTACCCTTGTTCGCCCGCCAGCGCGTGCCGCTGCTGTACCGCGACGGGCAGTTGCTGGCGGTGGCCAACCTGCCGGGGCTGGGGCTTGCCGACGGGCAACTGCACTGGTGCGTACCGACAAGCGCGCAAGGTTTGAGATGAAAGGGACATTCCGGTAGACTACGCTCCCTTCTTGATACAACTTCTGTGACTTCATCTGAATCACGGCAGTTGCCGATTACCAAGCAGTTTTTTGCTGGGCGATTCTAAAAATGTTTAGCGAGCTCCTTACCGGGTTTTCAACCCCCGGTCTGACCAGGCGCGGCAGTTTTTTAAGATGCACTGTGATTGACGCAGGTGATCGGGGGCTTCGGCCTTCCTTCGCTTTCCCCGGCGGCACTGACCGCTTTAACGCAGACTTCTAGGGTTTTTCATGACGCGCTACATATTCGTCACGGGCGGTGTTGTTTCTTCATTGGGGAAAGGCATTGCCTCGGCTTCATTGGCGGCCATCCTGGAGGCGCGGGGGCTCAAGGTCACCATGCTCAAGCTGGACCCGTACATCAACGTCGACCCGGGCACCATGAGCCCGTTCCAGCACGGTGAAGTGTTCGTCACCCACGACGGCGCCGAGACCGACCTGGACCTGGGCCACTACGAGCGGTTCATCCGCACGACCATGACCCAGAACAACAACTTCACCACCGGCCGCGTGTACGAGCACGTGCTGCGCAAGGAGCGCCGTGGTGACTACCTGGGTGCCACCATCCAGGTGATCCCGCACATCACCGACGAAATCAAGCGCCGCATCATCAAGGGCGCCGGCGATGCCGACGTGGCCATGGTCGAGATCGGCGGTACCGTGGGTGACATCGAGTCGCAACCGTTCCTTGAGGCCATCCGCCAGCTGCGCTTCGAAGTGGGCGCCAAGCGCGCGATGCTGATGCACCTGACCCTGGTGCCGTACATCGCCACCGCCGGCGAGACCAAGACCAAGCCTACCCAGCACTCGGTCAAGGAGCTGCGCTCCATCGGCCTGCAGCCGGACGTGCTGGTGTGCCGTTCCGATCACCCGATCGACAGCTCGTCGCGCCGCAAGATCGCGCAGTTCACCAACGTTGAAGAACGTGCGGTGATCGCGCTGGAAGACGCCGACACCATCTACAAGATCCCGGGCATCCTGCACTCCCAGGGCCTGGACGACTTCGTCGTCGAGCGTTTCGGCCTGCAGTGCGGCAGCGCCGACCTGTCCGAGTGGGACGCGGTGGTCGATGCCAAGCTCAACCCCGAGCACGAAGTCACCATCGCCATGGTCGGCAAGTACATGGAACTGCTCGATGCCTACAAGTCGCTGATCGAAGCGATGAGCCATGCCGGCATCAGCAACCGCACCAAGGTCAACCTGCGCTACATCGACTCCGAAGACATCGAGAACCAGGGCACCGGCCTGCTCGAAGGCGTGGACGCCATCCTGGTACCGGGCGGTTTCGGCCTGCGCGGCGTGGAAGGCAAGATCACTGCCGTTCAATACGCTCGCGAGAACAAGGTGCCTTACCTGGGTATCTGCCTGGGCATGCAGGTGGCGGTCATCGAATTCGCCCGCAACGTGATGGGCTGGAAGGACGCCAACTCCACCGAGTTCGATCGCGCCAGCGGTCACCCGGTGGTGGGCCTGATCACCGAGTGGGAAGATGCCACCGGCGCGGTCGAGACCCGTACCGAAGCCTCGGACCTTGGCGGCACCATGCGTCTGGGCGCCCAGGAGTGCCAGCTGCAAAGCGGCTCCAAGGTGCACGACTGCTACGCCAAGGACGTGATCGTCGAGCGTCACCGTCACCGCTACGAGGTCAACAACAACCTGCTGCCGCAACTGATCGAGGCGGGCCTGGTGGTCTCGGGTCGTTCCGGCGACGGCGCACTGGTCGAAGTGGTCGAGTCCAAGGACCATCCGTGGTTCGTGGCCTGCCAGTTCCACCCGGAGTTCACCTCTACCCCGCGTGACGGCCACCCGCTGTTCAGCGGCTTCGTCAAAGCTGCATTGGCTCAAAAGAACAAGGCCTGATCCATGACCCAGAAGATCATTCGCGTCGGTAACATCGAGATCGCCAACGACAAGCCGTTCGTCCTGTTCGGCGGCATGAACGTGCTGGAATCCCGTGACCTGGCCCTGAAGGTCTGCGAAGAGTACGTGCGGGTTACCGAGAAGCTCGGTATCCCCTACGTGTTCAAGGCCAGCTTCGACAAGGCCAACCGTTCGTCGATCAACTCCTACCGCGGCCCTGGCCTGGAAGAGGGGATGAAGATCTTCGAAGAGATCAAGCGCACCTTCAACGTGCCGGTGATCACCGACGTGCACGAGCCGCACCAGGCGCAGGCCGTGGCCGACGTGTGCGACATCATCCAGCTGCCGGCCTTCCTGTCGCGCCAGACTGATCTTGTTGTCGCGATGGCCAAAACCGGCGCGGTGATCAACATCAAGAAGGCGCAGTTCCTCGCACCCCAGGAGATGAAGCACATCCTGAGCAAGTGCGAAGAGGCCGGCAACGACCAACTGATCCTCTGCGAGCGTGGTTCGAGCTTCGGCTACAACAACCTGGTGGTGGACATGCTCGGCTTCGGCATCATGAAGCAGTTCGAGTACCCGGTGTTCTTCGACGTGACCCATGCCCTGCAGATGCCGGGTGGTCGCGCCGATTCCGCAGGTGGCCGCCGTGCCCAGGTCACCGACCTGGCCAAGGCCGGCCTCAGTCAGGGGCTGGCGGGCCTGTTCCTCGAGGCCCACCCGGACCCAGACAATGCCAAGTGCGACGGCCCGTGCGCCCTGCGCCTGGACAAACTGGAGCCATTCCTGGCCCAGCTCAAGCAATTGGACGAACTGGTCAAGAGTTTTCCGACGGTAGAAACCGCGTAAACCTCGATTCTCCGGTAAAGTACCGCCCGTTCATCCCCTGACCCCCGGGTCAGGGGCTTGTCCTCGTCAGGCCTGCCCGTGCGCCGACCGCCTGTGACGGACCCGGTTTTTTTCTCAGCTGCGTTGTTTTCGTCAATTCTGGAGTGCTTACAACAATGGCAAAAATCGTCGACATCAAAGGTCGTGAAGTTCTCGATTCGCGCGGTAACCCTACCGTCGAAGCGGACGTACTGCTCGACAACGGCATCATCGGCAGCGCCTGTGCGCCGTCGGGTGCTTCCACTGGCTCGCGCGAAGCGCTGGAGCTGCGTGATGGCGACAAGAGCCGTTACATGGGCAAGGGCGTACTGAAGGCCGTCGCCAACATCAACGGCCCGATCCGCGACCTGCTGCTGGGCAAGGACCCGGTCGAGCAGAAAGCGCTCGACCTGGCGATGATCAAGCTCGACGGTACTGAAAACAAAGGCAACCTGGGCGCCAACGCCATCCTCGCCGTGTCCCTGGCTGCCGCCAAGGCCGCTGCACAGGACCAGGACCTGCCGCTGTACGCGCACATCGCAAACCTCAATGGCACCCCTGGCCAGTACTCGATGCCGGTCCCGATGATGAACATCATCAACGGCGGCGAGCACGCCGACAACAACGTCGACATCCAGGAGTTCATGGTGCAGCCGGTCGGCGCCAAGACCTTCTCCGACGCGCTGCGCATGGGCACCGAGATCTTCCACCACCTCAAGGCAGTACTGAAGGCCCGTGGCCTGAACACCGCCGTGGGTGACGAGGGTGGTTTCGCACCTAACCTGGCTTCCAACGAAGACGCGCTGTCGGCCATCGCCGAAGCCATCGCCAACGCCGGCTACACCCTGGGCACCGACGTGACCCTGGCGCTGGACTGTGCGGCCAGCGAGTTCTACGAGGACGGCAAGTACAACCTGTCCGGTGAAGGCAAGTCGTTCGACGCAGCCGGTTTTGCCGACTACCTCAAGGGCCTGACCGAGCGTTTCCCGATCATCTCGATCGAAGACGGCCTGGACGAGTCCGACTGGGCTGGCTGGAAGATCCTGACCGACAAGATCGGCGACAAGGTGCAACTGGTCGGTGACGACCTGTTCGTGACCAACACCAAGATCCTGAAGGAAGGCATCGACAAGAAGATCGCCAACTCGATCCTGATCAAGTTCAACCAGATCGGCACCCTGACCGAAACCCTGGAAGCCATCCAGATGGCCAAGGCCGCCGGTTACACCGCGGTGATCTCGCACCGTTCGGGCGAAACCGAAGATTCGACCATTGCCGACCTGGCCGTGGGTACCGCTGCCGGCCAGATCAAGACCGGTTCGCTGTGCCGCTCCGACCGCGTCTCCAAGTACAACCAATTGCTGCGTATCGAAGAGCAACTGGGCAGCAAGGCTGTGTACCGTGGTCGCGGCGAGTTTCGCGGCTAAGCCAGAGATGGTAAAAAGGCCGCAGTGTGAGGCTGAAAGACGCAGCTAATCTTTCAGCAACCCTGTGCAGCAAGTGCTTTCCCCACAAAGCCTGGCTTCGGTCAGGCTTCGTGCCATCAGCCCCTTGTGCACGGGCGGCCTTTTTCCAGTGGATACCCTGATGCGTAGTCCCTATTGGTTGTTCCTCGTCTTGCTCCTGTTGCTGGGTGGCCTGCAGTACCGTCTGTGGGTGGGCAACGGCAGCCTGGCCCAGGTTGCCGACCTCAAGCAGCAGATCGCCGACCAGCACGCTGAAAACGAGCGTCTGCTGGAGCGTAATCGCGTGCTTGATGCCGAAGTGCTGGAGTTGAAGAAAGGTATGGAAACCGTCGAAGAACGCGCTCGTCATGAGCTGGGTATGGTCAAGGAGGGTGAAACCCTCTACCAGTTGGCCCAATGACGGCGTCCCTGCCTGCCTTCTGGGCAGTGATTCCTGCCGCGGGTGTTGGTGCCCGCATGGCGGCCGACCGTCCCAAGCAGTACCTGCAACTGGGCGGGCGGACGATTCTCGAGCATAGCCTCGACTGTTTTCTCGACCATCCATGCCTCAAGGGCGTGGTGGTCAGCATTGCTGCCGACGACCCTTACTGGCCGGGCCTGGCCTGCGCCAGCGATACGCGCATCCAGCGTGCGGCAGGTGGGCGCGAGCGTGCCGATTCGGTGCTCAACGCCTTGCTGCTGCTGCACGCCCAGGGCGCGGCCGACAACGACTGGGTGCTGGTGCACGATGCGGCGCGGCCGAACCTGGCGCGCGACGACCTTGACCGCCTGCTGGGCGAGCTGGCGAATGATCCGGTGGGCGGGCTGCTGGCGGTGCCGGCGCGCGACACGCTCAAGCGTGCCGATGCCAACGGGCGGGTAAGCGCCACTATCGACCGCAGCACGGTGTGGCAGGCGTACACCCCGCAGATGTTCCGCCTGGGGGCATTGCACCGTGCGCTGGCAGACAGCCTGGTGGCGGACGTGGCGATCACCGACGAGGCGTCTGCCATCGAATGGTCGGGGCAGGCGCCGCGCCTGGTCGAAGGGCGCAACGACAATATCAAGGTGACGCGACCGGAAGACCTGGAGTGGCTGAGACAGCGCTGGGCTCATCGCGGCAATTGACCGCGGTGGCCCATTCGCTGGCAAGCCAGCCCACACAAGGGACTGCAGCACGTTCAGGGGCTGGTGAACTGCCTGTGGGAGCCCGCGACGTTTTCTACACGCTGCGGTACTCAGGCAGCTGTCCCAACTTCTCCCGTAGATAATCCACCAGCTTGCGCACCTTCGGCGACAGGTGCCGCTGTTGCGGGTACAACGCCCACACCGCCGTATTCGGCGGCTGATGCGCTTCAAGCAGCGACACCAGCGCGCCACTGCCCAGATGCTCCAGCACGTAGTAGTCCGGCAACTGGCACAGGCCCATCCCCTGCAGCGCCGCATCCAGCACCGCCTGCCCGCTGTTGCAGCGCCAGTTGCCCTGCACCCGCTGACTGATTTCCCGGCCCTCCTGCTGCAAGGCCCAGATATCCGTGCTGCCGATCAGGCAGTTGTGCCGCGCCAGCTCCGACACGCTGTGGGGCCGCCCATAGCGCTCCAGGTACGCTGGCGAGGCGCACAGGTACATGCGCCGTGGGGCCAGGCGTGCCGCCACCAGGCGTGACTCCTGCAACCGACCCAGGCGAATCGCCATGTCCATGCCTTCGTGCAGCAGGTCGAGGGTGCGGTTGGTCAGCTCGATGTCCACCCGCAACTGCGGGTACTGCGCCATGAAGCGGGTGACCAGCGGCACGATGAAGCGCTCGCCATAGGCCACCGCACAGGTCATGCGCAGCAGCCCCTTGGGCTCGCTGGTCAGGTCGCCTATGGCGCGCAGGGCCTCTTCGCGGCCATCCTGCAGGCGCTGGCAGTGCTGAAGAAAGGTCTGCCCGGCCTCGCTCAAGGTCACCTTGCGCGTGCTGCGGTACAAAAGGCGCGTCTGCAGGCGATCTTCCAGGCGCGCCACCGCACGGCTCACGTGCGACGACGATACCCCCAGGCGCTCGGCTGCTGCGGTGAACTGGCCCGATTCGGCCACCGCGACGAATTCGTCGATCCCTTCCCAGCGGCTGCTCATCGATTATCCCTGCATGGCAATAATGTTTTGTGTTTGACTCGATTATTAATCAAAAGACGATGAATTACACTTCACGCCTGAACTGAAACCTTTGTGGAGAACCTTGATGATCAAGTCCCGTGCTGCCGTTGCCTTCGAAGCCAAGAAACCGCTGGAGATCGTCGAAGTCGACGTGGCCATGCCCAAGGCCGGCGAAGTGCTGTTGCGCGTGGTCGCCAGCGGCGTCTGCCACACCGACGCCTACACGCTGTCGGGCGCCGACCCGGAAGGCATCTTCCCGTCCATCCTGGGCCATGAAGGCGGCGCCATCGTCGAGGCCATCGGTGAGGGCGTGACCTCGGTGGCGGTGGGCGATCACGTGATCCCGCTCTACACCCCGGAATGTCGCCAGTGCAAGTTCTGCAAGTCGGGCAAGACCAACCTGTGCCAGGCCATCCGCGCGACCCAGGGCAAGGGCCTGATGCCCGACGGCACCACCCGTTTTGCCTACAAGGGTCAGCCGCTGTTCCACTACATGGGCACCTCGACCTTCTCCGAATACACCGTGCTGCCGGAAATTTCCGTGGCCAAGATCCAGAAAGAGGCCCCGCTGGAGAAGGTGTGCCTGCTTGGTTGCGGCGTGACCACCGGCATCGGTGCGGTACTCAATACCGCCAAGGTCAAGCCGGGTGACACCGTGGCCATCTTCGGCCTTGGCGGCATCGGCCTGTCGGCCGTGATCGGTGCGGTCAAGGCCAAGGCCAGCCGCATCATCGCCATCGACATCAACCCGGCCAAGTTCGAGATCGCACGCCAGCTGGGTGCCACCGACTGCATCAACCCCAAGGACTACGATCGCCCGATCCAGGAAGTGATCGTGGACCTGACCGATGGCGGCGTGGACTTCTCGTTCGAGTGCATCGGCAACGTGCAACTGATGCGTGCGGCCCTGGAGTGCTGCCACAAGGGCTGGGGCGAGTCGGTGATCATCGGCGTCGCCGGTGCCGGCCAGGAGATCGCAACGCGTCCGTTCCAGCTGGTCACCGGCCGCGTCTGGCGCGGCTCGGCATTCGGTGGCGTGCGTGGTCGCACCGAGCTGCCAAGCTATGTGGACATGGCCGAGCAGGGCGAGATCCCGCTGGACACCTTCATTACCCACACCATGGGCCTGGAAGACATCAACAAGGCCTTCGACCTGATGCATGAAGGCAAGAGCATCCGCAGCGTCATCCACTTCTGAGGTCTGCCATGAGCCTGGAAAACATCTCCTGCCAGAAGAGCTTCGGCGGCTGGCACAAGCGCTACCGGCACCGCTCCAGCGTGCTGGGGTGCGACATGGTGTTTGCCGTTTACCTGCCGCCGCAGGCGGAGCAGGGCGGCAAGCTGCCGGTGCTGTACTGGCTGAGCGGGCTGACCTGCACCGACGAGAACTTCATGCAGAAGGCCGGCGCGCACAAGCTTGCCGCCGAGCTCGGCCTGATCATCGTGGCGCCAGACACCAGCCCGCGCGGGCCACAGGTACCGGACGACCCGGACGGCGCCTGGGACTTCGGCCTGGGCGCGGGGTTCTACCTCAATGCCACCGAACAGCCGTGGGCCGAGCACTACCGCATGCACGACTACGTGGTGGATGAGCTGCCGGCACTGGTGGAGGCGCATTTCCCGGCCTCCGCTGCGCGCAGCATCAGCGGTCACTCCATGGGTGGGCACGGCGCGCTGGTGTGCGCCTTGCGCAACCCCGGGCGCTATGTGTCGGTGTCGGCGTTCTCGCCCATCGGCAACCCGATGGACTGCCCGTGGGGCCAGAAGGCGTTCAGTCGCTACCTGGGCGAGGAGCGTTCGCGCTGGCGCGAATGGGATGCCAGCGTGCTGATCGCGCAGGCGCAGGAAACGCTGCCGCTGCTGGTCGACCAGGGCGATCGCGACGACTTCCTGCAAACCCAGCTCAAGCCCGAAGTGCTGGCCCAGGCCGCGCAGGCGGCTGGCTACCCGCTGACGTTGCGCCTGCAGCCTGGCTACGACCACAGCTACTACTTCATCGCCAGCTTCATCGATGACCACCTGCGCCATCATGCGGCGGCACTGGGGCGGGCGTAGGGCTAGTCCTACAAATAAGCCAAACCCCCGGCAAAGCAGGTAGAATCACGCCCTGACTCAATCAGGGCGTTTTTTTATGCGTATTGGCCACGGCTACGATGTGCACCGCTTCGCGGAAGGCGATTTCATCACCTTGGGTGGGGTGCGCATTGCGCACAAGTTCGGCCTGCTGGCCCATTCCGACGGCGATGTGCTGCTGCACGCGCTGAGCGATGCACTGCTGGGCGCCGCCGCGCTGGGTGACATCGGCAAGCATTTCCCCGATACCGACCCGCAGTTCAAGGGCGCCGACAGCCGCGTGCTGCTGCGCCACATCCTGTCGATCATCCATGCCAAGGGCTGGAAGGTGGGCAACGTCGACGCCACCATCGTGGCCCAGGCACCCCGGATGGCCGCGCACATCGAAACCATGCGTACCTTGATCGCCCAGGACCTGCAGGTCGAGCTCGACCAGGTCAACGTCAAGGCCACCACCGAAGAGAAGCTCGGCTTCACCGGCCGTGAAGAAGGCATCGCCGTTCACGCCGTCGCGTTGTTGCTGCGCGCATGACCGAACTCGAACTGCTCGGCCCGCAGGCAGCCGGGCCGGCGCTGGGCAGCGCCATCCTCAAGGCCACGGCCGAAGATTTCCAGGTCGATGAAGTGCTCGATATTCCCCTGTCGGGTGAAGGCGAGCACTTGTGGCTGTGGGTCGAGAAACGCGACCTCAATACCGAGGAGGCCGCCCGCCGCCTGGCCCGCGCCGCCGGCGTACCGCTGCGCACCGTGAGCTATGCCGGCCTCAAGGACCGTCAGGCGCTGACTCGCCAATGGTTCAGCCTGCACCTGCCGGGCAAGGCCGACCCTGACCTGAGCGCGGCTGAAAACGAAACCCTGAGCATCCTCAGACACACCCGCCACTCGCGCAAACTCCAGCGTGGCGCGCACTCGGCCAACGGCTTCACCCTGCGCCTCACAGCGCTCAGCGCCGATCACCAGGCCCTGGACGCACGCCTCGAGCAATTGCGCATACAAGGCGTGCCCAACTACTTCGGCAGCCAGCGATTTGGCTTTGCGGGCGGCAACGTGCACGATGCGCGCCAGTGGGCCGAGCGCAAGGCCCTGCCCGAGCAGCGCAATGTGCGCTCGCGGCTGCTGTCCAGCGCACGCAGCTACCTGTTCAACCGGGTGCTGGCCGAGCGGGTTGCCGATGGCAGCTGGCAACAGGCTCAGGTCGGCGACCTGCTGGCGTTCACCGACAGCCGCAGCTTTTTCGCGGCGGGCGAGGCCGAGTGCAGCGATCCGCGCCTGGCAATACTCGACCTGCACCCTACCGGGCCGCTGTGGGGCGAGGGCCTGCCGGCCACCAGTGGGGCAGGCGGTGCGATCGAGCAACGCGTGGCCGAACAGGAGGCAGCCCTGTGCCAATGGCTGGGCAATGCCAACCTCAAACAGGAACGGCGCATTCTGCGGCTGCCCATTGGCGGCTTGACGTGGCATTATCCCGAGCCTGATATCCTGCAACTGGAATTCGTCCTTCCGGCCGGATGCTTCGCCACCGTGGTGGTGCGCGAACTCGTCGATCTGGTGCCGGCAGGGCAGACGGACAGCCCATGCGTATTCTGATTTCGAACGACGACGGGGTCACCGCACCCGGTCTCGCCGCGCTGCATGCTGCGCTGGCGGATTATGCCGAGTGCGTGGTGATTGCCCCGGACCAGGACAAGAGCGGCGCCAGCAGTTCGCTGACGCTCGACCGCCCGCTGCATCCGCAGACCCTGGCCAACGGCTACATCAGCCTCAACGGTACACCGACCGATTGCGTGCACCTGGGCCTGAACGGGCTGCTGGAGCATCCGCCGGACATGGTCGTCTCGGGTATCAACCTGGGCGCCAACCTGGGCGATGACGTGCTGTATTCGGGCACGGTCGCCGCGGCGCTGGAAGGTCGATTCCTGGGGGGCACCTCGTTTGCCTTCTCGTTGCTCTCGCGCCTGCCGGACAACCTGCCCACTGCCGCCTATTTCGCGCGCAAGCTGGTCGAGGCGCATGCAAGCCTTGAGCTGCCACCGCGCACCGTACTCAATGTGAACATTCCCAACCTGCCGCTGGAGCACATCCGTGGCATCCAGCTGACACGCCTGGGGCATCGTGCACGTGCGGCGGCGCCGACCAAGGTGGTCAACCCGCGCGGCAAGGAAGGCTACTGGATCGCGGTGGCCGGCGACGCCGAGGATGGCGGCCCGGGTACCGATTTTCACGCGGTGATGCAGGGCTATGTCTCGATCACCCCGCTACAGCTTGACCGCACCTTCAACGATGCCTTCGACCGTCTCGAGGGTTGGCTGGAGGGGCTGCTCTGATGCGAGAGCCGGAGGATCTGATGCGCCATGGTATCGGTTTTACTTCGCAGCGAACCCGTGAACGGCTGATCCAGCGTTTGATCGAGGAAGGCATCAAGGACCAGCGGGTGCTCGAGGCCTTGCGCAACATCCCGCGGCACATGTTCGTCGACGAGGCGCTGTCGCACCGTGCGTATGAAGATACCGCGCTGCCCATCGGCAACAACCAGACCATCTCGCAGCCGTTCATGGTCGCGTACATGAGCGAGGTGCTGCTGGAGGACGGTCCGCTGGACAAGGTGCTGGAGATCGGCACCGGGTCTGGCTACCAGACCGCAGTGCTGTCCAGGCTGGTGGAGCGGGTGTTCTCGGTAGAGCGCATCAAGCCCCTGCAGGACCGCGCCAAGGAACGGCTGGTCGAGTTGAACCTGCGCAACCAGGTGTTCCGCTGGGGCGACGGTTTCGAGGGGTGGCCGGCACTGGCCCCCTACAATGGCATCATCGTCACCGCCGGCGCACCCGAAGTGCCCCAGGCCTTGCTCGACCAGCTGGCACCGGGCGGGCGCATGGTGATACCGGTGGGCGCCAGTGGCGAGACACAGCAATTGCTGTTGATCGTGCGCGAAGAACAGGGCTTCTCGCGGCGCAAACTGTGCGACGTACGCTTCGTGCCGTTGCTCAATGGCACATTGAGCTGAGTCGATTTTTTTCGCGGGCGTCGAATTCCCGGTGCATTGCCGGGTCTATGGGGCGTGCGGTTTCTTGAACGATCGCACAACCTGGCAAGCAGTTGATCTGCATTGCCTGTGCGCTCGGTTATAATTGCAACAATATTGCATTCCTACATCGGTCACCACATAAGGGAGCGGCGGGTGAGTCACACAGTCATTCGGCAGCGCATGGGTCTATCGAGCTTAAAGCTTCTGGTGATTGCACTCGCCTTGGGAACCCTGGTTTCAGGGTGTTCCAGTTCATCTTCGAGCAGCGTGCGGGTGGTCGACCGCAACAGCGCCGCGCCCAAGCGCCCGGTGGTCACTACAGGGCAGTACGTGGTTCGCCCGGGCGATACGCTGTTCTCGATTGCCTTTCGCTACGGCTGGGACTACAAGGAGCTCGCTGCGCGCAACGGTATCCCGGCGCCCTATACCATCCGGCCCGGCCAGGCGATCCGCTTCGGCTCCGGCACGGCTACCAGCAGCGGCTCGCGGGTCGTCACCTCCACCTCGCCCTCCAGCAAGACCACGGTCACCCGTCGTCCGGCAGGTACCCCGGCACCGGCAAAAACCACGTCTTCAGGCGGTACCAGCGCGCCGCCCGTCGTCGCCACCACCCCTGTCCAGGTGCCGGCTTCGGAGCGTTCGGCCGGTGGCTGGGCATGGCCGGCCAACGGTGTGCTGATTGGAAAATTCGCTTCAAACGGTAGTTTGAATAAAGGCATTGATATCGCCGGTGATTTGGGACAGCCTGTTTTTGCTGCGTCGGATGGTTCCGTTGTGTACGCCGGAAGTGGCTTGCGGGGCTACGGCGAACTGGTAATCATCAAGCACAGCGATACCTACGTCAGTGCCTACGGTCACAACCGCAGGCTGTTGGTTCGGGAGGGACAGCAGGTCAAGGTTGGGCAGACAATTGCCGAAATGGGGTCCACGGGCACCGACCGGGTGAAGCTTCACTTCGAGATTCGCCGCCAGGGCAAACCTGTAGATCCGTTGCAATTCCTGCCACGTCGTTGATAAGCATGTACCCGGCCTGTTCCTTCGCGTAGTGGGGACAGGCTCAGCGTTGCCAAGGATAAAGGCGCCGCTTGAGTCTGAGTTCGAACTCAGCAAAGGACTATAACAATGGCTCTCAGTAAAGAAGTGCCGGAGTTTGACATCGACGATGAGGTGCTCCTTATGGAAACCGGCATCGTTTTGGAAACGGATGTGGTGTCAGACGAACCTGCTGTATCTCCGGTTCGGACCCGGGCCAAACAAGGCTCACCGCTCAAACAGCACAAGTACATCGATTACACTCGAGCACTTGATGCAACTCAGCTCTACCTCAACGAAATCGGCTTTTCGCCCCTGCTTTCCCCGGAAGAAGAAGTTCATTTTGCGCGTCTGTCGCAAAGTGGCGACCCTGCCGGGCGCAAACGCATGATCGAAAGCAACCTGCGCCTGGTGGTGAAGATTGCGCGCCGCTACGTCAACCGCGGTCTATCGCTGCTCGACCTGATCGAAGAGGGCAACCTGGGCCTGATTCGCGCAGTCGAGAAGTTCGACCCCGAGCGTGGGTTCCGTTTCTCGACCTACGCCACCTGGTGGATCCGGCAGACCATCGAACGCGCCATCATGAACCAGACGCGCACCATTCGCCTGCCGATCCATGTGGTCAAGGAACTGAACGTCTACCTGCGCGCAGCACGCGAGCTGACCCAGAAACTCGATCACGAGCCGTCACCGGAAGAGATCGCCAACCTGCTGGAAAAACCCGTAGGCGAGGTCAAGCGCATGCTCGGCCTGAACGAGCGCGTGTCTTCGGTGGACGTTTCACTGGGCCCGGACTCGGACAAGACCCTGCTCGATACCCTCACCGACGATCGTCCCACCGACCCTTGCGAGCTGTTGCAGGACGACGACCTGTCCCAGAGCATCGACCTGTGGCTGAGCGAACTGACCGACAAGCAGCGTGAGGTGGTGATTCGCCGCTTTGGCCTGCGCGGGCATGAGAGCAGCACCCTGGAGGATGTCGGCCTGGAGATTGGTCTTACCCGGGAGCGGGTACGTCAGATCCAGGTGGAGGGCCTCAAGCGGCTGCGGGAGATCCTGGAGAAGAACGGTCTGTCCAGCGAGTCGCTGTTCCAGTAACTGCGACGGCTGTGAAAAGGCGCCTCGACCCAGTCGAGGCGTTTTTGTTCGTGGCTGTCTCAAGCGCTCAGACACGCGCAGAAACACCGATTCCACAGCGGCAACCTTTCCCGGTTGCGTATTGTTATTGGATTTGTAGGTTATCGCTTACAAGATCCGTAAGCCTTTACATCAAGAGGGTGTAAATTTCAGTCGGCTTTGACGTGGTATTTTATCTAACCAGTTGATATTGAAAGAGTTTATTGTGAGGTGACGTCACCTTCCGGACTTTTTTTGAGAGCTTTTAGCAGTTGCTCTGCCGGCTGCGGGGGATAGTATCTGAACTGTGTCTACGGACTGACACAGGTTCTCAAGGATGAGCGCCAAGGACATCGCGGGATGCGATTCATCAGGATGATGATAGGGAATACAGGGACTACGGAAAAAAATGTGGGCGGGTCATACCGCCCCTTTTTTTTGCCTGCGAAAAAGTGGCTGGCCCTGCAGCGAACATAAAAAAGGCCCCGAAGGGCCTTTTTCATTGATCCGGCGTCGATCAACGCTCCAGATCTGCAATCTTGCCCGGCTTGCCATCCCACTCTGCAGCGTCTGGCATCGAATCCTTCTTCTCGGTGATGTTCGGCCAGATTTCGGCCAGCTCGGCGTTGAGCTCGATGAAGTTTTCCATGCCGGCCGGCACTTCATCTTCCGAGAAGATCGCAACGGCGGGGCACTCAGGCTCGCACAGTGCACAGTCGATGCACTCATCCGGGTGAATGACCAGGAAGTTCGGGCCTTCGTAGAAGCAGTCCACCGGACAGACTTCTACACAGTCGGTGTACTTGCACTTGATGCAGTTGTCGGTGACGACGAAGGTCATTTCTAATTTTCTCCTCAGGCGACGGCAGCGTTCCCTTCCAGACAGGGCCGCTCGGTTCGGTAGGTCGGCAGCGAGCCAGGCTAATAACTCGCTGCCCCGCCGAACCGCGCGGGATTCTATCAGTTTGTGCGATGGGGCGTTATAACAGAGTCTTTAGTGTATAGAGCATTTCGATAGCTTGGCGTGGCGTCAGGTTGTCCACGTCGAGCTTGCCGATCTTCTCGATCACCGGATGCGGCAGGCTGGCGAACAGGTCGCTCTGGTGCGGCGTGCTGGGCGCTCCCGGGCTTGCTGGCGCGGTTTCGTGGGGCAGGCTGTTGGTTTCCAGGCGGCCCAGGTGCTCGCGGGCTCGCTGGATCACCGGTGCCGGCACGCCTGCCAGTTGTGCCACTGCCAGGCCGTAGCTCTGGCTGGCAGGCCCTGGCAGCACATGGTGCAGGAACACGATGCGTTCGTTGTGCTCGGTAGCGTTCAGGTGCACGTTGGCCACCAGCGGCTCGCTTTCGGGCAGCACGGTCAGTTCGAAGTAGTGCGTGGCGAACAGCGTGTAGGCGCGCAGCTGGGCCAGGCGCTCGGCGGCGGCCCAGGCCAGCGAGAGGCCGTCGAAGGTACTGGTGCCGCGGCCCACTTCGTCCATCAGCACCAGGCTGCGTTCTGTGGCGTTGTGCAGGATGTTGGCGGTTTCGCTCATCTCCACCATGAAGGTAGAGCGCCCACCGGCCAGGTCGTCGCTGGAACCGATACGGGTGAAGATGCGGTCCACCAGCGACAGCTCGCAGCTGGCGGCCGGCACGAAGCTGCCGATATGCGCCAGCAGCACGATCAGTGCGGTCTGGCGCATATAGGTGGACTTACCACCCATGTTCGGGCCGGTGATCACCAGCATGCGCGTGTTGTCGTCCAGGCCCAGGTCGTTGGCCACGAACGGCGTGGTCAACACCTGCTCGACCACCGGGTGGCGACCCTGGCTGATGCGCATGCACGGTTCGTCGACGAATGTCGGGCAGTTGAGGTCAAGGTTCAGCGCACGCTCGGCCAGGTTGCTGACCACATCCAGTTCGGCCAGCGCCGCGGCGGTGTCCTGCAGCGGGGCCAGGTGGCCGATCAGGGTTTCGAGCAACGCATCGTAGAGCATCTTCTCGCGCGCCAGGGCGCGGCTCTTGGCCGACAGCGCCTTGTCTTCGAACGTCTTGAGCTCGGGGGTGATGAAGCGCTCGGCGCCCTTGAGGGTCTGGCGGCGGATGTAGTCGGCCGGCGCCTGTTCGGCCTGCTTGCTCGGCAGCTCGATGAAGTAGCCATGCACGCGGTTGTAGCCGACCTTGAGGTTGGCAAGGCCCGTGCGGGCCTTTTCGCGGGCTTCGAGGTCGATCAGGAACTGCCCGGCGTTCTCGCTCATCGACAGCAGGTCGTCGAGCTCGGCGTCATAGCCGACCTTGAGCACGCCGCCATCACGGATCACCGCAGGCGGGTTGTCGATGATCGCCTTCTGCAGCAGGTCGGCCAGTTCCGGGTAGGTACCGGCGATGGCCGCCAGGCGCGCCAGATGCGGTGCCTCCAGCTCGGCCATGGCGTTCTGCAGTTCAGGCAGCGCGCCAAGCGCGTCGCGCAGGCGCGCCAGGTCCCGTGGGCGAGCGTTGCGCAGGCCGATACGGGCGAGAATCCGCTCGATATCGCCGATGTCCTTCAGTTGCGGTTGCAGCTTCTCGAAGCGGTAGCCGTCGAGCAGGCAGCGAATCGAGCTCTGGCGGGCCTGCAGCACCTTCAGGTCACGCAGCGGCCGGTTCAGCCAGCGGGTCAGCAGGCGGCTGCCCATGGCGGTCTGACAGCGGTCGATCACCGATTGCAGGGTGTTGTCGCGGCCCCCGGCCAGGTTGACGTCCAGCTCCAGGTTGCGCCGGCTGGCGCCGTCTAGCACCACGGTGTCGTCCAGCCGCTCGTGCTTGAGGCTGCGCAGGTGCGGCAGGGCGGTGCGCTGGGTTTCCTTGGCGTAGGCGAGCAGGCAGCCGGCGGCGCCGATGGCCAGGGTCAGCTTCTCGCAGCCGAAGCCCTTGAGGTCCTGGGTTGCGAACTGCTGGCACAGGCTCTTGCGCGCCGAGTCACGGTCGAAGTCCCACGGCGCGCGGCGGCGCGAGCCACGGCGCTTCTCGGCGGGCAGGCCCTGGGGCCAGTCGTCGGGGATCAGCAGCTCCACGGGGTTGACCCGCTCGAGCTCGGCCAGCAGGTTTTCCCATCCCTTGAACTCCTGCACGGTGAAGTTGCCGCTGGTGATATCCAGCACGGCCAGGCCGAACAGGCGTTCGTCACCCAGTACGGCGGCGATCAGGTTGTCGCGGCGCTCGTCGAGCAGGGCTTCGTCGCTGACCGTGCCTGGGGTGATGATGCGCACCACCTGGCGTTCCACCGGGCCCTTGCTGGTGGCCGGGTCGCCGATCTGCTCGCAGATCACCACAGATTCACCCAGCTTCACCAGCTTGGCCAGGTAGCCTTCGGCGGCGTGGTAGGGGATACCGCACATGGGGATCGACTGGCCCGCCGACTGCCCGCGGGCGGTCAGGGTGATATCCAGCAGTTTGGCGGCCTTCTTCGCGTCTTCGTAGAAGATCTCGTAGAAATCGCCCATGCGGTAGAACATCAGCTGGTCCGGGTGCTGGTTCTTCAGCTTCCAGTACTGCTGCATCATCGGGGTGTGTGCGGAAAGATCGCTCATTACAGAAACTTGGCTCGCAGTGTCGTTTAGACCAAAGGCAGCGGGCAATGGTACAGGGATTTTTTCCCCGTTGCCGGGCCTAACGCTGCGCAGCGACCTTTTGCCCCTGGCATTGTGTTAATGCATATTTGAATTTGCATTTGCGCACGAGATGAGTACTATGCACGTTATGCAAAAACGCAACGTAGCTACCGTCTTGAGAGCATTGCTCGACCGCCACGGGATCTCCCCCACGGAGCTTCACCGTCGCACCGGCGTGCCCCAATCCACCCTGTCGCGGATTCTCAGCGAGAAGATCGTCGATCCTTCCGACAAGCATGTGTCGAAGATCGCCGAGTACTTCGGCGTGAGCACCGATCAGTTGCGCGGCCGTGCCGACCTGGGCGTTACCCGCCCGGCGAACGCTCCGCGCGCCGACGTGCAGCTGCAGGACATCAGCCTGTGGGATGACGACACCCCCGTCGAGGACGACGAGGTGTCCATTCCGTTTCTTCGTGAGGTCGAGTTGGCAGCAGGATCAGGACGATTCGTCATCGAGGAAAGCGAGAAGGCCAGCCTGCGCTTCGGCAAGCGCAGCCTGCGTCACAACGGCGTGCAGTTCGACCAGGCCAAGTGCGTGACGGTGCGCGGCAACAGCATGCTGCCGGTGCTGCGTGATGGCGCCACGGTGGGGGTGAATGCGGGCAAGAGCGGCATCGGCGACATTGTCGACGGCGACCTGTATGCCATCAACCACAATGGCCAGTTGCGCGTGAAACAGCTGTATCGCCTGCCCACGGGTATCCGCCTGCGCAGCTTCAACCGCGACGAGCACCCGGACGAGGACTACACCTTCCAGCAGATGCAGGAGGAGCAGATCAGCATCCTCGGGCATGTGTTCTGGTGGGGCATGTACGCCCGCTAGGTTCTGTCGCTACATCAAACCCGCCTCGGCGGGTTTTTTTGTGCCTGCAAATGCCTGCAGGGGACGGCCTTGCCGGCGAATGATCGCACCAAATATTTGCGGCAATTCCACTGAATCCTTCACCGGCAAGGCCGGTTCCTGCAAAAAATCTACCCCTCAAGACAGCACTGCAGCGCAAGCAGGGCAAGGCTTTCATGCGTTAGCGCAAAACCGCGTGCATAAATATTTCCAAAAATGCATTGACTGCATATGCATTGATGCATAACCTTTGTCTCAAGCCGGTCAGACACCGGCAGTGGCAAAGGCAGCGATGAACAGGCCTGAACTGTTCAGAGGGTTGGCAACTGACCCGGGTGTGCAGCGTAAAGCACCGTAAGCAGTTATCCGGCGGGCAGGCGGCCGCGGTCGGAGGAAAAATTTGAGGCGGGATCGCACGGCGCACCAGCAGTGGCCGGCGGTCCGACAACGCATTACTGAAAAGCCTGGGCGACCGGGCTTTTTGGAATGCCGAGTGATCGGCTGTTCAACAAGGGAGCACGAGCATGACAAACGAGCAACAGACGTTGCTGGAAATGCCGATCTGGCTGGTGATCGTCCTGGCATTGCTGGGCGGTCTGTCTGGTGAGATGTGGCGCGCAGACAAGGAGGGCGCCCGCGGCTGGGGCCTGTTCAGGCGACTGCTGCTGCGCTCCGGGGCCTGCATGGTCTGCGGCGTATCGACCGTGATGCTGCTGTATGCCAGCGGGCTGTCGATCTGGAGCGCCGCAGCCTTTGGTTGCCTGACCGCCATGGCGGGCGCCGACGTGGCCATCGGGCTTTACGAGCGCTGGGCTGCGAAGCGGCTGGGTGTGGCACAGGGCGTGCCGCCCCTGGCATCGGATGCGCCACTGCAGCGCGACCTGCGTGAGCGCGACCAGGAGCAATGATCATCGCAACACTATCGAAAGCCGCTTGCAGCGGCTTTTTCATGTCCGGAGAAACCTATGTCTGATAACACCCGCTTGTACGAGAATGCCGGCAACGTCGGCCTAACCCTGGCCCAGGGGCCGCGCGACGCGGTGATCTACGGCTCTGCCACGTCGGTCAGGCTGAGCAGGAGTTTTGTTGCGATGGGCGGTTTTCGCTTTCGCGGCCAATACACACGGGGCATGGTTCCGACCTTCGCGATGGCTGACAAGGTCGCCAGCGTGGCGCCAGCCGGTCTCGGTGCCGAACGCAGCAACTGCAAAGAGAGCTGGTACGCCGCCTTTGCCTGTGCCAATGAAGGTGACGCCAGTGCCGTGGTGAAAACCATGCCGTTCCTGCGCGTGGGCAGTATCAGCGGCAACGTGATCACGCTGAACAAGGCCGGCGAGGGTACCCACGATATCGCTGAAAAAAGCTACGACTGGATGGCCGACAACAATCTTGCCGGTGTGCAGTGCCTGGTCATCAGTGAGGGCGGGCAGTGGTCCGGCCGGGTAGCGACCGTCGTCGCTAACACTGCAACCACCCTTACGCTCGACAACATAGGGGCGCTGTCCTTCGGCGCATTTTTGTTGCCCGCGCCCCCCGGGTTCGCACATTTCTGCTACCTGGCGTCGTTCTATCTGGACACCCATGAGGTGCGCAACATCTACGACACCGGCACCGAGGTGGTGTCCAGAGGCATTTACCTGCTACGACCCGAAACGCCCGGTGCAAGTCCAGGCCCTGTCGGCACCTTGATGGACTGCTCCGGGTATATCGCACCCTTGGCTACCGGCGTTCGAATGGACTCCAGGTGCGTCATGAGCACCTCTGCCACCGGTGACTACGCCGAGTACTTCTCGCCCGACAGCGGAAACCACGATGTACGTACCAACTACGACCTGAAGGACAACAGCGGCTCGCGCAGCTTCGTGTTCGGTGGCGTATCGCTGGCGTTCCTGTACCCGCAGACCTTCAACTTCAAGAATGCCGGCACGCTGGCAGCCAAGCGCTCCGAGGGCCGGATTGCGCCGACCGGCTGGTTCGAGCCGTAGTCGCCGCAGTGAACGCAACGCCTGCTGCAACCGCAGTGGGCGGCTTGCCGAAGAAGACACGAAAGGAGGGCTTGTGAACGAACTCAAGCTATTGAGCCAGGCCATTACCGCAACATTCCAGGCGGGTGTACCTGATTTCGCGACGGTTGAAGCGTTCAGCGCAGTCAACGAGCACACTCCGCAACCGGCACTGTGTCACACCATCACCGCTATGGAGGCAAGCGTTGACCCCGGCGATGGACGCTTGTGCATCCTGGCGCGTTTCGAGGCACGCATCCTGGTGGATGCACAGCAGCAACACGCCGCCCTGCAAGCCGCCACATTGGCGGCGAAATCAACGCTTGTGCTGCACAAGCAGTTCTGGGGCGTGGATTTCGTCGCGGCGACCCTCAAGGTGAAGGCGCAGACGGCCATACCTGCCGAAGTACCCGGCACCCTGGAATGGCGGGTGCAATGGCAGCAGCCCGTTTACCTTGGCGACCTGCAGTGGCCCTGGCCAGACCAGCCACCCGGTTCGCTGCTGTTCGCCTTCAGCCCCGACACAGGGCCCGCGCACAAGGACAGCTACCAGGCACCGGAGGACATGGCATGAGTTACGCCAGCTCCATGCATGACCGCATGCTGGCGGCGCTGGTCATTCCATGTCGGGTGGTCGGCATCGACCTGGCAGCAGCGCGGGTACGGGTCTCCGATGGCGCCGGCTGGACCAGCGCCTGGGTGCGCTGGCACAGCCACGCGGCAGGCAAGGCCCGCCACTGGCGTGCGCCGAGCCTGAACGAGCAGGGCGCACTGCTCAGCCCAAGCGGTGAGCCGGCGCAGGGTACCTTCGTACCGGGCCTGTACGGCAATGCCGGCGCGCCACCCGACAACCGCGAGCACGTCGAGGTATGGCGCTTCGATGACGGTGGCTCGCTGGTCTACGACTGGCAGGCCCGCAGCTACAGCATCGAGCTGCCCGGTGGCACCGTCAGCCTCAAGGTGGCCGGCAGCTCGCTGCTGGTCACCGACAACGCAATCACCCTGAACGCCGCCAACATTGCCCTGACCGGTGAGGTGAGCATCAACGGTGGCCTGCGTGTGACCGGTGACATTCTGGGGGCCGGCAAGATCATCGACACCGGCGGCAACACCGCCAATCACAAGCACTGAACCCCGCCCGCCGACGCGGGCTTTTTTATGCCTGGAGACAACATGGCTAGTGAATGCATTCAGGCCAGGGAGGTACCGCGATGATCGGCATGAGCCGCCACGGCGGGCAGACGCTGTCCGGCATCGGGCACCTGCGCCAGTCCATCGAAGACATCCTCACCACCCCGCTGGGCAGCCGGCGCATGCGCCCCGACTACGGCAGCAAGCTGCGCCGTTTCATCGACCTGCCAGTCAACGAGGGCTGGAAGAGTGCGGTGCAGGCCGAGGTCGCCCGCGCCCTGACCCGCTGGGAACCACGCCTGAAATTGCAGCGGGTGCGCGTGGTGGCGGTAGTGGGCGGGCAGATCAGCCTGCAACTGAGCGGGCAGTACCTGGGCGACAGCCAACTGCTGGAGATAACGGCATGAGCAACGTGGAACTGTCGGCGCTGCCCGCGCCGCAGGTGCTGGAAGACCTCGACTTCGAGGACATCTTCCAGGATGACCTGGCGGCCTTTCGGTCGCACATGGGCGAGAACTGGGACGCGCTGCTGGAAAGCGACCCGGTAACCAAACTGCTGGAGGTGGGCGCGTACCGCAAGCTGCTCAATCGGGCGCGGGTCAACGATGCCGCCAAGGCGCTGCTGCTTGCCTATGCCCAGGGCAGCGACCTGGACCAGCTGGCAGCCAACGTGCAGCTCAAGCGGCTGGTGGTACAGGCCGAAGACGCGAACAGTGTGCCACCGACCCTCGAAGTGCTTGAGGAAGACGATGCACTGCGCGAGCGGGTGCAACTGGTGTACGAGGGCCTGACCACCGCCGGCCCGCGCAACAGCTACATCCTGCATGCACGCAATGCCTCGGGGCAGGTGGCCGATGCCTCTGCAGAAAGCCCGTCACCGGCAGTGGTGGAGGTGACGGTGCTGAGCCTGGAGGAGAACGGCATCGCCAGTGCGCAGTTGCTGGCCGAAGTGGCCGCCTACCTCAACGACGACGATGTACGCCCGGTGGCGGACCGCCTGGAAGTGCGCAGTGCCGAGGTGATTCCTTATCGCATCGATGCCGTGCTCTACATGGCCGGGACGGGGCCGGAGAACGAAGCGACCCTGGCCGAGTGCCAGCGGCGCCTGCAGGCCTGGGTCAACCCCCGACGACGCTTGGGCGTGGAGGTCTCGCGCTCGGCCATCGATGCGCAACTGCACATCGCCGGTGTGAGCCGGGTGGAGCTGCGCAACTGGACCGACATCCGCCCGAGCAAGGCGCAGGCGGCCTGGTGCACCGGGTTCGAACTGACGCGGGGGGGCTGACATGCACAGCCTCCTGCCGCTCAACAGCACGCCGCTGGAACGGGCCGTCGAGGCGGCCTCCAACGAAGACCTCAAGGTCACCCTGCGCACCCTGTACAACCCCGATACCTGCCCGGCGAACCTGTTGTACCAGCTGGCCTGGGCCTGGTCGGTGGACCGTTGGGACGACACCTGGCCCGAGGCGATCAAGCGCTCGGTGATTCGCTCCTCGTTCTACGTGCATGCCCACAAGGGCACGATCGGCGCATTGCGCCGCGTGGTGGAGCCGTTTGGCTATTTGATCGAAGTGATCGAGTGGTTCAAGGCCACGCCCCCGGCGGTGCCCGGCACGTTCGCGCTGAAGATCGGCGTGTCCGAGGCGGGGATCAGCGAACAGACGTACCAGGAACTGACCTGGCTGATCGACGACGCCAGGCCCGTCAGCCGACACCTGAGTGGCCTGGTCATCAGCCTGGAAACCGCTGGGTCGCTTTACCTCGGCGCCGCGCTGCAAGACGGCGACGAACTTGACATCTACCCGCCTGCGCCGGCCGACCTCATGGTCATGGGGGCCATCGGGCGTGGTGGGCGAGAACACACCATTGACTATCTGGACATTTACTAATGGTTGATCAGAACTCCCAGTTCTACGCGATCCTGACCAAGGTGGGGGCCGCGAAACAGGCCAATGCGGATGCCCTGGGCATTCCTTGGAAAATCACACACATGGCCGTCGGTGACGCCAGTCCGGCGGGGCTGGACAACCCGCCGCTGCCAATGCCCGACGCGAGCTGGACCAGCCTGCTCAACGAGTGGCGGCGGGCGCCGCTGAACCAGCTCAAGGTCGACGAAAAGGACAGTGCGGTCATCGTCGCCGAGCAGGTGATCCCGGCCGAGATCGGCGGTCGCTGGATTCGCGAGGTGGGGCTGTACGACGCCGACGGCGACCTGGTGGCGGTGGCCAACTGTGCGCCTACCTACAAACCGCTGCTCAACCAGGGCTCGGGCCGCACTCAGGTGGTGCGCATGAACCTGGTGGTCAGCAGCGCCAGCAATGTGCAACTCAAGATCGATCCGGGTGTAGTGCTGGCGACCCGCGAGTTCGTGACCGAGGAACTGGCCAAGCGCGACTTCAAGCACTCGGTGCTGGCTGCGACCACGGCCGCGATCACCTTGAGCGGGTTGCAGACGATGGATGGTGTTGCGCTACAGGCGGGCGCGCGCGTGCTGGTGAAGAACCAGGTCGCTGCCAAGGACAACGGCCTGTATCTGGTTGCCAGTGGAGCGTGGACACGTTGCCCGGATGCGGACAGCAGCGCCAAGGTCACGCCCGGCCTGCTGGTGCTGGTGGAGCGGGGTACGGCCAACGGTGACAGCGCCTGGCAACTGACCACGGATGCACCCATTACCCTGGGCGTCACAGCGCTGGTCTTCGAAATGGCGTTTGGACGTACCGGTGTGGCTGCGGGGACCTACCGTAGCGTTACGATTGATGCTTGCGGCCGCGTCGTTGCGGCGACAAACCCGACGACGGTCGCAGGCTACGGCCTGACGGATGTCTATACCAAGGCCCAGATCGATCAGGCACTGGCCCTCAAAGCGCCGTTGGTAAGCCCGGAATTTACAGGCTTACCAAAGGCCCCGACAGCACCCGCTGGTACCAGCTCGACCCTGCTGGCAAGCACGGCTTTTGTCCAGGCCGCCTTGGCAGCGTTGGTTGGTTCTGCACCTGCAGGCTTGGACACATTGAACAAGCTGGCTGCGGCTCTTGGCAATGATCCTAACTTCGCCGCAACCATGAATAATGCGCTGGCCGGCAAGGTAAATGTCGCTGACAAGGCGACTCAACCAGTGGCCGAGGCGGGATCCGACAACACGAAATGGATGACATCACTTGGTGTTTTTCAGTCGGTCCTCAAGCAGCTGAATGCCATAGGTTTGGCGGCCAAGGTGGCTCCAAAGCTAACAACTTTTGAAGCAACGGTGCCCTCGGGCTTGTATCAGGCATATGCAAGTGGACACCCAAGCCCAACCCCCGGGGGCCCGCCATCCTCGTTCAACACGCTGATTGGAGTACTGGCGATTACGCCGCGTGCAGACGCGACTTACTACTTGGCTTTCGAGCATGGATTGAGTTCGCCTTCTCGGAGGATCTGGATAGGTCAGTACTCAATCGTGGGTGGTGTGAGTAGCTTGTACTGGTCGACTTTACTCGCCAGTGACCACGTTGCTACTAAAGAGCAGGTGGACACCGGATTAGCCGATGATGTGCTCGTTACACCCAAAAAACTGCGCTGGGGGCTCACGGCCAGTTTCACTACCAACGGCTACCTGGTTTTCCCTTCCTGGCTTGGTGGGTTCACTGTGCAGTGGGGCGTGCTGTCAGGTAACGCGGGAGTGCGTGACCTCAACTTCCCTCTTGAATTTCCGAGCAGTGTCCTGCAGTTGATGCTCACCGGACAAGCCAGCCAGGCGACCGTCGGCGAGTACAACGACCAGTGGGTGAACTCACTGTCGAAGTCGGGTGCAGTGATCTATGCAGAGGCCGCTCAATCCATACGTTGGCTCGCCCTAGGACGATAAATATGCAGCGCTACTACAGTCTCTCCACCGCTACTACCTATCTGGAGGGCATTCACCTGGAAATGCCACCGGATGCCCGCCCTATCACCGAAGCGCTTTTTCTTGACGTGATCGCCAATCCTGATCCGAGCAAGGTACGCTCCCACGACCCCGATGGGCTGCCCATTCTGATTGAGCCCCCGCCGGTGGTACTGACTTTGGAAGAACATTCGGCCCGCGAGCGCGCAGGCCGTGATTCGCAAATAGGTGCTACGGAATGGTTAGTCACTCGCCATAGAGATGAGCTTGACATGCAGTTGACTACCAGCTTGTCAGCCGAGCAGTTCGCCGAGCTGCTGCAGTACCGCCAGGCCCTGCGCGACTGGCCCCAGTCTGAGCTGTTCCCAGTATCTGAGCACCGGCCGGTACCGCTGCTCTGGTTGGAAAGCATGACCCCCTGAAGCCCCGCACTGTCGGGGCTTTTTCATTCTTCAAGACCCTCCAGCAGATAATCACAAGGCATCGCAGATGTTGAAAGAATGCAGATGCGGCAGGTGCAAACGACTGCTTGCCCGTATGGGCGAGTTCACAGAACTCCAGATCAAATGTTCCCGCTGCGGAACGTTGAATCATATGAAGGCCACGAGCCTCGAACCATCGCCTGTGAGCGACATGAACGCGGAATGTTCCGCTACCCAGCATTCGACTCGATAGGTAAAAAATCATGGAACCAGTAAAAGTAGGCAAGCATTTCTTCAACGCTCACCCGACCACGGTGACTCAAGTCTTCAGCCCGGAAGAAAACAAGGAAGGCGTCTATCTGCGCACCGCCACCATTTGCACCGGCGGCGGCATCATCAACCTGTACAGCGGTCCCAAGGCACCTGCTCGTCTGGGTGACATGACGGTGCACGCCATCATGGGCGGAGTAGCCAGTAGCAACAACTGGCAGTACACCCAACCCTACCCACTGCTTATCCCTGCTGGCTACGGGCTGTGGACCGTCTCGAACAACTCTGTCGCCGCGATCTCGCTGACCTGGGACTTCCTCGCCTGATTTTGGCCACCGCACCTGTACCTGCAACGGGCGGTTCGCCCCGATAGTTGCCGATCCAACCTTACAAGGCCCTGCATTGCAGGGCCTTTTTCATACCCGGAGTTTACCCATGAGTGGTTTCTTTCACGGCGTCACCGTCACCAACGTCGACACCGGCGCCCGCACCATCGCGTTGCCGTCGTCCTCGATCATCGGCCTGGTGGACACCTTCACCGAAGGCCCGACCGCCAGCGCCAAGTTCAACGACCTGGTGCTGATCACCAGCGAGCGTGAAGCCATCGCCGCCTTCGGCGCCGACGCGGCCATCACCCGTGCCTGCCAGGCCATCTACCAGCGCGCCAAGGCGGTCATCGTCGCCTGCGGCGTGGCCAAGGTGGCCGACGCCGCCGAGCAGACCTCGGCCATCATCGGCAGCGTGCTGGCCGACGGCAAGCGTACCGGCCTGCAAGCGCTGCTCGACGGCAAGAGCCGTTTCAACGCCCAGCCGCGCCTGCTGGTCACTCCAAAGCACAGCGCAACTCAAGCCGTCGCCACCGCCCTGGTGGCCCTGGCCGACAAGCTGCGCGGCCTGGCCATCATCGACGGCCCGGCCACCACCGACGAGGCCGCCCTGGCCTACGCCGAAAACTTCGGTGCCAAGCGCGCCTTCCTGGTCGACCCGGGCGTGCAGTACTGGGACACCACCACCAGCGCCACCGTCGATGCAGCGGCCTCGGCCTGGGTCGCTGGCCTGTTCGCCTGGACCGACAACGAGTACGGCTTCTGGGCCTCGCCCTCGAACAAGGAGTTCGTCGGCATCACCGGCACCACCCGCCCCATCGAGTTCCTCGATGGCGACGAGACCTGCCGCGCCAACCTGCTCAACAACGCCAACATCACCACCATCATCCGCGATGACGGCTATCGCCTGTGGGGCAACCGCACCCTGAGCAGCGACCCGAAGTGGGCCTTCGTCACCCGCGTGCGCACCATGGACATCGTGATGGACGCGATTCTCTACGGGCACAAATGGGCAGTCGACCGCTCGATCACCGCCACCTACGTCAAGGACGTGACCGAAGGCCTGCAGGCGTTCATGCGCGACCTCAAGGCCCAGGGCGCGATCATCAACTTCGAAGTGTTCGCCGACCCGGAACTCAACAGTGCCAGCCAGCTGGAGCAGGGCAAGGTGTACTGGAACATCCGCTTCACCGACGTACCACCGGCCGAAAACCCCAACTTCCGCGTCGAGGTCACCAACCAGTGGCTGACCGAAGTTCTCGATAACGCAGCTTAAGGAGCACTAGCAATGGCAATGATTCCCGAAACCCTGGCGAACCTGAACCTGTTCGTCGATGGCACCAGCTTCCAGGGCGATGTCACCAGCCTGACCCTGCCCAAGCTCACCCTGAAAATGGAAGAGCACCGGGTGGGCGGCATGGACATGCCCATCGAGATGGACATGGGCATGGAGAAGCAGGAAGCCGGCTTCACCACTACCGGTGTGCGCCGTGAGTCGCTGAAGTTCTTCGGCCTGGCCGATGGTTCTGCGTTCAACGGCACCTTCCGCGGTGCCTTCAAGGGCCTCAAGGGCGCTGTCACCCCGGTGATCGTGACCCTGCGCGGCGCGCTCAAGGAAGTCGACATGGGCGATTGGAAGGCCGGTGACAAGGCCGAGGTCAAGCACACCGTCGCCGTCACCTACTACAAGCTGGAAGTCGGCGGACGCCTGATCTACGAGATCGACCCCATCGGCATGAAGCGCGTGATCGACGGCGTCGACCAGCTCGCGGCACAACGTTCGGCCCTGGGCCTGTAAGGACTTCTCATGACCCAAGCAAAGATCCCCAGCTGGATGAAGCTGAGCGCCGACGGCGTGGTGGTGGCGCTGACCCGGCCGAGCGAAGCCAATGGCATCAAGGTCGACAGCCTGTCGTTGCGCTCGCCTACGGTACGCGACATTCGTGCGGCTCAGTCGGCCGGCAGCGGCGACGACGAGCAGCGTGAGCTGAACCTGTTCGCCTCCCTCGCCGAGGTGGGCATCAAAGACCTGGAGGGCCTCGCGCTCAAGGACTATGGCCGCCTGCAGGCGGGCTATTTTCGCCTGGTGCAAGACGACGAGCTTTGACCCCTCCCTTCAGAAGGTGGCCGCCAGGCGGCTTGCCCGTGAGCTGAATTTTTCTGCCACCGAGATCATGACCATGTCGTTCAACGACATGGTCTGGTGGCTCACGGAGTGAGCCGGTTTTGCACGCACAGGGGGACCGTATGGCAAACGCGTTAGCGTTGAAACTGGTTATCGGCGCCTCGGTCAGTTCGACGATCGGCGCATCATTCAAGCTGCTTGAGGCGCGGATCCGGCAACTCAGGCAATTGAGCAGCGAAGGCAAGGGCGACCTGTACCCGCTCGGGCACGAGACGCTGGGCAACGGGATGCTCGACAGCGCTCCTGGTGACCCGCCAGGCGCGAGAACTCAAGCAAAGACCGGGGGCGTCGTACAGGCTGCTGAAACACAGGGCTCCCGGCACAGGCTGACATTGTTGAAGAGCATCGACGGGCACTTGCAGGTGATCAGTTTCCAGGTCGCCGATGTTGCGCGCCGGCTTTCGCAATCGAAGCCCGCCAGGGTATTCGTAAACATCAGATCGCAAGCGGCACCGCAGGCACCCGCAGGGGCAGCTGCGGCTGCTTCACTGGAGACTGCAGCGCCTGCATCTCTGCCAACCGATGGGACACCTGCGGCGGGTCGGGTATCCGACCCGCTCAGCAGGAGGATGGCGGGGAGCGATGATACCGGGCCCCCGGCAAAGGGGCCGCAGCCCATAGGTATCATCGCTGTTGCCAGTGATTTCAGGGCAGGGCCACGGAAGGCTGGCGTGCTGGGTGGCGACGCTCCCAAAGGCGCAAGGGCGCCGCAACGCGTGTTTGTCGTCAATGCCCAGGACTTTTGCTGCGGCGCGATAACTTCGAGAAGGGGTAGAGGGGGAAGAAAGAACAGCCCCTCCAGGCGCCGACCTTCATCTGCTCCGGTTGGACGCTGGGAAAGCATCAAAGGTTACCTCGGCAAGGCTGTTCCGGCGATCAAGGCCGCTCGAGCGCCCGCAGCCGTCGAGGCCATCTACAAGTTCGGCAAGACCTTCCTCACTGCAGAAACCACCGAGCAGAAGGCCGAGGGATATGGTGGGGCAGTGGGCGGTTTTGGTGGCGCACTGGCCGGGGCTGCGCTGGGCGCTTTCGTTCCTGTCATCGGTCCTGCGATCGGTTCGGTGATCGGGGGAATTGTGTTCAGCGAGTGGGGCTCCTCGTTAGCCAAGAAGTGGTTTGCAGACGACGATGCTGCCAAGCCTCCTGCTGGCGAACCCACTCACTTGTCCAAGTCGTTGGGCGATGTCGCTCGTTCGATGAATCCCGGCGCTGGCGAGCCGATGACAATTCTGTCGTTGCCGCCTGCGCCACCTTCGATCAGCCCTGCGCCGCAGCCGATTGCCCAACAGATCACCTTCGCCCCGAACATGCCCATCACCGTGCAGGGCAGTGTCACCGACCCGGCCCAGTTGGCGATGAACATCGAACCGATCATTCGACGTCAGTTCCTCGAACTGACCCGTCAGGCTTCGATGCGGCAACTGGCCGACCCCACATTTGTATAAGGAGCTGCCATGACCTACATGGACCAGTTGCACTCGGCCCTGCGGGCGCTGATCGCAGCGGGGGAGGCGGGCCGGCGCAGTGCCGACGAAATGCTGGAGCCCATGACCGGCGCCATCAGCGATATCGCCGAAGCCGCTGCCGCGCTCGAGGACATCCCCTACGTCGGGCCGCTGATCGGCGCCAGGCTGCAACGCACGATGCGCGCCATCAACCGGGCGCAGCAGGGCGTCGACAAGGTGCTGGGCCGTTATAGCCGCGCCGTGGCCAAGGTTGCGCTGGTGCAGGAGCGCATCGTCATCTTCGAGCAGAAGGCGGCCAAGGCTGCCGCAGCCATCAACAAGGTGGCGGGTCGCATCAGCCCGTCGCTGGGCACGTTGCTGCCCACCGGCAGTTTCGCGCCGTCGGTCACGCCGGCAGCCGAGGTGGTCAAGCCGTTCCCGCACCTGCTCATTCTGCAGTCGTTGCAGGCGCAGGCGCAGCCTTACTACTTCAACCTCGACACCGCGACCTTCGATGAACTGCGTCGCCAGAGCGGCTTTCGCTGGGCGGGCCAGGAGCGCCTGAGCCGCCACCCGGCGCAGCAGGCGGTGGGGCTGGGCGAAGAGCGCATCACCCTCAAGGGCACGATCTTTCCCGGTGCCAAAAGCGGGCTCGGCCAGTTGCAGGCGCTGCGCAGCATCGGTCGGCAATTGCAGCCACTGAGCCTGACCACCGGCTACGGCGAGGTACTGGGCAACTGGTGCCTGACCAGCATCGAGGAGGACCAGAGCAGCCTGGTGGCTGGCGGCATTCCTCGCAAACAAGGCTTTTCATTGGAGTTCGTGAGCTATGGCGACGATCTGCAGAACCTCTGACGGCGATCTGCTCGACAGCCTCTGCCAGCACTACTACGGGCACCTCAACGGCAGCGTCGAAGCGGTACTCGATGCCAACCAGGGCCTGGCCGACCAGGCGCAGCCGTTTGGTGCCGGGGTGCTCATCAGGCTGCCCGCATTGACGCCCGCCCGCCAGGCCCTGCTGCAGTTGTGGGACTGAGCTGGCGCGCCCCCCCTGCCTGCCAGCGCTGCGTGCGCGGGCAGGCCCTTCTGGAGCAGCAACCATGCAACCTGTGTTTCGCATCGTGGCCGATGGCAAGGACATCACCGCGCTGATCAATGATCGCCTGCTGTCGCTGCGTACCACCGACAAGCCGGGCATGGACTCGGACGAGTTCGAATTGCGTATCGACGATCGCGACGGCGAGGTGGCATTGCCGGCACGCGGTGCCTTCATCGAGGTGCATCTGGGCTACGCCGGCCAGGCATTGACCCGCCTGGGGCGCTACGCCGTGGATGAGGTGGAGCTGTCCGGGCCGCCCGACAGCATCGTGATCCGAGGCAAGGCCAGCGACATGCGCGGCAGCGGCAAGACCACCCGCAGCGGCAGCTGGGAGAACGTCACCCTGCAGCAGATCGTGCGCGACATCGCCGCGCGCAATGGCTGGCAGCCAGCGTGCCCGGTGACGCTGCGCATACCGCGCATCGACCAGTTCAACGAGTCGGACTTCAACTTCATCACCCGCCTGGGGCGCCTGTTCGACTGCACCGCCAAGGTAGCGAACGGCGCGCTGCTGGTGATGCCGCGCCAGGCCGGCAAGAGCGCCAGCGGCAAGGCCCTTGGCAACGTCATGATCAGCCGTGGCGATGTGCGCAGCTGGCAGTTTCGCATGACCGACAAAGGCACCCACAAGGCCGTGCAAACGCGTCATCTGGACAGCAAGACCGGCCAGCAGAGCGTGGTCGACCTGCCCAACGACGACGCGCCCGACGGCCTGTCGCCTGTGCACACCGACCGCCACCTGTACCCCAACCGTAGCGCTGCCGAGCAGGCCGCCAAGGCCCGCCTGGCGGCGCTCAACCGCAGCACCGCCAGCCTGCGCCTGGAAATGCCGGGCCGCACCGACCTGTTCGTCGAACGCACCCTCGATGCCCAGGGCTTCAAGCCCGGCCTCGATGGCGAGTACCTGATCGAGTCGATCGAGCAGGTGTTCAGCGCGTCCGGGTGGAGCACCACGGTCGAGTGCAATGGCGGCAAGCAAGGCAAGGCCAGGGCCAAGGGCGGGCAGGGTAATGCCGGTCGTTCGCTCAAGGCCGGACAGGCCTGAACCCCTATGCATTTTGGAGAATGATGATGGTCATCACTCAGCAGAACTTGATGCAGATTCTTCCCGGTGCCGGCGCCAATGCCGGCATTTTTGCACCCGCCCTGAACACCGCCATGGCCCGTTGGGAAATCGACAACCCCCGACGCATTGCCGCCTTCCTCGCGCAGATCGGCCACGAGTCGGGCCACCTGCGTTACGTGAAGGAGCTGGGCAGCGATCGCTACCTGTCCCGTTACGACACCGGCGCCCTGGCCCTGCGCCTGGGCAACACGCCGGAGGCGGACGGCGACGGTCAGCGGTACTGCGGCAGGGGGCTGATCCAGGTTACAGGGCGCAACAACTACCGCGCCTGCAGCATGGCGCTGTTTGGCGACGAGCGTCTGCTGGAGTTGCCGCAGTTGCTCGAGCAACCGCGTTGGGCCGCCGAGTCGGCTGCCTGGTTCTGGCACTCGCGCGGGCTTAACGCGCTGGCCGACCGCGGTGAGTTCAACCGCATCACGCGGCATATCAACGGTGGCCTCAATGGCCTGGAGGATCGCCTCAAACTCTGGGCCCGCGCCCGCGAGGTGCTGTGTTGAACCGCTTGCACGCTGGCGTGCTGCTGAGCCTGGTGCTGCTGGCCTGCGCATTGACCTGGCAGGTCCAGGGCTGGCGCCTGGGCCGCCAGCTGGCGCAGCAGCAACAGGCCTGGGCATTCGAACGCCAGCAACTGGCCGAGCGTGCTGCCGCCGAGCTGCAGGGCGAACGCCAGCAACGCCATGTGCTGGAGCGCCAGCTGGACTTGAACGACAATACCCATTATCAGGAGCTTCTCGATGCACAACAGGCTCAGGCACGCTTGCGTGATCGGCTGGCTACTGCTGATCTGCGGTTGTCGGTCCTTCTCGACCGCGACGCCACTCCCGACCTGCCTGCCGCCCCCGGCGCCGGCGGCCTGGATCATGGCGCCCCACGCGCCCGACTTGACCCGGCGCATGCTCGACGAATTATCGCCATCACCGATGCCGGTGACGCCGGACTGATCGCCCTGCGCGCCTGCCAGGGTTACATACGCGCGCTCACACCTTGAGTGTTCAGCCACGCCGATAGCTGGTGTAGGGTAGGCGCCAGACCTTCAAGGAGCCCGCCATGGACCCGATCACCGCACTTTCTGCCCGGCTGGGGGAACACCTGCGCCGTTACAATGCCCAAGTCACCACGGCCGAGTCCTGCACCGGCGGTGGTATCGCCGAGGCCATCACACGTATTCCTGGCAGTTCGGCCTGGTTCGAAGCGGGCTACGTGACCTACTCCAACGCCCAGAAGACTCGCCAGCTGGGGGTAGACCAGGCACTGTTCCCGCAGGTCGGTGCGGTCAGCCAGGAAGTGGTCGAAGCCATGGTGCGCGGCGCCCAGGCTGCCAGCGGGGCACGCTTTGCCGTGGCGGTCAGCGGTGTGGCAGGGCCCGATGGCGGCTCGCCGGCCAAACCGGTGGGCACTGTATGGCTGGCCTGGGGCGACGGTGCGCATGTGGCCAGCGAGCGCCGGCACTTCGATGGCGACCGCGATGCGGTGCGCCGACAAACGGTAATCGCCGCCCTAGAGGGCTTGTTACAGCTTGGCGCAGAGTAAATCGCAAATCGGGGGTAGGCGGAAAGAAAACCCTGTGGAATAATACTGGCTACTTATACAGGTGTTGTGGCCGTCAGGCCCTATCGATGATTACGTGAGGACTTCAATGGACGACAACAAGAAGCGTGCCTTGGCTGCGGCCCTGGGTCAGATCGAACGTCAATTCGGTAAAGGCGCGGTCATGCGCATGGGCGATCACGATCGCCAGGCGATTCCGGCAATCTCGACCGGCTCGCTGGGTCTGGACATTGCTCTGGGCATCGGCGGCCTGCCAAAGGGCCGTATCGTCGAAATCTACGGTCCTGAGTCGTCGGGTAAGACCACGCTGACCCTGTCGGTGATCGCCCAGGCACAAAAAGCCGGCGCCACCTGCGCATTCGTCGACGCCGAGCACGCCCTCGACCCCGAGTACGCCGGCAAGCTGGGCGTCAATGTCGACGACCTGCTGGTCTCGCAGCCGGACACCGGTGAGCAGGCCCTGGAAATCACCGACATGCTGGTGCGCTCCAACGCTGTCGACGTGATCATCGTCGACTCCGTGGCGGCCCTGGTACCCAAGGCCGAGATCGAAGGCGAAATGGGCGACATGCACGTGGGCCTGCAGGCTCGCCTGATGTCCCAGGCACTGCGCAAGATTACCGGCAACATCAAGAACGCCAACTGCCTGGTGATCTTCATCAACCAGATCCGCATGAAAATCGGCGTGATGTTCGGCAGCCCGGAAACCACCACAGGTGGTAACGCGCTGAAGTTCTACGCTTCGGTACGTCTGGACATCCGCCGTACCGGCGCGGTGAAGGAAGGCGACGAAGTGGTCGGCAGCGAAACCCGCGTCAAAATCGTCAAGAACAAGGTGGCGCCGCCGTTCCGCCAGGCCGAGTTCCAGATTCTGTATGGCAAGGGCATCTACCGCAACGGTGAGATCATCGACCTGGGCGTGCTGCACGGCTTCCTCGAAAAAGCCGGTGCCTGGTACAGCTACCAGGGCAGCAAGATCGGTCAGGGTAAAGCCAACTCCGCCAAGTTCCTGGCAGAGAACCCGGAAATCGCCGCGACCCTCGAGAAGCAGATCCGTGACAAGCTGCTGACCGGTGGTGTTGAAGCTGCAGCTGCGGCTGCTGGTAAAACGGCTGCTGCAGAACCTGAAGATGATCTGGTCGACGCTGACGCCGACGCCAACTTCTGATTTGCAGATAGACCATGTCCGTCGTACTCGATACCCCCGTCGCCGTAAGGCGGACAGCTATGGACCTGCTCGCGCGACGCGAGCATGGTCGTGTCGAGCTGACGCGCAAGTTGCGTCAGCGCGGCGCTGAGCTCGAATTGATCGACCAGGAACTCGACCGTCTGACGGAAGAGGGTCTGCTCAGCGAAGCGCGCTATCTCGAAAGTTTCATCAGTTACCGCTCCCGTTCGGGCTATGGCCCTGCGCGTATCCGTGAAGAGCTCAGTCAGCGCGGTTTGCAGCGTAGTGATATCGAACAGGCCTTGCGTGAGTGCGGCATCGACTGGCAAAGCCTGCTGATCGATGTATGGCAACGCAAGTTTTCCGGGCAACTGCCCTCCGATCCGCGCAGTCGCGCACAGCAAACCCGTTTTCTGGTCTACCGTGGTTTTTCCATGGAGATGGTCGGTCGTGTGCTGAGTGGTCGCAGCCTGGACGATTGAGCGATGGCCGACCCCGAAAAGGGGTAGGCCAGGCATGTTCACGGTGTGGCTGTTCAGGTGACCTTGAGGGGTTCACGTGCCCGTTGCGGGGCTTCATTGTGCTGAGGCTTTGCCCAGTTTTCCGAGCGGTTGATGAAGTCCACCAGCTCGCGCAGGCGGCCCTGATCGCGTCCATTGAAGGCAAAAGCCAGGCGTGACAAGTGGCTGAACTGTGCCTCGTCATGCTCCTCGCCTGCATAGGCGTGCTGATGGAAGTCGCCACTCAGGCGCAGGTCGGCGAAGGACTGCTGGATGTCGAGCAGGGCCGCTTCGCTGAGCGGGTGGTGTGTGCGAATCACGAACTGGTTCTTCAGCCAGCGGCTGGAGTGGTAGTTGCTGTAGAACTGGTTGATTTCCGCTACCGCATCGTCGGCGTTGTTCACCAGGCGCACCAGCTTCAGGTCGTTCGGCAGGATGTAGCGATTGCCTTCGAGCTGGCGGGTAATGAAGTCCAGTGCATCCTGCCAGAAGGTCCCCCCCGGTGAGTCGAGCAGTACCACCGGCACCAGCGGACTCTTGCCGGTCTGGATCAGTGTCAGCACTTCCAGGGCCTCGTCCAGGGTGCCGAAACCGCCCGGACACAGTACCAGCGCGTCAGCTTCCTTGACGAAGAACAGCTTGCGAATGAAAAAGAAGTGGAACGGCAGCAACTTGTCCGTTCCATCCACCGTGGCATTGGCGTGCTGCTCGAAGGGCAGGGTGATGTTGAAGCCCAGGCAGTTGTCCACGCCTGCGCCTTCGTGAGCCGCAGCCATGATGCCGCCCCCGGCACCAGTGATCACCATCAGGTCCGAGCGCGCCAGGGTCGCACCCAGCTCGCGGGCCAGGGCATACATGGGGTGTTCGACCGGGGTGCGTGCCGAGCCGAACACGGTGACCTTGCGTCGCCCCTTGTACTGGTGCAGCACACGGAAGGCGTGGTCGAGTTCACGCAGTGCCTGCAGGGTGATCTTGGCGCTCCAGCGGTCGCTGTCATCGTGCGCCATGCGCAACACGGTCAGCATCATGTCCCGATACAGTGGCAGGTTGGGGCTGTTGGGGGCGACCAGGTTGAGCTGTTGTTCGAGGTGGGTCAGGTCGATTGCATTGTTCTTGAAATGGTTGGCTAGCAATTCGTTGGTCTGGTACGGCATTCAACTTCTCCTTTTGCAGCAAAACCTTCGGCCTGGCCGCACATCGGTCAGGCCCCTCTGCTTGTCCGCAAAGTGAAAGGTCCTGGCTATAAATCTAGACCTTGTCGCAGGGTTATGCCGGTGTCGATCATGGGCTCGCGAGGACGCGGCAGGCAATGGGCTGTACATGATGTTCAGGTGGGAGCCGGGCGGACAAGCCGGGCCCGAACTGCGCAGTACAGGCCAACAACCGGGGCCTGAAGTGACAAGGCCTGTAGTGACCGTGCGTAGAGTGCGCGTCACATTCAGGCCTTGATCGCTGAGCTGCGCGCCGATGGCGAGCAGCGGCGCAACAGAGAACGCTGGTTACTTCTTCTTCTGCCCGGAAACGCAACTGGCCTTGTTGAACGACTGGTCGATCACCGGGCGGTTGGTCTTGTACTCGGTGAAACGGTAGGTCAGCACGGCACCGCGGTCCATCAACTGGCGAAAGCCGGTGTTACGGCACACGCTGTCTCCCAGTTGGCCGCGCATGACTTCCGGGTTTTGCTGCATTTTTTGTGCATGGCCGGCGCGAACGCTGAGGTGGTTGATCAACTGGTTGCCTTCGACAGTGTAGCCCTGATCGAGGATGTCTTCGTTGATTGCCCGAGGGGTACCCACGCTGCTTTCCTTGGCGACTTCTTGAAGCTTCTGGTTCAGGGCGTACTCTTGCTTGGAGACGGCATGCGCGCCCAACGGCAGGGCAAGCAACAGGCTCAAGGATGGGGCAATGAAACGCAGCATGAATCTCTCCTGGTTCGATAACTGGCGATTTGACCGGTCATTGCGCGCAGTGTTCCGTCACAGGCGCGATGGCAGTACTGGCAGGTCTGTACAGGCTGGAGATTATAAGGGAGTAGCGCGCAACGCTGCACGGCAAATACGGCCAGTGGAGGCGGGCTCTGGTAAACTGCCGGGGTTTTAGTCTCGCTGAGCCTGCGTCGTGCCCTGCCTTTATTGCCATCCCCATTGCCACCGTTGCGCCCTGTCATGAGCCATGCCGTCTCGCGCCTGCGCGCCGAGCGCCTGGCGCGCAGTGTCAAACCCTTCGTCGCGCGCGGCTCGCGTGCGCCACGCTGTCCCGGCTGCCGGGTAATCCCCGAATACTGTCTGTGTGCCTGGCGCCCGCGGGTGCAGGCGCACTCGGGCATTTGCCTGCTCATGCATGACACCGAACCACTCAAGCCTACGAACACGGGCTGGCTGATTGCCGACGTGATCGGTGACACCACGGCGTTTGCCTGGGAACGCAAGGCGGTGGATGCACAGTTGCAAGCGTTGCTCGATGATCCACAGTGGCAGCCCTACATCGTTTTCCCGGGTGAATTCGTGGCGCCGGAGCGAGTGGTCAGCAGCGTCGCCCCAGCGTCGGGCAAGCGCCCGCTGTTCATTCTGCTGGATGCCACGTGGCCCGAAGCCCGCAAGATGTTTCGCAAAAGCCCGTACCTGGAACGGTTCCCGGTGCTCAACCTGCAGCCTGAACAGATCTCGCGCTACACATTGCGCCGCTCGCGGCGCGACGACCATTTCTGTACCGCTGAAGTGGCAGCCATGTGTCTGGAGCTGGCCGATGACCAGCAGGCCTCGCAGGCACTGGATGCCTATCTGGACGTATTCAGCACCCATTATCTGGGTGCCAAGAACAGGCTTGTGCTGGATGAAGACGATGCCGTGCACCAAAAACTGCGGCCCTTCCTATAGTTCAAGGGGCAAGTACGCCACTTTGCTTCATAATGTGTGCACTGGCGCCATGGGCTACGAGACAACCACCGGGCTTTGAACTTGACCACCCGGTCCGGGCTGGGCATCCTTGGCGCCGATTCGGGCACGACGAAGGCTTGAATGCTGTTTTCCTGGCCCCGACGTGCCTTTTTGGCTTCCGGCACTGCCGCCCGATGCCCTTGAGCTGCCCCGCCAGGCGCCCCCACGCTGGCTGCGCCTGCACAGAACAGGATCATTAGATCGATGGCCACATACGAAATCCTGATTGCCGATGACCACCCGCTGTTTCGCAGTGCGCTGCGCCAGGCCGTTACCCTGGGCCTTGGTCCGGACGTTCGACTGGTTGAGGTGGCAAGCATCGCCGAACTGGAAACCCGCCTGGCCGAGAAAAACGACTGGGACCTGGTGCTGCTGGACCTGAACATGCCCGGTGCCTATGGTTTCTCGGGTCTGGTGCTGCTGCGCGGTCAGTATCCGCAAATCCCGGTGGTGATGGTCTCGGCCCAGGAAGAGGCGGCCGTGGTGGTAAAGTCCCGAGAATTCGGTGCCAGTGGCTTTATCCCAAAATCCAGCCCGCTGGAGCAGATTCAGGATGCGGTCAAGAAAGTGCTCGATGGCGATGTCTGGTGGCCGCCGCAAGCCTTCGAGAAGATCGATGTGTCCGCTGAAGCCAAGGCCGCCAGCGAGGGCCTGGCCAGCCTTACCCCACAGCAATTCCGCGTGTTGACCATGGTGTGCGAAGGCCTGCTGAACAAGCAGATTGCCTATGAGCTGAGTGTGTCGGAGGCCACCATCAAGGCCCACGTCACCGCGATCTTCCGCAAGCTGGGCGTGCGTACGCGCACCCAGGCCGCGTTGTTGCTGCAACAATTGGAATCGGTTTCAACGAGTTAAGGCCACTGGCCTTCACGCTTTTTTGACTCGGCGTGCACTAGCCTGCATCGCTCCTCATTGGGTTCAAGTGGCTTTCTATGTCGCCTTTCAAGGGCCAGACCGGCCTTAAACGAGTGTTCAACGCCGCCGGCTATTCGTTCGACGGCCTGCGCGCCGCCTTTACCGGCGAAGCGGCGTTTCGTCAGTTGGTGCTGCTCAACGTGGTGCTGATCCCGGTCGCCTTCTGGCTGGATGTAAGCCGTGCCGAGCGCGCGATCCTGATCGCGGTGTGCCTGCTGGGGCTGATCGTCGAGCTGCTCAACTCTGCCGTGGAAGCCGCGATCGATCGTATTTCCCTGGACCGCCACCCGTTGTCCAAGAACGCCAAGGACATGGGCAGTGCTGCCCAGTTCGTGGCGTTGAGCATCGTGGCGGTGGTGTGGGCGGTGATTCTGCTCTAGGCAATGTGCGGCAGCACGATTTCGTCGCTGCGTCGTACCCCGGCAGTAAAGTTGCGGCACAACTCCAGAAACTCGCGCATCGCCGAGGTCTGGTACTTCTGCTTGTGCCAGATGAAGTAGAACTGCCGCGCCAGGTCCAGGTCGGGGGTTTCCACCGCCACCAGGCTGCCGCGACGAAACGCATCGCGCAGCGCCAGACGTGAAATGCAGCCGATCCCGAGCCCTGATTCCACCGCGCGCTTGATCGCTTCGGTATGTTCCAGCTCCAGGCGGATGTTGAGTGTCGAGCGATGGTGGCGCATCGCCTGGTCAAAGGTCAGGCGCGTGCCTGAACCCTGCTCGCGCAGAATCCAGGCTTCATGGGTCAGTTCCTCAAGGCTGGCACGACCCTTGAGTGCCAAGGGGTGCTGCGGCGCGCAGAACACCACCAGTTCGTCCTCGACCCAGGGCTGAACCTCCAGGTCGGGGTGGTTGCAATCGCCTTCTATAAGACCCAGATCAATTTCATAGTGCGCGACCTGATGCACGATATGGGCGGTGTTCTGTACATGCAGCTTGACCTGGCTTTCCGGGTGAACCTGCATGAAGCTGCCGATCAGCAAGGTGGCCAGGTAGTTGCCGATGGTCAGTGTGGCGCCCACTGCCAGAGAGCCGAAGCCGGACTTGCCGTTGAGCAGATCCTCGATTTCCTTGGCCTGGTCGAGCAGGGCCACGGCCTGGGGCAGCAACTGGTGCCCCAGTGCATTGAGGCTCAGGCGCTTGCCGGCACGATCGAACAGCTGACAGCTGGATTGCCGTTCAAGCTCGGTGATGGAGGTGCTCGCAGCCGACTGCGACAGCGCCAGTATCCCGGCCGCACGGGAGACGCTCTGGTGTTGCGCGACGGCCACGAAGACCTGAAGTTGACGCAGTGTAAATCGCATATCTATATAACCGATAAGACATATCTTGATAATTCATTTAACAGATATTGTCGCTCGCACTAAACTATCGCGCAATCGCGCTCACGGTCAGCGCTGCGTTATTTTTCAGGAGCCCCCGTACATGAGCAACATGAACCACGAACGTGTCCTCAGTGTTCATCACTGGAACGACACCCTGTTCAGCTTCAAGTGCACCCGCGACCCGGGCCTGCGCTTCGAGAACGGTCAGTTCGTGATGATCGGCCTGCAACAGCCTAACGGCCGCCCGCTCATGCGCGCCTATTCGATCGCCAGCCCTAACTGGGAAGAGCATCTGGAGTTCTTCAGCATCAAGGTGCCGGACGGCCCGCTGACCTCGCAGTTGCAGCACCTGAAGGAAGGCGACGAGATCATCATCAGCAAGAAGCCTACCGGCACCCTGGTGCTGGATGACCTGAACCCGGGCAAGCACCTGTACCTGCTGAGCACCGGCACTGGCCTGGCACCGTTCATGAGCGTCATCCAGGACCCGGAAACCTACGAGCGCTTCGAGAAAGTGATCCTGGTCCACGGTGTGCGCTACGTCAACGAAGTGGCCTATCGCGAGTTCATCACCGAGCACCTGCCGCAGAACGAGTTCTTCGGTGAGGCGCTGCGTGAAAAACTGATCTACTACCCCACCGTCACCCGCGAGCCGTTCGAGAATCAGGGTCGCCTGACTGACCTGATGCGCAGCGGCAAACTGTTCAGCGACATCGGCCTGCCGCCGATCAACCCGCAGGACGATCGTGCGATGATCTGCGGTAGCCCGAGCATGCTGGATGAAACCAGCGAAGTCCTGAACAGCTTCGGCCTGAAAGTCTCCGCGCGCATGCGCGAGCCAGGTGACTATCTGATCGAGCGTGCGTTCGTCGAGAAGTAAGCAGGCAGTACCAATAAAAAACGCAGACCGTGGTCTGCGTTTTTTTTTGCCCTGGATTTGTGGTGCGGCATTCGCCGGCGCGGCGTTCCTGCGACCTTGCGGGCGCCGGCCCTACGCCTCGCGCACCACCTCCAGCACCCGGATCGTATCCAGCTGAGGGTAGTGCCAGCGTACCTGCACATCCCAGAACCTGACCCCGTACACGCGCTCGACCGGGGGCACCTGATAAGCCGGGCGTGGATCCTGTGCCAGGCATTGTTCTATCAGCTCCACCAACGGCTCTGCGAGACGCAGCGCATGCGCATGGGCCTGCTGCAGTGCCGAGTCGCTCCATTGCACCGTGATCGGCGCAGGCGGGGCGCTGGCCATGTGATTGACCGCCCCGGCTACGCTGTCGGCATAGGGTACATAGGGCTTGATATCGATGACCGGCGTGCCGTCCAGCAGGTCGATGCCCGACAGCAGCAGTCGCCCGGCCTCGACGCCCTCCAGCTTCACCACCGACTGCCCGATGCCGTTTGGCCGGTGGGTGGCGCGGGTGGCGAACACGCCCATCGACGTGTTGCCGCCCAGGCGCGGCGGGCGCACCTTCAGGCGCGGCTTCTCTTCCAGGGCCTGATGAAACAGGAACAGCAGCCACACGTGGCTGACCTGCTCTAGCCCGGCAACCGCTTCCCCCTGATCGAAAGGCGATACCAGCTCCAGCACCCCGCGCGCAGCCGGAGCCAGCTGCGGTTGGCGCGGGATGGCGAACTTCTCCTTGAAGCAGGAGCGCACGTAGCCGACTGGCTCGACACTGTAGGCCATGATCGAATCAGCCACGCACTCGCAGGGTCAGGCCCTTGAGGAAGTTGCGCAGCAACTGGTCGCCACAGGGGCGGTAGTTGCTGTTGCCGACCTTGCGGAACAGGGCGCTGAGTTCAGGCTTGGACACCGAAAAATCCGCCGCCTTGAGAATGGCATGCAGGTCGTCTTCCTTGAGCTCGAAGGCCACCCGCAGTTTTTTCAGGATGATGTTGTTGGTGACCGGCAGTTCGACCGGCAGAGGCGGGCGGCTCTCGTCGCGACCACGCTTGAACACCACCAGGCCATCGAGAAAATGCGCGATGACCTCGTCCGGGCAGCGCACGAAGCCTTCTTCCTCGTCTTTTTTCAGGTAGCTGGCAATGTCGGCATCGCTGACGTCAAAACCGTTGATGCGGGTGATCTCTGCCAGTTTGGCATCGCTGATATCCAGCATGTAGCGCAGGCTGCGCAGCACATCGTTGTGAATCATTGGACAATCCTGATCAAGTGGCAACGCCCGAGTGGCGAGGCCTAGAATTTTTCTTTGCTGGACAGGTAGCGCCACTGGCCCAGCGGCAGCTTGCTCATGGCCACGCCGCCCAGGCGGATACGGCGCATGCTGACCACGCTGACACCGACACTGCGGCACAGCAGTTCGATCAGCCCCGGCGTCGGGTTTTTCAGCACCATGCGCAGGCGCGTCTCGTTCTGCCAGCTGGCCTTGATGCGGGGCAGTTCCTGGCCCTTCCAGGTGAAACCGCGGTTAAGGCGTTCGAGACCATGGGCGACCATCTCGCCGCTGACCTCGACCACATACTCCTGCTCCAGCTTGGCCAGGTCCGAGGTGACCTTGCGCACGGCACGCCAGTCCTGGCTGTACACCTGCAGGCCGCTGGCGCCCTGTTGCAGCTCGGCGACGCAGGTCAGCCGGGCAAAGTGGCCCTTGAGCGGGCGATGCCCTTCGGCGTGGGCCTCGGACAAGGTGGCCGGGGTCATGCTCAGGCGAGCGCTTTCGCTGTCCTGGTCGGCGGCCTGGTGCAGCAGCAGGGTTACCGGTTCCAGGGCTTCGGCCTTGGCGCCCGGCAGCAGGGCGACGACCTGGCCGTCGACCTTGAGCTGTGGCTCGTCGACGACGTTGCCGTCAACGGTCACCCAACCGCCTTCGATATAGAGTTCGGCCTCCCGTCGGGAGCAGCCGACCAGTTCGATAAGGCGTTTGGAAAGACGAATGGGTTCAGACATGACGGCGGCCGTGGCACAGGGAAAGGCGCCCATTGTAACCGCCCGGGCGAGCGAAGGCCCGGCTACATTCGTGCCGGGCGGCTATTAATGCCGTGAGGGGATGATTTTCGGATCGGCCTTACAGCGTCCTTCAGCCCGTGCTCGCAGACTGTGTACGACCTAGCCTGAGGTGAAGCAGGGGGTAGGGTTTGCCCATGCCGTCCTTTTCCGAGCGCCCGATGACTTCGAAGCCTTGGCTGGCATAGAAGCCGATGGCCTGGGGATTCTGCTCGTTGACGTCGAGCTCATCGGCGTTCAGCTCATTGATGGCATGCCGCAGCAACTGCTTGCCGATGCCCTGACCGCGATACTGCGGGTCGACGAACAGCATTTCGACACGCCCGGCCGCTACACCGGCAAAGCCGGTGATGCGTTGCTGGCTGTCCTTGCAGCAGATCAGCATCACTGCATCCAGGTACTTGGGCACCAGTTCACGCAGCAGCACGATGTAGCTTTCGGGGAGAAAATCGTGGGTGGCACGTACCGAGGCTTCCCATACCTGCAGCAGGCGAGGGTAGTCGTGGGGGCTAGGGGTTTGCACGGTGGAATGCGCGCGCATCGCAGGGTCTCCTGGGGTGTCCGTACTGGACACGATAGTCCAATAAAAAGCCCCGCCATGATGGCAGGGCTTTTCCAGGTCGCAAAGCGTCAGACAGGCTCGGCCCACAGGTCGTATTCGTCGGCATCGGTGACGACGCACCAGACCTTGTCCCCCGGCTTGAAGCCGTGGTCGCCGTCGATGAACACATTGCCGTCGATCTCCGGGGCGTCGAAGAAGCTGCGGCCCACCGAGCCCTGCTCCTCCACTTCGTCGATCAGCACTTCGATGCGCTTGCCGATGCGCAGTTGCAGGCGTGCGCTGCTGATGGCCTGCTGGTGGGCCATGAAGCGATCCCAGCGGTCCTGCTTGACGTCATCAGGAACCACGGGCAGGTCCAGGTCGTTGGCCGGTGCGCCTTCGACGGGCGAGTACTGGAAGCAGCCGACGCGGTCGAGCTGGGCTTCGGTGAGCCAGTCGAGCAGGTACTGGAAGTCTTCCTCGGTCTCGCCGGGGAAGCCGACGATGAAGGTGGAGCGGATGATCAGCTCCGGGCACTGTTCGCGCCATTTCTTGATGCGTGCCAGGGTCTTGTCTTCGAAGGCAGGGCGCTTCATCGACTTGAGCACCTTGGGGCTGGCGTGCTGGAACGGGATGTCCAGGTACGGCAGCAGCTTGCCGGCGGCCATCAGCGGGATCACGTCATCGACGTTCGGGTACGGGTACACATAGTGCAGGCGCACCCACACGCCCAGGCTGCCGAGCGCTTCGCACAGCTCGAGCATGCGCGTCTTGACCGGCCGGCCGTTCCAGAAGTCGGTCTTGTACTTGACGTCGACGCCGTAGGCGCTGGTGTCCTGGGAGATCACCAGCAGCTCCTTGACGCCGGCCTTGACCAGGCGCTCGGCCTCGCTCAGCACCTCGCCCACCGGGCGGCTGACCAGCTTGCCACGCATCGACGGAATGATGCAGAAGCTGCAGGTGTGGTTGCAGCCTTCGGAAATCTTCAGGTAGGCGTAGTGACGCGGGGTCAGCTTGACACCCTGGGGCGGCACCAGATCGATCAGCGGATTGTGGTCCTGACGTGGTGGCACCACTTCGTGCACGGCGTTGACCACCTGCTCGTACTGCTGCGGCCCGGACACCGACAACACGCTGGGGTGCACGTCGCGAATGTTGTTGGCGTCGACACCCATGCAGCCGGTAACGATGACCTTGCCGTTTTCCTTGATGGCCTCGCCGATCACTTCCAGCGATTCGGCCTTGGCCGAGTCGATGAAGCCACAGGTGTTGACCACCACCACGTCGGCATCCTCGTAGGTGGGCACGACTTCATAGCCTTCCATGCGCAGCTGGGTCAGGATGCGCTCGGAATCGACCAGGGCTTTGGGGCAACCCAGGGAAACGAAGCCGACCTTTGGCGTGGTGGGCGTGGCGGTGGTGGACATGGTTAACCTCGGTGTAGAGGGGCTGCTTGGCACGCGAAGGTGGCAGCCCTGACGGGCGCTTTGGGGCGCCTCTGATCAAAAAGTGCGCAATTCTAGCGAGGCACAACGCGCTTGACTAGCAGAAATGCGACGAACGCTGCGCTATGCTTCGCGCCATCGCTCCCGCGTCGTTCAGCGCTGCGTTCGGCACGCTGCGACGGGTTGCAAAAATGATAGCGCCTGGCGCGAATTTCGCCGGCCTCTGGGTCTTGGTTGCGGGAGTGGTTGATGGTTCAGGCAAGCAGTCAGGCCAATGCCGGGCATACGGCGGCAAAGCCGCTGAGCCTGCTGGTGGCGGCAGTCGGGGTGGTATACGGCGATATCGGTACCAGCCCCTTGTATACCCTCAAGGAAGTCTTCTCCGGCGGCTACGGGGTGCCGGTCAACCATGATGGTGTGCTGGGCATCCTGGCGTTGATCCTGTGGTCGCTGATCTGGGTGGTGTCGATCAAGTACGTGCTGTTCATCCTGCGCGCGGACAACCAGGGGGAGGGTGGCATCATGGCCCTGACCGCGCTGGCCCGACGAGCGGCTGCACCTTATCCCAGGTTGCGTGCGCTGCTGGTGGTGTTCGGCTTGTTCGGTGCGGCGCTGTTCTATGGCGACAGCATGATCACCCCGGCGATTTCGGTGCTGTCGGCGGTCGAAGGCATGCAACTGGCGTTCGATGGCATCGATCACTGGGTGATACCGGTGGCGCTGGTCGTGCTGGTGGCGCTGTTTCTGATCCAGAAGCACGGTACCGCGCGCATCGGCATTCTGTTCGGGCCGGTGATGGTGGCCTGGTTCGTGGTGCTGGCGGCCCTGGGCGTGCACGGCATCATCCAGCGCCCCGAAGTGCTGCAGGCGCTCAACCCGATCTGGGCCGTGCGCTTCTTCATCGTCCACCCCGGCATGGGCGTGGCGATTCTGGGCGCCGTGGTGCTGGCGCTGACCGGGGCCGAGGCCTTGTACGCCGACATGGGGCATTTTGGCCGCAAACCGATCGCGCGGGCCTGGTTCGCGCTGGTGCTGCCGGCGCTGGTGCTCAACTATTTCGGTCAGGGCGCATTGCTGCTGGAGAACCCCGAAGCGGCACGCAACCCGTTCTACCTGCTGGCCCCCGGCTGGGCGCTGGTGCCGCTGGTCGGGCTGGCCACCCTGGCCACCGTGATCGCTTCCCAGGCGGTGATTTCCGGGGCCTTCTCCCTCACCCGCCAGGCCATCCAGCTTGGTTATGTGCCGCGCATGCAGATCCAGCACACCTCCAGCGACGAGCAGGGGCAGATCTACATCGGGGCGGTCAACTGGTCGCTGATGGTCGGGGTGATCCTGCTGGTGCTGGGCTTCGAGTCCTCCGGCGCGCTGGCGTCGGCCTATGGCGTTGCGGTAACCGGGACCATGCTGATCACCACCATCCTGGTGTCGGCGGTGATGTTGCTGCTGTGGAAGTGGCCACCGCTGCTGGCGGTACCGGTACTGCTGGGCTTTCTGTTCGTCGACGGGCTGTTCTTTGCCGCCAACGTGCCCAAGGTGCTGCAGGGTGGGGCATTTCCGGTGCTGGCAGGGATTGCGCTGTTCATCCTGATGACCACCTGGAAGCGCGGCAAGCAGATCCTGGTGGAGCGCCTGGATGAGGGCGCGTTGCCATTGCCGGTGTTCATCGCCAGCATCCGCGTGCAGCCGCCGCACCGTGTGGAAGGTACGGCGGTGTTTCTGACCGCGCGTTCGGACGCGGTGCCCCATGCGCTGCTGCACAACATGCTGCACAACCAGGTGCTGCACCGCCAGGTGGTGTTGCTCACCGTGGTCAACGAGGATTCACCGCGGGTACCGCCACAGCGGCGTTTCGAGGTGGAGGGGTATGGCGAGGGGTTCTACCGGGTGATCCTGCATTTCGGCTTCATGGACGAGCCGGACGTGCCGGCGGCGTTGAAGCTGTGTCACCTGGACGAGCTGGATTTCAGCCCCATGCGCACCACCTACTTCCTCAGCCGCGAGACGGTGATCGCATCCAAGCTGGTGGGCATGTCGCGCTGGCGTGGGGTGCTGTTTGCCTTCCTGCTGAAGAATGCCAACGGCAACCTGAGGTTCTTCAACCTGCCATTGAACCGGGTGATCGAGCTGGGTACGCAGGTGGAGATCTAGCGGGGCCTTTCGCCGCCAAGGCGGCTCCTGCAGGATGCGATCCGTTGCAGGAGCCGGCCTTGCCGGCGAGGCTTCTACTGTTCAGCGACGCTGGACTTTCCCTGGCGCGTTTCGATCTCGCTGATCAGGCGTTTGGCCAGGGCCGGGTAGTTTTCGTCGAAGTGGTGCCCGCCGGGCAGCTTCACGCGCTCACCCACGGCGGTATGGTCGGTGCAGCCGCTTTCATCGGCTTCTTCTTCACCATAGATGCACAGCACCTTGCTCGGCGGCATCCTGGCCATCTCAGGCCCGGTTGGCGCCTCTTTGCCGGCATTGCCCAGCCAGCCCTCGACCTCGATCTCGAAACTGCCACTGCGCGCAAACGCCAGCAGAATCACCGCATCGATGCGCTTCTGGTCTTCGGGTGGCAAGCGGTTGTAGATCGCCGGCAGCACGTCGGCACCGAATGAATAGCCGGTCAGTACGAAGCGTTTGGTGCCCCACTTCTGGCGGTAGTGCTGCATCAGCTCGGACAGGTCGACTGCGCTCTGCTCCGGTGTCTTGTGCTGCCAGTAGTAGCGCAGGGTATCGATGCCCACCACCGGGTAGCCCAGCTTGGCCATCTCGCCCGCCACGTCGCGGTCAAGGTCGCGCCAGCCGCCATCGCCGGACAGGAACAGCGTCACGGTGTCGGTGGTCTGGCCGGCCGGTACCTCCACCACCGGAATGCTCAATGCATTGCCATCCACGCCCAGCAGGGCCTGGGTCAGCTGGGCCTTGAGCACCTGGGGCAGGTGGATGTCGTAATCGCTGATGCTGGTCTGTGCATTGGCCTGGTCGCGCACGAAGGCGGCGCTGGCGTCATCCGGGTTGTCGTTCCAGGCCACGTTCCAGTGACCATGGGCGGCCGACTTGGGCAGCGCGGCGCTGCAGCCGGGCTGCTCGATGCTGAACCCCACGGAGATGGCCTGGGCCTTGTCGTTGGTCTGCCCGGCCAGCCAGCTCCAGGCCAGCCCGGCTCCCGGTCCGATGCCGGCAACCAGCGTCGGCGTGCCCTGCAACTGTTGCAAGGTCTGCTGCAGCGCCTGCTGCTGCAGGTTGCAGTCGCTCGGCGGCAGGATCACCTGTACCAGCTGGGCGCGGGCACTCTGGCTCAGGTCGATCAGTTGCTTGTCGCTCAGGGCCTGGTCCTGCGGCACGGCCACGGCCACCAGGTCCTTGCCTCGCGTGCTTGGGGTAACCCGCACCAGGCTGCTGCCATCGGCCAGGGTCAAATGTTCAAGGTGCGGTTGCGGGGCAGGGCGCGCCCACAGCCAGAAGCCCAGGGCCGCCGCGAGCAGGGCCAGCACCAGGGCGGCCAGTACATGAAGCCAGTAGCGTCGAATCATCAGCGTTTCACCAATCCGGTCAGGCCGCCTGCAATCAGGGCGGCGGTATCGGCCAGGGCCACCAGGGGATCGAGCCCGGCGGGTACGGCCATGTAACGGGGTTCCCAGTCAGGCTGGAACTTGTCTTTGAAGCGGCGCAGGCCCTGGAAGTTGTACAGTTGCTCGCCGCGCTGGAACACCATCGAGCCCAGGCGCTGGGTCAGAGGTGCGCCGCGACGCGGCTGCAGCCCGGACAACGGCACCATGCCGAGGCTGAAGCGCGCATATCCATGCGTCTTGTAGTGTTGAATCAGGCCGATCATCAGAAACTCCATGGTCAGCTTTGGTGCTTGCGGGTGCGCGCGCATCAGGTCCAGGCTGGCCAGCTCGCGGCTGTGGGTTTCCAGCAGGTTGGCAAAGGCCACCGGCTGGCCCTGGAAGCGAATCAGCGCGATGCGGAAGTGCTGCAGGTACTCTGCGCTGAAGCGGCCCAGCGAAAAGCCTTTTTCGCGCACGTTCTTGCCTTCGAGCCATGCATCGGAAATCACCTTCAGTTCCTCGAGCGGGGCTTGCCCGGGCTCGTGGATCTCCAGGCTCAGGCCGTCGCGCCCGCCGCGGTTCCAGGTATAGCGCAGGTCTTTCATCTCCTTGCCCTTGGCGTCGAGGTCGAAGCGCAGCAGGTCCACGCGGGCCTCTTCGCCCAGCTTGATCGCGGTCAGGCCGATGTCCATATAGAAGGGCAGGTTCTCGGCACGCACCTGGTAGAACACCGGTCGAGCGTGGTGGATATCGCACAGGTCGCGAAACTGCCAGATCATCTCGGCGCGGCGCTGGGCCGGGCCGATCGGGTCGTACAGCGCCACCAGGCTGCGCCCGCGGCGGGCGTACATCAGGAAGGCGTCATCCTGAGGGTGGAACAGCAACGCCTTGTCGCCGGTCAGCGCCAGGCCGCCATCGGGCTGGTCGGAGCTCTGCAGGATGCGGTTGGCCCGTTGCAGCTCGTCACCTGTAGGCAGGTGGATGGTCGGGCGTGCGGTACGCAGCAGCCAGGTCAGTGCAACGATCACCAGCAGTACCGCGCTACCGAGCAATGAGCGCAGCCCGCGCGGGGCATCGGCGTCCAGGGTGAACTGCCACCACAGCTGGTGGCTGTAGGGCACGTCCTGGTAGGCGAACAGCAGCAGCCACACCGACGCGCCGATCACACAGGCACTGGCCACCACGTAGACCGGCGAGAAGGGCAGCTCGAGCAGTCGACTGGGCCGGTAGAACGAACCGCGGAACACTGCCAGCAGGCAGGCGGTAAGCGTCAGCAGGCTGGCCTCTTCCCAGTCGAAGCCCTTGAGCAGCGACAGCAGGGCGCCGACCAGCAGCAGCACGGTGGTGAGTATCCAGGCTGCCGACAGGCGCCGCCGCAGGCCCTGGGCCAGCAGCAGGCACAGCACGCCGATCAGGCTGGCGCCGAAGTGCGAGGCATCGATCAAGCGGTGCGGAACCAGGAAACCCAGGTGCTCCAGGCGCGTGTCGATTTCAGGCGTGGCCCCGGAGAACAACAGCACCACGCCCGACAGGAACACCAGAATCGCCAGTACCGGTGCGGCAAGCCCGGAGGCCACCTTCATGGCCTGGCGCGCGAACAGAAAGCGCTTGGCTTCGCTGGCCAGCAGGACCACGCAGGCCACCAGCAGCGGCAGCACGACATAGATCAGGCGGTACAGCAGCAGCGCAGCGGCAAGTGGCGCAGCCCCCAGCTGGTCGGCGAAGGCGGCCAGCAGGATGGCCTCGAAGACCCCGACCCCGCCGGGCACATGGCTGAGCACACCGGCAGCCAGGGCCAGCAGGTACACCAGCAGGAACGCGCCGAAGGGCGGAGCCTCGGGCAGCAGCAGGTACAGCACCGTGGCGGCGGCGGCCACGTCCAGTGCGGTGATCAGCAGCTGCAGCAAGGTCAGGCGCGCGCCCGGCAGGCGCAGTGTGCGTCGGCGTATGCGTACCAGCAGGTTGTCGGCCAGCGGCTGTTCCGGCAGTCGACGCCGGTACAGCCCGTAGGCCAGGGCCATGCTCAGGCCCAGTACCGCGACGGCGATGGCGGCCAGTACCGGGGCCGGCGTGCGCAGCGCCATGGCCGCGGCGGGCAGGTTGCTCAGGGTGGCCAGCGCTGCCAGCGGCGGCAGCGCGCAGCCCAGCGACAGGCTGGCAAACAGCGTCATGCGGGCCACTTCGGCACCGCCTATGCCGTGGCGGGCGTACAACCGGTAACGCACCGAGCCGCCGGACAGCAGCGACAACCCGATCGCGTTGCCGATGGCGAATGCACAGAAGCCGCCCATGGCCAGGGTGGCTGAAGGCAGCCGGACCCCGGCATAACGGCTGGCTGACCATTCATAGCCCAGCAGGATGACAAAGCCTGCGACCGTGGCCAGCAGTGCACCGGCCAGGGCGGGCTTGGGCACACTCAGCAGCGAGTCGTGCAGGGCATAGATATCCAGCTCGCTGAGCAGATGGCGACAGGCAATCAGGGCGATGCCGAACAGTAGCAGGGTGACCGCCAGGCCGATCGGCTGACGATACCGGCTGAGCAGTTCCAGCCAGCGCAGGCGATGCGGGGCGATGGGCTGGGCGGCGCTAACGGGGGTTTCTGCTTCGGGCGTTTGTGGGCGCATCAATCACCTTTTTGGATTGCGCGCGACTGGACGATGTATCCGACCAAGTTACCAATCCCTATGGAAAAATAATGTCTGAATCTTACTCGCGATCATGCCGATCCGCGCCCATCAGGATAGTTAAAGAAGTTTCATGCTGCCGCAAGGGCATGGAGAGGAGGGGAAGGTACTTTTCGCCAGACGCAAAAAAGGCCACTTTTTTCAAAGTGGCCTTTTCTGTTGTTTGGTTGCGGGAGCCGGATTTGAACCGACGACCTTCGGGTTATGAGCCCGACGAGCTACCAGACTGCTCCATCCCGCGTCTGTGGGGCGGATTCTACAGCGTATGGAGATGCTGTCAATGCTTAATTGTTGATTTACAACAAAAACCTGCTATGGGCCAAACAGCGCCCAACAAAAAAGGCCACTTTTTCAAGTGGCCTTCTCTGATGTTTGGTTGCGGGAGCCGGATTTGAACCGACGACCTTCGGGTTATGAGCCCGACGAGCTACCAGACTGCTCCATCCCGCGTCTGTGGAGTGGATTCTACAGATATCTCAGAACGTGTCAACCGCTAAAATCCAGAAATCCTTTTTTGTTCAATTGCTTAGCGTTTGTGATCTGGCTGCGGGCGCGCTAAGGCGGGGGCTGCAGGGCATTTGCCCGGGATGACGGGTGCAGGGTGCAGCCGGTGGTGACGAGTGAGATACTGCGCGTACGAATCAACGGTGTTAACGGTCATTCATGTCCCAACGCAAGATCATCCACATCGATTGCGACTGTTTCTACGCAGCCATCGAGATGCGCGACGACCCGCGGCTGGCCGGCAAGCCTCTGGCCGTGGGTGGCTCGGCCGACCGGCGCGGGGTGATTGCTACCTGCAACTACGAAGCGCGGGCCTTTGGCGTACGCTCTGCGATGTCGTCGCACCACGCGTTGAAGCTGTGCCCCGACCTGACCATCGTCAAGCCGCGCATGGATGCCTATAAGGAAGCCTCGCGGGAGATTCACAACATCTTCCGCGAGTACACCGAGCTGATCGAGCCATTGTCGCTGGATGAAGCCTATCTGGACGTATCCGACAGCCCGAAGTTTTCCGGCAGTGCCACGCGCATTGCCGACGACATTCGCCGGCGGGTGTCCCAGCGCCTGCACATCACGGTATCGGCGGGGGTGGCGCCCAACAAGTTCCTGGCCAAGATTGCCAGTGACTGGCGCAAACCCAACGGCTTGTTCGTGATTACCCCGGCACAGGTGCAAGACTTCGTCGCCTGCTTGCCAGTGACCAAGCTGCATGGGGTTGGCAAGGTCACGGCTGACAAGCTGGGGCGCCTGGGCATTGTCGATTGCAAGGATCTGCGCGAGTGGGACCGCCTGGCCCTGGTCCGCGAGTTCGGCAGTTTCGGCGAGCGTCTTTACGGGCTGGCGCGCGGCATTGACGAGCGGGTGGTGCACAACGACAGCCGGCGCCAGTCGGTGAGCGTCGAGAACACCTACGACAGCGACCTGCCGGACCTGGCCAGCTGCCTTGAAAAACTGCCTGAACTGCTGGAATCGCTGGGCGGTCGCATGGCCCGGATCGACGACAGTTACCGGCCGGGCAAGCCGTTCGTCAAGGTCAAGTTCCATGACTTCACCCAGACCACCCTGGAGCAGGCGGGGGCGGGGCGTGATCTTGAAAGCTACCGGCAACTGCTCAGCCAGGCTTTCGCGCGTGGCGCCAAGCCGGTCAGGTTGCTGGGAATTGGCGTGCGGTTGCACGACTTGCGCGGGGCGCATGTTCAGCTGGAGCTGTTCACGCCCGAGTGAAACGCCAGGCATCGTGGTCGATGCCTGGCGTTCATGGTGCTGGAGCTACTTCGCGCCGGGGTCTGCCACCAGGCGGCCGGCATCCCTGGTCAGCGCCTTGAGAAACTCCTGTTGCAGCTCCGGATCATTGCGGGTCAGCTCGATCAGGCTCTGTTCCAGCTCGCTGGCTTCCTCTTCCAGGCCCAGTTCGGACAAGCGCTTGACCCGGTGCACCCACTCGCTCACCTCGTCGTCTTCAAGGTCGTCGTAGATCAGCTCATGGGCTTCGACCAGTTTGCCGCGCAGCGTTGGGCTGAGCAGCAGGCTGGCGGCGGCACGCACGTTGTTTTCTTCATCGGCCACGGCCAGGTGCAAGGTGCCCACCTGGGTCAGGTTCTGTTCGGTGAACGGGCTGTCGAGCAGGTTCAGGCGCAACACACCATTGCGGTCGGTGGTCAGCTCGTGGGTGAGCTTGCCAGCCTTGACCTCGACCGGGCGTTCGCCCCACGGCAGGCTGGTGTACTCCTGGCGTTTGTCCTTCTGCACTTCGCTGATACTGGCCAGGTTCTGTTGTGCGCGGCCGTTGGACTGCACGTTCATGAACGGGTTGAGCCCGGCCACGCCATAGCTGAGCCAGTCATGGGTCACGCTGTCGGGCAGGTTGCCCAGTGCGAACACATTGACCACATTGGCGCCGATACCGGCAACCACGGCCACTGCGCCCAGCGGGATCTCGTAGATTTCGCGCCAGGGTTGGTAGGGCGTGTAGCGATCATAACGACGGGTCACTTCGAATTCGGTGACTTCGAAGTTCTTCTGTTCGTGAACGCGCACGCGCCGTTGCGGCAGCTCGAGTACCTTGGGCTCTCCGACATCGATCTGCAGGCTGTGCTCGAGCAGCTTGCGCTCGATCCGCTCCTCATGCTCGCTGCGCTGGGACATCTGGTTGGCGCAGCCGCTGAGCAGCACGGCGCCGCACAGGGCGGCGCCTCCGAAGGTGATTCGCTTGAACATGGCTACTCTTGTGTTGGCTATCAGCGACGAATACGGGCTTGCAGGAACGACAGCACCTCGGCCACGGGCAAGGCCTGGGCCTCGCTGTCCTTGCGGTACTTGTATTCCAGGTTGCCTTCGGCCAGGCCCCGGTCGCTGACCACGATGCGGTGCGGGATGCCGATCAGTTCCATGTCGGCGAACTTGATCCCCGGGCTGGTTTTCTTGTCACGGTCGTCCAGCAGCACTTCGAAACCGGCGGCGGTCAGTTCGGCGTAGAGCTTGTCGGTGGCTTCGCGCACTTCGGCGGTTTCGTAGCGCAGCGGTACCAGGGCGATCTGGAATGGCGCGAGGCTATCGCTCCAGATGATGCCCTTGTCGTCGTAGTTCTGCTCGATGGCAGCGGCAACCACGCGCGAAACACCAATGCCGTAGCAGCCCATGGCCAGGGTCACCGGCTTGCCGTTCTCGCCCAGCACCTGGCACTTGAGTGCTTCACTGTACTTGGTGCCCAGCTGGAAGATGTGCCCGACTTCGATGCCGCGCTTGATCATCAGCGTACCCTTGCCGTCCGGGCTCGGGTCGCCGGCTACCACGTTGCGCAGGTCGGCGATTTCCGGTACGGGCAGGTCGCGCTCCCAGTTCACGCCGAAGTAGTGCTTGTCGTCGATGTTGGCACCGATGCCGAAGTCGCTCATGAAGGCCACGGAACGGTCGATGATGCACGGCAGCGGCAGGTTCAGCGGGCCCAGGGAGCCGGCGCCGGCGCCGATGGCGTCGCGCAGTTCGGCGTCGCTGGCCATCACCAGCGGGCTGGCCACCTGTGGCAGGTTGGCAGCCTTGATTTCGTTGAGTTCGTGGTCGCCACGGACGATCAGGGCAATCAGCTTGCCTTCTTCGGCGGCATGCACGATCAGGGTCTTGACGGTGCGCTCGATCGGCACGCCGTAGTTTTCGACCAGGGCGGCGATGGTTTTCGCGTCCGGGGTATCGACCAGGCGCAGCTCCTCGGTGGGGGCAGGGCGCACGGTTTCCCGCGGGATCGCTTCGGCCTTCTCGATGTTGGCGGCGTAGTCGGAGCTGTCGCTGAAGATCACGTCGTCTTCACCGGACTCGGCCAGCACGTGGAATTCGTGGGACCAGCTGCCACCGATCGAGCCGGTGTCGGCCTGCACGGGGCGGAAATCCAGGCCCAGGCGGGTGAACACATTGCAGTACGCCTGGTGCATGCGGTCATAGGTTTGTTGCAGGGACGCCTGGTCGGCATGGAAGGAGTAGGCATCCTTCATGATGAACTCGCGACCGCGCATCAGGCCGAAGCGCGGACGGATCTCGTCGCGGAACTTGGTCTGGATCTGGTACATGTTCAGTGGCAGCTGTTTATAGCTGCTCAGCTCGTTGCGCGCGAGATCGGTGATGACCTCTTCGTGGGTAGGCCCCACGCAGAACTCGCGACCATGGCGGTCCTTCAGGCGCAGCAGCTCGGGGCCGTACTGCTCCCAGCGGCCGGACTCCTGCCACAGTTCAGCGGGCTGAATGGCCGGCATCAGCACTTCCAGGGCGCCTGCGGCGTTCATTTCCTCGCGTACCACGGCTTCGACCTTGCGCATCACGCGAAGGCCCATCGGCAGCCAGGTATAAAGGCCGGATGCGAGCTTGCGGATCATGCCGGCACGCAGCATGAGCTGGTGGCTGATGACGACCGCGTCGGAAGGGGTTTCTTTCTGTGTGGCGAGCAAATATTGACTGGTGCGCATGGTAGGCCGTTGTCGGTTGCTTAACTGAAATGACCCCGCATTGTACGGGGGCGATTCGGTGACGTATAGGATGGTGGCGCGGGAAACTGCGCCAAGTGCATCAACACAAAAGAAAAAGCCCGGCAGGGCCGGGCTTTTTCGAGCTGGGGTCCGTGAGCCGGAAGGCTTACAGGATGCTCAGCGGGTACTCGACGATCAGGCGCAGTTCGTCGATCGAAGGCGACGAGTTGTTGTACACCGCATCGCTGGAGCGGTAGGTGGCCTGGCGAACGCGGAAGCTCAGGTCTTTGGCCGGGCCTTCCTGCAGTACGTACTTGGCTTCGATGTCGCGTTCCCACTCTTTGCCGTTGTTGCCGGAGGAAACGTTGGCATCGGTACCACGGATGTAGCGGGTCATGAAGCTCAGGCCCGGTACGCCGAAGGTGGCCATGTTGATGTCGTAGCGAGCCTGCCAGGATTTCTCGTCTTCGGAGTTGAAGTCCGAACGTGCCACCGAGTTGGCCAGGAACACGGTACCGCCGCCGTCGACGCCGTAGGCGTAGCCGCCGTCGCCGCTGATGCGCTGGTGCGCCAGGGTGAAGGTGTGCGCGCCGATGGTGTAGGCGGCGGACAGGCTGAATGCACGGCTGTCGATCTTGTCGCCGTCGTAGGCTTTTTCCAGCGCGGCGCCGGTGCTCTTGGTGTTGTAGAAGTTGAAGTCGAACACCAGGCCCTGCTCGTCGTTGATCGGCAGGCTCCAGTTCACGTTGGCGTAGTATTTGCGCCAGTAGTCTTCGACCTTGGAGTAGTAGAGGCTGGTGCTGAGCTCGTCGCTGAACGCGTAGGTGCCGCCCAGTACGTCGGCCTTGGTCAGGTGGATGCCGCCGTCACGGTTGGTCTGGTCTTGTGCGGTGATGCTGGTGAAGCGACCGGCGTTGAGCGTCAGCCCCTTGATTTCGTTGCTGGTGATCAACGCGCCCTGGGCCATTTCAGGCAGCAGGCGGCTGTCGTCGGTGGCCAGCACTGGCAGCGAGGTGAACTGGTCACCCACTTTCAGGACGGTGTCGGAAATCCGGAACTTGATGGCTGCGCCGCCTTTGGAGTAGTCGTCCTGCGAGCGTTCGTCGGAGCCGGTCGGGAACAGGCCGGTGCCGGCAGTGCCCTTGCCGCCGTCCAGTTTCAGACCCAGCATGCCGATTGCGTCGACGCCGACGCCGATGGTGCCTTGGGTGAAGCCCGACTCGAAGGTGCCGATGAAGCCTTGGCCCCACTCTGCAGCGCGGCTCTGCTCGGTGTTGGGGACGTTGCGGTAGTCACGGCTGAAGTACAGGTTGCGAAGTTTGACGTTCAAGCTGCTGTCTTCTACAAACCCCTTGGATTCATCCTGAGAAGACGCCATGGCCAGCTGCGAGGTGCCTGCCGCTACGGCCAGGGCGATTATGCTCCACTTCATCACGCGCATCGTGATTTGCTCCTTTGGTTTTGGAAGATTACGGCCTTGCCCCCTGGTTTTTTTATGGGGCGGCTCTTTCTTTTTTGAGTCGGCGAAATGTATATCACGCTGACTGTCGTTGGCGATACTTGCGAAGGGAACCTTTCATTAACTTTATGGTCCCGTCGCAAACGGTTAAATCCCTGTCGCAAATTACGCCCCGGCATGACCGGTGCGTTCAACTACAGCGCTGTTTCGCAGAGCAGCAAAGGCAGTGCAATCACGCCAAGCCTTTGATGCCAAAACTCCCTGGTTGCCCTTGCAGCTGTTGTTATTTGTCGCACTTGGCTTGCTTATGCAGGCGCCATGCCGACGTTGGGCAGAGATGAATGCAACAAGCGTGCTCAATTGCGCGGTGCGTTGATGAAATTTTCACATTTCGTCGGCCGAAGGGCGCGTGGTGCCCGAAAACCGGGGGTGTACAGATCTTTTGGTTTGAGGGTCGATGCCGTCGCGGAATAAGCAAAAAATCGACTTTGAAGTCAAAACGTTACCGGCTTGTAGGACAAGTGAGTAGTTTTCGGTAGGAGGCGGTGCTGATTGTGTTCGCGAGGCGCTATTTTGGTGCGAAAAGTAGCGTTTTGTTACCGGCGTGAGCGGACCTCCTGCGTGCAGTGTGGTCTGCCTGCCCTGGGATGGAGCGCCATGTACTCATGCCTGTGACTCCAATCGGGAGTATCCTTGCGTCAATCACCTGCCGGGTGCAGGTATCGGGATTGAAAGGTGCGAGGAGATTGTTCTGTGTTTGCTCTTGATTCACGTTTGCAACAAGACACGATTGCGCTGGGGGACTTTCCTCTTTGTCGCTTGTTACTTAGTAAGGATGCTAACTATCCGTGGTTCATTCTGGTGCCGCGGCGTCCTGCTGTCAGCGAAGTATTCGAACTTGATGAAGAGGCGCAGCAGCAACTCTGGCAAGAGACCACGTTGCTGGCCAAGTTGCTCGACGGGCTGTTCGATGCCGACAAGATGAATGTCGCGACCCTGGGCAACGTCGTGAGCCAGTTGCACATGCATGTGATCGTGCGACGCCAGGGCGATGTGGCATGGCCTGGCCCGGTGTGGGGGCGCGTGCCGGCGCTGGTTTATACCGCCGAGGCGCTGGCTCATGTGCGCCGCATCGTCGAGCGTGAGCTTGGTGATTATCTTCAACCGATCGAGGCTTGAATCATGACCCTGGAAGCACGGGTAACCGAGTTGGAGAGTCGTCTGGCATTTCAGGACGATACGCTGCTGGCGCTGAACGATGTGCTGGTGGAGCAGCAGCGGGTGGTTGAGCGGCTGCAGCTGCAGATGGGCGCGCTGCTCAAGCGTTATGAGGAGATGGTGGGGCAGTACGAGTCCAACGAGGAAGAAGCGCCGCCCCCGCACTATTGATGCATGCGCCTCGCGCAGCGGGCCTAAAGGCTCAGTGCAGATCGACAGCAGAGCAGGGCGGGTGAGTAGGCGTAAAAAAACCGCGATCGGCCGAGTGGCCGTCGCGGTTCTTCACGCTAGGATCAGCGACGCGGTGCCGCAATCACATCCTCGGCCTGCAGGCCCTTGTCCCGGTTCATCACCGAAAACTCCACGCGCTGACCCTCCACCAGCACCCGGTGACCCTCGCCACGAATGGCCCGGAAGTGCACGAAGATGTCATCGCCGGAATCCCGCGAAATGAATCCAAAGCCCTTGGACGTGTTGAACCACTTCACGGTGCCCGTGTCGCGGTTGCTCATGTCGTAGGCAGGTGCCTGGCTGCGCGCACGGCCAACCTTGGCCAGGCCCGCCACCAGATGCAGCAGCACGGCCAGCAGGGCGCAGACCATGGCCGCGACATTGCCCAGCTCCGGGCGCAGCAGCACAGTGACCGCTTGCAATACCACTGCAAGCACCAGCAGCGCGCTGGCAGTGTGTTGCAGGTACTGGCGCGCGCCGCGGTAGTGCATTGGCAGCACAGGCACCAGGATCAGGTTGAGCAGCCCGAACAGCGCCAGGTAGATGGCATCGGGTTGTTGCAGGAAAGGGACAGCTTCGCCCCTCAGGCTAGGAATCAGGGACAGCAGCAAGGCAGCTGCGCCCGTCAACAGGTGAACGATCTTGAACATGGTGGTTTGGCTCACATTTTATTCAGGCATATCACAGGAAGAGCTGAACCCACGGTGCGCGGTTACCGATGAGGCGCCAAAGCGTGGCTGCAGCCTATGCGCCATTGCACAAAAAATGCGCAATGACGGCACGGTGCCTATTTAACAGCAAAGCCGGGTGCTTCTCAAATCAGCGGGCCAAACGGGCCGCGCGGCTGCAGCCCTGTGTCGCACGCCAGACCGGCAATCGGAGCTGCAGGCACGCGCAACTCTTGGTACAGTGCTTCCAGCATGTTGAACTGACATCACAGGAAGGAAATGTACATGGCAATTGATATTGGTATCAGTGAAGAAGATCGCAAGTCCATTGTTGACGGCTTGTCGCATCTGTTATCGGATACATATGTACTGTACTTGAAGACCCATAACTTCCACTGGAACGTGACCGGGCCGATGTTCAATACACTGCACTTGATGTTCGAAGGCCAGTACAACGAACTGGCCCTGGCAGTCGATGCCATCGCCGAGCGAATTCGTGCACTGGGCTTCCCGGCGCCGGGTACTTATTCCACATACGCCAAGTTGTCCTCGATCAAGGAGGAGCCAGGTGTGCCGGCGGCCGAAGAGATGATCAAGCAACTGGTCGATGGCCAGGAAGCCGTGGTGCGTACCGCGCGCAGCCTGTTCCCGTTGCTGGACAAGGTCAGCGACGAGCCGACCGCCGACCTGTTGACCCAGCGCATGCAGGCCCATGAAAAGACTGCCTGGATGCTGCGCTCGCTGTTGGCCAAGTGAGTGTTCGGCGCCTGTAAAGGCGCCTGTTGAAAGACGCAAGCCCGATTCTTCCTTAGAGGAATCGGGCTTTTTTAATGGGTACTTCCTGCGTGCTGCGGCCGGCGTGGAACAGTTTCAGCAGGTGTGGTACATGAACTCAACTAAAAGGTTATTCCTACGCTGCGCAGGCTCGCGGTCTGCTGGTTGCAATACGATGAACAGCGCTTCATAGGCAGGTACCTGGATAGCAAGTATCCCGGTGATGAACTTCCTGTCAGTCAATGCGTGGGATGAATATGTCGCGAGTCGTGAATGAACGTGCATGCACCGCCGAGCAACTTCGTATGGCCCCTGGTGATCCTTTTCAGGCAGATTTCAATATGGGCCTGGCGCGCCCGCTGTCGCGTTCGGTGCGACTCAACGGCTTCGCCACCTGCTTGCGCCTGGAAGAGGTCTACTGGAAAATCCTCGAGCGCATTGCCGCCGCCAACCGGTGTACGGTCAATGCGGTGCTGTCCCATGTGGACCGCGAAGTCCACCTTCGCCACGGCGGCGTCAAGAATTTCAGCGGCCTGGTGCGGGTGATCTGCGTGGTCTACGTGCTGAGGGGCGGCGCCAAGCCCTGAACCATTCGTGCGCTGGCACGGCGGGCGGGCTGCACAGCCCCGGTTAACCATATATAATCCCGCTTTTTGCTGCGTGGCGCGGCCCGCGCAGTGGTCAACGAGATACGCCAATGCCCCTGTACGACTATCAATGCGGTTCCTGCAGCCACCAGATGGAAGTTCTGCAGAAGATCAGCGCAGCGCCGCTGACCGATTGCCCGGCCTGCCAGGCACCTGCCCTGAAGAAGCTGATTTCTGCCCCGGGCTTCCGCCTGGGCGGCACCGGCTGGTATGAAACCGACTTCAAGACCGGCACCAAAAAGAACCTGGCGGGCGCCGACAAGTCCGACTGAGTTGAACTGTACTGCCAGGGTCTTGCACTATGGGCCCCCTGGGGCCGGCAAGGTCCACACCCGAATTCACGAATGACGAGAAGCGAAACCACCATCATGATGCGCAGCCACTATTGCGGCCAACTGAACGAGAGCCTGGAAGGTCAGGAAATTACCCTTTGCGGCTGGGTCCATCGTCGTCGCGACCACGGCGGGGTGATCTTCCTCGACATCCGTGATCGCGAAGGCATGGCTCAGGTCGTGTTCGACCCGGACCGCGCAGAAAGCTTTGCCGCCGCCGACCGCGTGCGCAGCGAGTACGTGGTGAAGATCACCGGCAAGGTGCGTCCGCGCCCTGCAGGCGCAGTCAACGCCAACATGGCCTCGGGCGCCATCGAAGTGCTGGGCTACGAGCTCGAAGTGCTGAACGAAGCGGAAACCCCGCCGTTCCCGCTCAACGAGTACTCCGACGTGGGTGAAGAGACCCGCCTGCGCTATCGCTTCATCGACCTGCGTCGTCCGGAGATGGCCGAGAAGCTGCGTCTGCGCTCGCGCATCACCACCAGCATCCGTCGCTTCCTCGACGAAAACGGCTTCCTCGACGTCGAGACGCCGATCCTGACCCGCGCTACCCCGGAAGGCGCGCGTGACTACCTGGTGCCAAGCCGTACCCACGCCGGCAGCTTCTTTGCCCTGCCGCAATCGCCGCAGCTGTTCAAGCAACTGCTGATGGTGGCCGGTTTCGATCGCTACTACCAGATCGCCAAGTGCTTCCGCGACGAAGACCTGCGCGCCGACCGCCAGCCGGAATTCACCCAGATCGATATCGAGACCAGCTTCCTGGACGAGACCGAGATCATGGGCCTGACCGAAAGCATGATCCGCAAACTGTTCAAGGAAGTCCTGGACCTGGAGTTCGGCGAATTCCCGCACATGACCTTCGAAGAGGCCATGCGCCGCTACGGTTCGGACAAGCCTGACCTGCGCAACCCGCTGGAACTGGTGGATGTGGCCGACCAGCTGCAAGCGGTCGACTTCAAGGTGTTCAGCGGCCCGGCCAACGACCCGAAATGCCGCGTTGCCGCACTGCGTGTACCGGGCGGGGCGAGCATGCCGCGCAGCCGTATCGACGAGTACACCAAGTTCGTCGGCATCTACGGTGCCAAGGGCCTGGCGTACATCAAGGTCAACGAGCGCGCCAAGGGCGTCGAGGGCCTGCAGTCGCCAATCGTCAAGAACATCCCCGAGGCCAACCTGAACGTGATTCTCGATCGCGTGGGCGCGGTCGATGGCGACATCGTGTTCTTCGGTGCCGACAAGTCCAAGATCGTCAGCGAAGCCCTGGGCGCGCTGCGCATCAAGGTCGGCAACGACTTCAACCTGCTGACCTGCGAATGGGCACCGATGTGGGTTGTCGACTTCCCGATGTTCGAAGAGAACGACGACGGCAGCTTCACGGCGCTGCACCACCCGTTCACCGCGCCAAAATGCTCCCCTGAAGAGCTGGAGGCCAACCCGGCCACCGCGCTGTCGCGCGCCTATGACATGGTGCTCAACGGCACCGAACTGGGTGGCGGTTCGATCCGTATCCACCGCAAAGAGATGCAGCAGGCCGTGTTCCGCCTGTTGGGCATCGAGGCGGCGGAACAGGAAGAGAAGTTCGGCTTCCTGCTCGACGCGCTGAAGTTCGGTGCACCGCCGCACGGTGGCCTGGCCTTCGGTCTGGATCGCCTGGTGATGCTGATGACCGGCGCCCAGTCGATTCGTGAAGTGATCGCCTTCCCGAAAACCCAGAGCGCGGCGTGCGTCATGACCCAGGCCCCAGGCCTGGTCGATGCCAAGGCACTGCGTGAGCTGCACATCCGTCTGCGCGAACAGCCCAAGGCTGAGTAAGCGGGCCCGGGGCGCATCCACTTGGATGCGCCTTTGCGTTACGGCATACCGAATTGATTGCCCACGCCAGGTTTTCTTCTGGCGGGGGCGTGGTTTTGTTTCAAGGATTTCTGGAGTCAGTTATGGCGGGTCATTCCAAGTGGGCGAACATCAAGCACCGCAAAGAGCGCCAGGATGCCAAGAGAGGCAAGATCTTCACCAAGTGGATTCGTGAGCTGACCGTCGCTGCCAAGCAGGGCGGTGGTGACCCGAATTCCAACCCGCGCCTGCGCCTGGCGCTGGACAAGGCCTTGGGCGCGAACATGAGCCGCGACATCATCGATCGCGCCGTGGCCCGTGGTGCAGGCGCAACCGAAGCCGACAATGTCGAAGAGCTCAGCTACGAAGGCTACGGCCCGGGCGGCGTGGCGATCATGGTCGAGGCCATGACCGACAACCGCAACCGCACCGCCGCGGCCGTGCGCCATGCCTTCAGCAAGTGCGGTGGCAACCTGGGCACCGATGGCTCGGTGGCCTATCTGTTCGAGCGCAAGGGGCAGATCAGCTTTGCCGCCGGTGTCGATGAAGACGCGCTGATGGAAGCGGCGATGGAGGCCGATGCCGACGACGTGGTCAGCAACGAAGATGGCTCGTTCGACGTGTTCACCTCGTTTGCCAGCTTCTATGCGGTGCGTACTGCCCTGGAGGCTGCCGGCTTCAAGGCTGCGGACGCGGAAATCGTCATGCAGCCGACCACCAGCGCCGAACTCGACCTGGAGGGCGCACAGAAGGTGCTCAAGCTGATCGACATGCTTGAAGACCTGGACGATGTGCAGAATGTGTATTCCAACGCCGAAATTCCTGACGAAGTCATGGAACAACTCGGCTAAGGTTCAGTTCTGGCGTACTCGAGGCCGGATTCGTCCGCAGGTACCTTGTGCCCGTGACGGGTCCGGCTTCTGTCTTTTTAATGGCGCCCCGGTGCGCCACTGGTTGCGCAGGCGATATGACTCTGATTCTTGGTATTGACCCCGGCTCGCGGATTACCGGCTATGGTGTGGTGCGCCACACGGCGCGCGGGTGCGAGTACGTGGCCTCCGGTTGCATCCGTACCGGCAGCGGCGAGCTGCCCGAGCGCCTGCAGGTGGTATACCGCAGCGTGCGCGAAATCATCCAGTTGCACGGGCCGGTGACCATGGGTATCGAGCGGGTGTTCATGGCGCGCAACGCCGACTCGGCGCTCAAGCTCGGCCAGGCGCGCGGCGCCGCCATCGTCGCCGGGGTCGAAGAGGGCCTGGAGATCGCCGAGTACAGTGCCACCCAGGTCAAGCAGGCGGTCGCCGGTACGGGCGGGGCCAACAAGGAACAGGTGCAGATGATGGTCATGCACCTGCTCAAGCTCACCCAGAAGCCGCAGATAGACGCCTCCGATGCCCTGGCCATCGCCCTGTGCCATGCCCATACCCGTTCCAGCCTGGTGCCGCACGGGCTGGGCGCTGCACGCAGCCGCAGTGGCCGCCTAAGGCTCTGATAGCATCATCGGTTAACACAATTTCGCTTGCCGGCCACCGCCGGCTTGCAATCATGGCGGCTGATGGCGGGCTTGATCGCCCCGGCGCCCTGGATAAAGGACCTGAACGTGATTGGACGTTTGCGCGGTACCCTGGCTGAAAAGCAGCCGCCGCACCTGATTGTCGATGTCAACGGCCTGGGCTACGAGCTCGAGGTGCCGATGACCACCCTGTATCGCCTACCCAAGGTTGGCGAGGCAGTGACGCTGCACACCCACCTGGTGGTACGTGAAGACGCGCACCTGCTGTATGGCTTTCACGAAAAGCGCGAGCGCGAGCTGTTCCGCGAGCTGATCCGCCTCAACGGCGTAGGGCCCAAGCTGGCCCTGGCATTGATGTCGGGCCTGGAGGTCGACGACCTGATACGCTGCGTGCAGGCCCAGGACACCTCGGCGCTGGTCAAGGTGCCGGGGGTGGGCAAGAAGACCGCCGAGCGCCTGCTGGTCGAACTCAAGGACCGCTTCAAGGCCTGGGAAACCGCGCCAAGCCTGTTTACCCTGGTGTCCGACGGCCCGCAGCCGGTGGCAAGTGCCTCCACTGCCGAAACCGATGCGGTCAGCGCGCTGATCTCGCTGGGCTACAAGCCGCAGGAAGCCAGCCGCGCCGTGGCGGCCATCGATGCCAAGGGCCTGAGCAGCGAAGAGCTGATCCGGCGCAGCCTCAAGGGGATGATTTAAGTGATCGAAGCCGACCGACTCATAGCCGCTACCGGGCGCGACCGCGAAGAGGTCCAGGACCGGGCGATCCGGCCATTGCGCCTGGACGAGTACATCGGGCAGCCAGTGGTGCGCGAGCAGATGTCGCTTTTCATCCAGGCGGCACGTGGGCGCAGCGAGTCGCTGGACCATACGCTGATCTTCGGCCCGCCGGGCCTGGGCAAGACCACCCTGGCCAACATCATCGCGCAGGAGATGGGCGTTTCGATCAAGAGCACCTCCGGGCCGATCCTTGAGCGTCCGGGCGATCTGGCGGCGCTGCTGACCAACCTGGAACCCCACGATGTACTGTTCATCGACGAGATTCACCGGCTTTCGCCGATCGTCGAGGAAGTGCTGTACCCGGCCATGGAAGACTTCCAGCTGGATATCATGATCGGCGAGGGGCCGGCCGCACGTTCGATCAAGCTCGATTTGCCGCCGTTCACCCTGGTCGGGGCAACCACCCGCGCCGGCATGCTGACCAATCCGCTGCGCGACCGTTTCGGTATCGTGCAGCGCCTGGAGTTCTACAACACCGCAGACCTGGCCACCATCGTCAGCCGCTCGGGCGGGATTCTGGGCCTGCCGATCGAGGACGAGGGCGCCTTCGAGATCGCCCGGCGCGCCCGTGGCACCCCGCGTATCGCCAACCGCCTGCTGCGTCGTGTACGCGACTACGCCGAGGTGCGTGGCAAAGGTGACATCACCAAGGCCATCGCCGACCTGGCGCTGAACCTGCTGGACGTGGACGAGCGTGGTTTCGATCACCAGGACCGGCGCCTGCTGCTGACCATGATCGAGAAGTTCGACGGTGGCCCGGTGGGTGTTGACAGCCTGGCGGCGGCGATCAGCGAAGAACGTCACACCATCGAGGACGTGCTGGAGCCCTACCTGATCCAGCAGGGCTACATCATGCGCACACCCCGTGGGCGCGTGGTGACCCGGCACGCCTACCTGCACTTTGGCCTGAACATTCCGGGCCGCATGGGCGAGTCGGTCAACGGCGAGGGTTTTTCCGACCTGGCCGATGAATGACAGACTTATCCGGCGTTTTCGTGGTCCTATCGGCGGACACGCATGAGTCGCGCTGGCAATACGACATAATCCGTTAAAAACAGTTGGTGGGGCGGATTGGCAAGCTGAGGAGTTAGCACTAGAGTATGCGCGCGCAAAATGGGGTTGAGTCGTTCGCACATCGCTGTCGCGTCTATTACGAGGACACCGATGCGGGCGGCGTGGTGTATTACGTCAATTATCTGAAATTCATGGAGCGTGCCCGCACCGAGCGGTTGCGCGAGCTGGGCTTTGCCCAGTCTGCGATGGCAGAACAGAACACCTTGTTCGTCGTTCATTCCAGCGAGGCGCGCTACCACGCGCCGGCCCGCCTGGACGATGAATTGCGGGTCACCGCACAAGTGCTTGAATTGAATCGTGCCAGCCTGCGCTTCGTGCAGCAGGTCTGGCGCGAGCGTGATGCAACGCTGCTCTGCGAGGGGCAGTTCCTGGTGGCCTGTGTGCGCGCCGATACGTTCAAACCCCGGGCCATTCCTTCCGAGCTGCGTGCAGCCTTTGTGGCGGCGGATGGTGCGGGTAACCAAACAATTGCAGGAGATTAAGCGTGGAAGCTAACGTCGTCGACCATACCTCCATGTGGAGCCTGGTCAGTAATGCCAGCATCGTGGTGCAGCTGGTCATGCTGATTCTGGTGGCCGCATCGGTGACCTCGTGGATCATGATTTTTCAGCGCAGCACCATGCTGCGTGCCGGTCGTCGTGCGCTGGAAAGCTTCGAGGAGCGCTTCTGGTCGGGCATCGACCTGTCCAAGCTGTACCGCCAGGCCGGCAGCAACCCGGACCCTGACTCGGGTGTGGAGCAGGTCTTCCGTGCCGGCTTCAAGGAGTTCTCGCGCCTGCGCCAGCAACCGGGTGTCGACCCTGACGCCGTGATGGAAGGCGTTGGCCGGGCCATGCGCGTGGCCATCTCGCGTGAAGAAGAGAAGCTCGAACAGAGCCTGCCGTTCCTCGCCACCGTCGGTTCCACCAGCCCGTACATCGGTCTGTTCGGTACTGTATGGGGCATCATGAACTCCTTCCGCGGCCTGGCTTCGGCCCAGCAGGCGACCCTGGCCACTGTGGCTCCGGGTATCGCCGAGGCACTGATCGCCACCGCGATCGGCCTGTTCGCCGCAATCCCGGCAGTTATTGCCTACAACCGTTTCGCTGCACGCAGTGAAGTCTTGATCGGCCGCTACTACACGTTCGCCGACGAGTTCCAGGCCATCCTGCACCGTAAAGTGCACACCAGCGAAGAGTGATCAGGTAAAAGCCCATGGCTCGAGTTCGACACAAACGCAAGCCGGTCGCGGAGATGAACGTGGTGCCCTACATCGATGTGATGTTGGTACTGCTGGTCATCTTCATGGTGACCGCACCGATGCTCAACCAGGGCGTGAAGGTCGACCTGCCCAAGGTTTCCAGCGAAGCCTTGCCGCAGGACAACAACGTCCAGATCCTTACCATTTCGATCAAGGCCGACAAGACCTATTTCTGGAACCTTGGCAGCGAAGTCGACACCGAAAAGCAGATGGACAAGGCCATGACCTTGCCGCAAATGACCGACGCGGTGACCAAGATCATCGCGGCCGGACGTGACCAGGGCAAACAGACCCAGGTGTTCATCCGTGGCGACAAGGCCGTCGACTATGGCGCGGTGATGGGCGCCATGGGCGGGTTGCAGAAGGCCGGTGTCGGTAACGTTGGCCTGATTACCGAGGCGCCCTGATGCAACAGCGAGAGCCATCCGCCTCGGAAAGCTATTTCTGGCCCAGCGTCTGGGCCATCGCGCTGCACGTTCTGGTGTTCGGCATGCTGTTCGTCAGCTTTGCCATGACCCCGGAACTGCCGCCGGCCAAGCCTATTGTCCAGGCGACCCTGTACCAGCTGAAGTCCAAAAGTCAGGCCACCACCCAGACCAATCAGAAGATTGCGGGTGAAGCGAAGAAAACCGCGGCGCGCCAGACCGAAGTCGAGCAGATGGAACAGAAGAAGGTCGAGCAGCAGAAGCAGGAAGCGGTGAAGGCTGCGGAACAAAAGAAAGAAGAGGCGGCTCAAAAGGCCGAAGAAGCCCGCGAGGCGGCCGAAGCCAAGAAGGCCGACGAGGCCAAGAAAGCCGACGAGGCCAAAAAGGCCGACGCGGCCAAGAAAGCCGAGGAAGCCAAGAAGGTCGAAGAGAAACAGCAGGCCGACCTCGCCAAGAAGAAAGCCGAGGAAGAGGCCAAGAAACAGGCAGCAGAAGAGGCCAAGAAGCAGGCCGCTGAAGACGCCAAGAAGAAAGCCGCCGAGGATGCCAAGAAAAAGGCAGCCGAGGATGCGAAGAAAAAAGCGGCAGCCGAAGAGGCCAAGAAAAAGGCCGCCGAGGATGCCAAGAAGAAAGCCGCAGCCGATGCGGCCAAGAAGAAGTCAGCAGAAGCGGCGCGCAAGGCGGCGGAAGACAAGAAAGCCCAGGCCCTGGCCGAGCTGTTGTCCGACTCCACCGAACGGCAGCAGGCGCTGGCCGACGAGCAGGGTGACCAGGTGGCCGGCGACTTCGACGACCTGATTCGTGCCCGCGCAGCCGAAGGCTGGGCGCGCCCACCTTCTGCACGCAAGAACATGACGGTGGTCCTGCAGATTGGCATGTTGCCCGATGGCACCGTGACCACGGTGAGCGTTGCACGCTCCAGTGGTGATGGTCCGTTCGATGCCTCTGCGGTAGCAGCGGTCAAGAACATTGGCCGCCTGACCGAAATGCAGGGCTTGAAACCGAGCGAATTCAATCCCTATCGTTCATTCAAGATGACATTCACACCTGAGGATCTAGCCTTGTGATTAACCTTCTTAGAGGACTGCTGGTCGTTCTCTGCTGCGCAGCAGGGATGGCCGTTGCAGAAGAAAAGAACATCCTGGTCACCAGCGGCAGTGACCGTGCCACGCCGATCGCGGTCGTGCCGTTCGCCCTGCAGGGTGGCAGTGTGCTGCCCGAGGACATGGCCGATATCATTGGCAATGACCTGCGCAACTCCGGCTACTACGCGCCGATTCCACGCCAGAACATGATCAGCCAGCCGAGCCAGGCCAGCGAAGTCATCTTCCGCGACTGGAAGGCCCTGGGCGCCCAGTACGTGATGGTAGGCAGCATCGTGCCAGCGGGCGGTCGCCTGCAGGTGCAATATGCGCTGTTCAACGTCGCCACCGAGCAGCAAGTGCTGACCGGCAGCGTCTCGGGCACTACCGACCAGCTGCGTGACATGTCGCACTACATTGCCGACCAGTCGTTCGAGAAACTCACCGGCATCAAGGGTGCGTTCTCCACGCGCATGCTGTACGTCACCGCCGAACGCTTCTCCAAGGACAACACTCGTTACACGTTGCAGCGTTCGGACTACGACGGCGCCCGCGCCGTGACCCTGCTGCAGTCGCGCGAGCCGATCCTGTCGCCGCGCTTCGCGCCAGACGGCAAGCGCATTGCCTATGTGTCGTTCGAACAGCGTCGTCCGCGTATCTTCGTACAGCACATCGACACTGGCCGTCGTGAGCAGATCACCAACTTCGAAGGCCTCAACGGTGCACCAGCCTGGTCGCCCGATGGTTCGCGCCTGGCGTTCGTGCTGTCCAAGGACGGCAACCCTGACATCTATGTGATGAACATGGCTTCGCGCCAGATGTCGCGTGTCACGGCCGGCCCGGGTATCAACACCGAGCCGTTCTGGGGCAAGGATGGTTCGACCATCTATTTCACGTCGGATCGTGGCGGCAAGCCGCAGATCTACAAAACCAACGTTTCGGGTGGTGGTGCCGAGCGTGTAACTTTCGTGGGTAACTACAACGCCAACCCTAAACTGTCGGCGGATGAAAAGACCCTGGTAATGATTCATCGCCAGCAAGGTTTCACCAACTTCAAGGTGGCCGCGCAGGATTTGCAGCGAGGAAGTGTAAAAATCCTCTCTGAAACAAGTCTTGATGAGTCACCCACTGTTGCGCCCAACGGCACCATGCTAATCTACGCCACCCGCCAGCAGGGCCGGGGAGTCTTGATGCTCGTCTCTCTCAACGGACGCGTGAGGCTCCCGCTTCCTACCGCTCAAGGCGAAGTCAGAGAACCGTCCTGGTCCCCTTACCTGAACTGACGCGGCGCTTTACGTAACACTTAACACATTGGGGTTCATTAGGAGTTTCACGATGGAAATGCTGAAGTTTGGTAAGTTTGCTGCGCTGGCTCTGGCCATGGCTGTAGCTGTAGGTTGCTCCTCCAAGGGCGGCGACAACGCTGGTGAAGGCGCTGTTGATCCAAACGCTGGTTACGGCGCTAACACCGGTGCTGTTGACGGTTCCCTGAGCGAAGAAGCCGCTCTGCGCGCAATCACCACCTTCTACTTCGAATACGACAGCTCGGACCTGAAGCCAGAAGCCATGCGCGCTCTGGACGTTCACGCCAAAGACCTGAAAGGCAATGGCGCTCGCGTCGTCCTGGAAGGCAACACCGACGAGCGTGGTACTCGCGAATACAACATGGCCCTGGGCGAGCGTCGTGCTAAAGCCGTACAGCGCTACCTGGTACTGCAAGGCGTTTCCCCAGCCCAACTGGAACTGGTTTCCTACGGCGAAGAGCGTCCAGTTGCTACCGGTAACGACGAGCAATCCTGGGCTCAGAACCGTCGCGTCGAACTGCGTAAGTAATTCGATATGCGAACGTGCCGCCGTGCTGTAACCGTCCTGGCTCTCGCCCTGCCACTCGTGGCCTGGGCCGAGGTTCCTGTTGTTGATGACAACGCTGGCTATAACGGCGCAAGCAGTTATCCGCCAGCGGGTTATGGTACGAGCGGCGCCTACGCCGGGGGAGGGGTTTCGGCCCCTGCCTCGGCGCAGGGTCAGCTGTTCATGCAATTGCAGCAGATGCAGGATCAGATTTCGCGTCAGCAAGGCGTGATCGAAGAACTGCAAAACGATGTAGCCCGCCTGAAACAGGAAGGCCTGGAGCGTTACCAGGACCTGGATCGGCGTATCGGAGCCGGCGGTGCACCCGCTGCAACTCCCGAGAATTCTTCCACCGGTGGTGATGTAGCCGCCGGTGCCGCTGCAGGCGCGGCCACCGCCCCTGCAGCCAGTAGCGAACCTGGCGACCCGGCGAAAGAAAAGCTCTATTACGACGCTGCTTTCGACCTGATCAAGGCCAAGGATTTCGACAAGGCCAGCCAGGCATTCAATGCCTTCCTGCGCAAGTACCCCAACAGTCAGTACGCCGGCAATGCCCAGTACTGGCTGGGTGAAGTGAACCTTGCCAAGGGCGACCTGCAGGGCGCCGGCCAGGCGTTTGCCAAGGTCAGCCAGCTGTATCCGAAGCACAGCAAGGTGCCGGACTCGCTGTACAAGCTGGCCGATGTCGAGCGCCGCCTGGGTCACACCGACCGGGTCAAGGGTATTCTGCAGCAGGTGGTCACCCAGTACCCGGGTACCTCCGCCGCACAGTTGGCCCAGCGCGACCTGCAGAAGCTCTGAACTGCCCGCCTGGAAGAAACCCGCGCTAGCCGCGGGTTTTTTCGTTAGAATCGATGCCCTTTTATTGACACACGCTGCTGCGAACTACGCGATGCCGGGTTCGCTGCAGTGCCTGACGGAGGCGGACAGCCTGTTTAGCTGTTACGCCCGTGGCGACTATGCAAGACACATTACGAATTACCGAAGTTTTTTACTCGTTGCAGGGTGAAACGCGTACCGCTGGGCTGCCCACGGTATTTGTACGTCTCACCGGCTGCCCTTTGCGTTGCCAGTATTGCGACAGTGCCTATGCCTTCAGTGGTGGCACCGTGCGCAGCCTCGACTCGATTCTCGAGCAGGTGGCTGGTTTTCGCCCGCGTTACGTGTGCGTCACTGGCGGTGAGCCATTGGCCCAACCCAACGCCATCCCCTTGCTCAAGCAATTGTGCGACGCCGGCTATGAGGTGTCGCTGGAAACCAGCGGAGCACTGGACATCTCGAAGGTCGACCAGCGCGTCAGTCGGGTGGTGGACCTCAAGACGCCGGGCTCCGAAGAGATGCACCGCAACCTCTACGAGAATATCGAGCTGCTGACCCCGAACGATCAGGTCAAGTTCGTCATCTGTTCCCGTGAAGACTATGACTGGGCGGTATCCAAGCTGATCCAGTATGGTCTGGAGAAGCGTGCCGGGGAGGTGCTGTTTTCGCCGAGCCACCATCAGGTCAAGGCCAGCGACCTGGCCGACTGGATCGTGGCCGATAATTTGCCGGTTCGTTTTCAACTGCAGTTGCACAAGCAATTGTGGAACGACGAGCCGGGACGCTGATTGGGGAGTGATGTCATGACTGAGAAACGTGCGGTAATCCTGCTGTCTGGTGGCCTGGACTCGGCCACGGTGGTCGCGATGGCCAAGGCCGAAGGCTACAGCTGCTATACCATGAGTTTCGACTACGGCCAGCGTCATCGCGCCGAGCTGGACGCCGCTGCGCGAGTTGCCCGTGACCTGGGTGCAGTCGAGCACAAGGTGATCGGCCTGAGCCTGGATGGGATTGGTGGTTCGGCGCTGACCGACAGCAGCATCGATGTACCCGAGACGCCGGGTGAAGGCATTCCAGTGACCTACGTACCGGCACGCAATACTGTGTTCCTGTCGTTGGCGCTGGGCTGGGCCGAGGTGTTGCAGGCGCGGGATATCTTCATCGGCGTGAACGCGGTGGATTACTCGGGCTACCCGGATTGCCGTCCCGAGTTCGTCGAGGCATTCGAGCGCATGGCCAACCTGGCCACCAAGGCCGGTGTCGAGGGGCAGGGCTTTCGCATCCAGGCACCGTTGCAGAACCTGAGCAAGGCTCAGATCGTTCAGGCGGGCATGGCGCGTGGTGTCGACTACAGCCTCACTGTGTCGTGCTATCAGGCTGACGACCAAGGCCGTGCCTGTGGCAAGTGCGACAGCTGCCGCCTGCGTGCAGATGGCTTCCGGGCAGCCGGCGTGACCGACCCAACCCGATATTTTTGATTTTTTTTACGGTGGGGTGTTGATTTCCTTAAGGAAATCAGTATTATACGCCCCACGCAACGGGTCGTTAGCTCAGTTGGTAGAGCAGTTGGCTTTTAACCAATTGGTCGTAGGTTCGAATCCTACACGACCCACCATTTCGAAAAACCCGCTTTCCATGAGAAAGCGGGTTTTTTTTCGTCTGTTGATTTTCCCTCCCTGTTCAGCAATTGAACCGTGATCTGCGGGTTGACCTGGAGATTGTGTTCGCGCCAGCTCGGCTGGGTGCGAGCTGGCGCGGGAGGGGGTCACCGGTCTACGGGTTGCCTGCCGAGAGTGTCTGCAGGCCCTGGCTTCGGGCCTGGTCGAGCAGTTCTTCAGTGTCTGCCCCGCCGGGCAGTGCGAGCACGATGTCCGGTCGGCTATCGGCCAGCATGAAGCGGTTGCGCAGGCGTTCGGCCTGTTTGCCGTGGTGCTGCCAGTTGGGTGGGTAGCGCACGATGTCGGCTGCGTTTTCCCGGGCCCAGTCCTCGATATGTGCACCGAGGAACTGACTGCCACCGTGGATGACCACCTGCACCGGGTGCAGGCGCTGGAAAGCTTCCAGAACCTGCCGGCACACCCGGCTGTCGGCGTAATGGCGGCCGGCGCAAATCAGTACGCGCATAGGCGTTCTCCCTGAGCCACGTTCTTCAGAACCACTGCTTGAAGCGGCGGATGTACAAGGTCTTCATGGTCTGGGCGACCACGCAGTAGCTGAGCAGTGTGCCCACCAGCCAAGGGAAGTATTCCCACGGCAGCGGAACCAGGCCGACCATGCTGCCCAGCGGCGAGAAGGGCACGTAGATTCCCAGCGCCATCACCAGCCCCGTCGCCAGCATTACCGGCAAGGCTGCAGTGCTCTGGATGAACGGGATCTTGCGGGTGCGCAGCATGTGCACCACCAGGGTCTGGGACAGCAGCCCTTCGATGAACCAGCCCGACTGGAACAGGCTGGCCATTTCCACGCTGTTGGCGGCGAACACATACCACATCAGCGCGAAGGTGGTGATGTCGAAAATGGAGGAGGTTGGCCCTATCCACAGCATGAACCGCCCGATGTTCCGGGCATCCCATTTGCGTGGCTTGGCCAGGTACTCCTTGTCCATCTTGTCCCATGGCAGCGCCAGCTGGGAGAAGTCGTACATCAGGTTCTGCAGCAACAGGTGAATCGCCAGCATCGGCAGGAAGGGGATGAAGGCACTGGCGACCAGCACCGAGAACACGTTGCCGAAGTTGGAGCTGGCGGTCATGTTCAGGTACTTCATGATGTTTCCGAAGGTCTCGCGACCCTTGATCACCCCTTCCTCCAGTACCATCAGGCTCTTTTCCAGCAGGATGATGTCTGCCGACTCCTTGGCAATGTCGGTGCCGCTGTCCACCGAGATGCCGACGTCGGCGTCGCGCAGGGCAGGGGCGTCGTTGATCCCGTCACCCAGAAACCCGACGGTGTGGCCGTTGGCTTGAAGGGCCTTGAGTACGCGGGACTTCTGCAGTGGCGTGAGCTTGGCGAACACCGTGCGCTCTTCCACCCGGCGCGCGAGCACCTCATCGTCCATGTGCTCGATGTCGCGGCCCAGCAGCGGCTCGCCTGCCTCCAGGCCCACTTCCCGGCAGATCTTGGCGGTAACGGTGGGGTTGTCGCCGGTGAGTACCTTGACCGTCACGCCGTTGTCGCGCAGTGCGGCGATGGCCGGGCCGGCGCTTTCCTTGGGCGGGTCGAGGAAGGTCAGCAAGCCTTCGATGATCAGCTCGCGCTCATCGCTGGCGCTGTACTGGCTCTGCGTCTGGCCTGCGGCTATTTGGCGGGTACCCACCAGCAGCACGCGAAAGCCGTCGCGGTTATAGGCCTCGGCGAGTTTGAGCAGGGCCGAACGGCGCTCGGCATCCAGGCTTACGGCAGTGCCCTGCTGGCGGACCCGGCTGGCGGTCTCCAGCATCTCTTCCACGGCGCCCTTGCACACCAGCAGGTGACCACCACTGGCATCGGCCAGTATCACCGACAGACGCCGACGTACGAAGTCGAAGGGCAGTTCATCGACCTTGCGCCAGGCTGCCGGAGGGGTGAACTGCGGATTGTCCTCGGCGAAACTGACCACGGCGCGGTCCATGAGGTTTTTCATGCCGCTCTGGTGGTGGCTGTTGAGCCAGGCCAGTTGCAGCACCTCGTCGCAGCGGTTGCCGCCGACATCGACATGGTGTTCGAGGATGATGCGGTCCTGGGTCAGGGTGCCGGTCTTGTCGGTGCACAGTACGTCCATGGCGCCGAAGTTCTGGATCGCGTTCAGGCGCTTGACCACTACCTTGCGCCTGGCCATGGCGGCCGCACCCTTGGCCAGGTTGGCGCTGACGATCATCGGCAGCATTTCCGGGGTCAGGCCAACCGCTATCGCCAGGGCGAACATGAAGGCTTCGGCCCAGTCCCCCTTGGTGAAGCCGTTGATCAGCAGCACGATGGGCACCATCACCAGCATGAAGCGGATCAGCAGCCAGCTCACGCTGTTGACCCCGCGGTCGAAGGCGGTCTGCGCGCGGGAGCCGACGATGGAGCGGGCGAGTGAGCCGAAATAGGTACGAGCCCCGGTGGCGACCACCACGGCCGTGGCGGTCCCGCTGACCACGTTGGTGCCCATGAAGCAGATGTTGGGAAGGTCCAGCAGGTCCTGTTGGTCGGCGGCCTGGGCCTTGGCGGATTTTTCCTGCACCGCACCCAGGGTGTCGTACTTTTCCACTGGCAAGGCTTCGCCGGTCAGTACCGCCTGGCTGATGAACAGGTCGCGGGACTCGATCAGGCGAATGTCTGCGGGGATCATGTCGCCGGCAGACAGCTGGATGATGTCGCCCACCACCAGTTCGCGCATGGGTAGTTCTCGAACCCGCGCCTGGGCACCTATCTGCTCGCGCCGCAGCACGGCTGCGGTGGTGCGCACCATTGCCTTCAGGGCTTCGGCGGCCTTGGCCGATCGGTGTTCCTGCCAGAAACGCATCACGCCGCTCGCCAACACCATCACCAGCACGATGATCACGCCGGTCAGGTCGGTTTCTTCGCCGGCCTGCAGCGGCAGCCAGAAGTCGGTGAAGAAACTGATACCGGTCAAGGTCATCAGCACATAGATGAAGGGGTTGTTGAAAGCGTGCAGCAACTGCACCAGTGCATGGGGCGGACGGTCATGGGCGACTTCGTTGTGGCCGTCCCGTTGCAGGCGGCCCTGGGCTTCTTCTTCGGTGAGCCCGGCGGGGCTGGAGTTGACGTTGGCCAGGGTAACGGCCAGGCCGTTCTGGGCCTCGCGCGCGGCGCGCATCGACAGCTTGTTGCTGTCACGGGTGGGGTGGGTGTGGCGGGGTGTTGGGTTTTTTACAGTCATGGTCTGTGCTCCTGCCGCCTGCTCGCGGCACGACACACCGACAACTCAACTAATCATAGGCGAGTGAAAGTATGTCGAGTCGCGGGCAGGCGATCGATTCGAAGAGTGGGATCTTTAGCGGTGACGTTCGCTGCCTGTTGAATGAGCGTGCACAGGCAGCGAACCGACTACTGGCCTCTTCCATAATGTGCTCCACAGATTTTTATTAATGCGAAGGCAATAAAGTGCCGGCGAATTTTCCAACTAGGAAATTCGTTTTTTAATAAGCGCAAAGTTGCCGTTTATTCAAGGGGAAGTACGCACCCCGAATGCATGCAAACCTGGATCAGGCGTGCTGCAGAAACAGGGCGGCGCCCCGACTCGGTGGGTCCTGACTGTCGTCCAGGCTCCAGCGCTGCTGGCGTTGGCCGCTTGTGGAGCAGATGCGCCAACGGGCCCGCAAGGCGCTGCTGGCAGGGGAGTCGCAGGGGAGGCTTGGCGCACGCACGGGCAGCCTGGGCGCGCGCAGAAGCCTGGCCCGCAGGGCTGAAGTGAAGGCGCGTACGCCCGGTATTGCAGAAGAAGTGAAGTACATAACGTGTGCCTCGCGACCGGACGAACCGGGGAGGCAAGCCACGTTGGAGCATCAAGCCCTAGCGCAGCTTACCCGACCGCGGAGTCGAGTCCCGTCATTTTCAGGGTTAAGTGCCTGGCGTTGCGCAGCGGCAATGACCAGACAGCGTCTAGATACTATGTCCATTGGCTTCTTTGGTGAGTTGAAAAAAGGCCGGATTTCCGGCCCGCGCAATTTACTCAGGAGGGGGAGCGAAGTCAACAGCAATCAGGCGTGAAAATTGAAACGTTAATAAAATTTCACACAAAGCAGTCAGCGGCAGAGGAGAGTCTGCCTGTGCCAAGGAATAATGCGAAGTGGGCAGAGTTTCACCGGTGGAAGGGTACTGTTTTTTGAAACAGCAATTAATGTCTGTTTTGCTATAGCGATTCTGTATATGGCATTTTTTTATAGTTGCTATGGTACTTGGCATGGATTTAAAACCAGCCAGGGAGTGGGGCTATGTCTAAAACTATTGTCGTCGTGGGGGGAGGTGTAGGCGGCACGATGCTCGCCAATCAATTGGTCAGACAACTATACCCGGAAATACTCAAGCATCAGGTCACGGTCAAGCTGCTGTCGAATTCGCCGGATCATTATTACAAACCTGCCTTCATGTACGTTGCCTTCAACAGCTATTTCCAGGAAGACCTGAAACGGCCCGAGCGTTCGCTGTTGCGGCCTGAAATCGACTTCCAGGTGGAGGAGGTGACCCGCTTCGACTTCACCGGGCAAACCCTGCACACCCGCTCTGGAAGGCGCGTGGGCTATGACTTTCTGGTGATCGCGACGGGCTGCGTACCCGCTCCCGAGCGCATCGAGGGGCTGCAGGAGGCGGGGGATCATTTCTATCAATACAAGGCGGCGCGACAATTGGCGCAACGTCTGATGACGATTGAAAAAGGGCGCATCTTCATATCCGTTTCTTTCCCACAGACGCCCAATGTTCCGCATCAGTGCGGTATTGCGCCGGTGGAAACTACCTTGATGCTGGATGACTTGCTGCGCCGTCGCGGTGTTCGCAATAACATTGAAATTGTTTATACCTATCCGACCACTGCGCAATTGCTCAGAAACTGTCTGTTCATGCAGCGGCCAACCGGAGAACTGTTGCCCACCCTTTTTGAACAGAAGAACATCAGGTTTCAGCGTGGCTTCACCCTGGACCGCGTGGACCCGGATCAACGTATTGCCTATTCGGCCGAAGGCCAGGCGCAGCCGTTCGACATCCTGATGGCGACCCCACCCATTCGTGCAGTGGACGCGGTGATACAGAGCGGTGCGTCCCAGGCCCCCAACAACGAGGGCTGGTTGCCGACCAACCACGAGACCCTGCAGGTCTACGGCCTGGAGAACGTCTACGTGATCGGCGACACCATGGACCTGCCCATCAGCAAGGCGGGCGGTGCCTGCCATAACCAGGCACCGGTGGTGGCCAACAACATCGCCGGCGAGATCCGCCTGGGCACCCCCTGCGCCGTCTACGACGGGAAGGTCCAGGCCGTTGCGCAGATGGGCCTCAACGCCGGCATGCCACTGACCTACAACTATCAGCAGGATGTGGTGCCCACCCCGCCGACCAAGCTGGGCGGCCTGTTGCGCAATGGATTCAACCGGGGCCTCTACTGGGCGGTTGCCCGTGGAATGATCTGAGTCGAGCGGTGCAGGAGTACGTCGATATGGAAACCTTCGAACCTACCGTGGAACACCTTGCTCACCCGGGCGTTGACGCCCTGATGAAAAAACTCGAACCGCTGCTGGTCAGTGGTCGCATGGACAACATCATCGACTTGCTGTCGCTGGGGTCCGACCTGGTCGACCTGCTCGACACCGCGATGGTGGACAAGCTGGCCCATGGGTTCGAGGACGTGACAGCCCTGACCTGGACCGTGGGCAACGCGCTGCGCATGGCGCAGGCGCAGAGCAGCGATACCCAGCCACCAAGCCTGCTGGGCCTGGTGCAACTGCTGCGCGAGCCGCAAACGCGACGTGGTATCGCGCTGATGTTGAGGGTGTTGAACAATCTTGGACGGCAATATTGATCGCATGGAGCGAGAGGAACGTGGCAATGCTTGTAAAACAGCAACAGGGTCTGCGCGGGAGTACGACCTGGGACCCGCAAGGCTATCAGCAGTTTTCGCGTTTGAGGGAGCGTCCGGTGATCGAGCTGCTCGATCACCTGCCGTTGCAGGCACCAGCGTCCATCTATGATTTGGGCTGTGGTACCGGAATCGCCACCCGGCTGCTGGCCGAACGCTGGCCAGAGGCGAAGTTGTTCGGCGTCGACAGCTCGGCAGAAATGCTCGCCGAGGCCCGAGCCCTGCCGGTCAATGCCCAATGGCTGAACAGCGACATAGGCCAGTGGGAGCCCAAGCAGCCGGCAAGCCTGCTGTTCGCCGCTGCCGTGCTGCATTTCATGGAGGACCACGAAAACCTGCTGCCGCGGCTGCTCGGCAATCTGCACGCCGGCGGCTACCTGGCGCTGCACATGCCCAACTGGCGGGATGCACCCTGGTACCACCTGATGCTCAGGGCCCTGAGCGAATGCGGGCCTGCGGGCCGGGTGATCGGCACGCTGGAGCTGCGCAAGTTCATGTCGGCGCGCAATGTCCTGTCCCTGGACTGCTACTACCGGTTGCTGGCGCCGCTTACCAGCAAGCTGGATATCTGGGAAACCGAGCATCTGCAGGTGGTCGAAGGCCAGTCGCCGGTGTTCGACTGGGTCAAGGTTTCGGCACTGCGCCCGGTGCTCAGCTCCCTGGATGACGAGGACCGTGAGGCCTTTCTGCGCAAGTACCTCAGGCTTCTGGAAGCGCACTACCCGCGTGAGGACGACGGGCGCACGCTGTTCCCGTTCAAGCGCACCTTCATCGTGGCCTCGGTCTGAGAGTGCCCTTGGGCGGTCACTCTCGACAGCCCTGCAAGCCGCGACTGGTCTCCCCCTCAGAATGAGGGGGGGCAGCGCGTGCAGGGCTTCTGGAGGGGGGGCGTTTTCGTTTTCTGTTCGCTTATTTTTGTTTGGGTTCGGGTCTGGCGACTGTCGGAGTGTCGGGCAGGAATGGTATGTTCTCCTCCAGAATGAAGATGAAGAAACTGGAATGATCATGCCTAGAGCCTCCCACCAAGATTTGCGCCGTGCCTTTCGTAAACTCCTGGCCTCCCCGGTCTGCTATCACACGGCTTCCGTGTTCGACCCGATGTCTGCGCGAATCGCCGCCGACCTCGGCTTCGAAGTCGGCATCCTGGGCGGCTCGGTGGCTTCGTTACAGGTGCTGGCGGCTCCGGACTTTGCCCTGATCACCTTGAGTGAATTTGCCGAGCAGGCCACGCGCATCGGGCGTGTCGCACAGCTGCCGGTGATCGCCGACGCCGACCACGGCTACGGTAACGCGCTGAACGTGATGCGCACCGTCACCGAGCTCGAGCGCGCCGGCGTGGCTGCGCTGACCATCGAGGACACCCTGCTGCCTGCCCAGTTCGGGCGCAAGTCCACCGACCTGATCAGCATCGACGAAGGCGTGGGCAAGATCCGCGCTGCCCTGGAGGCTCGCGTCGACCAGGAGCTGTCGATCATCGCGCGCACCAATGCCGCGCTGATCCCGGTCGAAGAAGTCATTGCCCGCGTGGTCGCGTACCAGAATGCTGGCGCGGACGGCGTGTGCATGGTCGGCATCCGCGATTTCGATCACCTCGAAGAGATTGCCCGCCACGTCAGCGTGCCGCTGATGCTGGTGACCTACGGCAACCCGCAGCTGCACGACGACACGCGCCTGGCCGAGCTGGGCGTGCGTATCGCCGTGGATGGCCATGGCGCCTACTTCGCCGCGATCAAGGCCACCTACGACTGCCTGCGCGAGCAGCGCCGCATCACCAGCAGCGCCTCGGACCTCAGTGCCACCGAACTCACCCATACCTACACCGTACCCGGCGACTACATCGTCTGGGCGCGGGAGTTCATGGACGTCAACGAGTAACATCGCTTCACCTCAATATGGATAGCAAACGGATCAATTCATGAAGAAAACACTGGGAGTGGTGTGCGGGCTTGCCGTCGCCGTAGCGGCCGTATGCACGGCCGGGGCGTGGTATACGGGCAAGCAGTTGCCTGGCGTGCTGGAGCACGCTACCGCACAGTCCAATCTGCAGATGCAAAAGTCGTTCAAGGGCCTGGGTGCCACGGCGCGGCTTGAGCTGGTATCGCTGGAGCAACACCTGTTCAGCAGTGTCGCGCGTTACAGGTTCACCGTGCAGAACCTGGAGCTGGGCGATGAGCCGAGCAACCTGGAACTGACCCTGGTCGATCGCATCGAGCACGGGCCGTTTCCCTGGCAGCGGGTCAAGGCATTCAAGCTGATGCCGGTGATGGCGGCATCCAGCACCTCGATCGAGAAGGATGCCACCACAGCCGAGTGGTATGCGGCCAGCGGTGATGTCTCGCCGGTGCAGGGCGAGTTCAGCCTGGGCTATGACCAGTCGTATGACGGCACGTTGAGGCTGATGCCGCTGGACATCGCCAAGGACGGTTCGTCGGTGAAGTTCTCCGGCTTCGACCTGGGCATGAGCGGTGACTTCGAAGGCAAGCGCCTCAAGCTCGATGGCAGCATGGGCACCTTGCAGGTGTCGATGGTCGATAGCGAGACGCCGCCGCTCAAGTTCGACCTCAAGGGCCTGAAACTGGTTGCAGACCTCACCCTGACGCCCTACGACTTCTATGAAGGCCAGGCCGACGTGACCCTGGACGACAGCGCCTTCACCTTTGGCGATCGCCAGGTACCGCTGACCGTCAAGGGTGTGGAGCAACGCAACACCTACAAGGTCAACGGCGACAAGGTCGATGCCAGGGCCGCCTACAAGGTCGACGCCATCACCTATGACGGCAAGGCCGTGGGCGGCGGGCAACTGGTGGTGGCGGTCAACCGCTTCGATATCCCTGCGCTGCAGGCGATCATGGCGATCTATGAGAAGCACATGCCCCAGTTGCAGGAGACGGCCGCTGCCGGCCAACCGCCCGAGCTGGAGCTGAATGCCGAAGAGCAGGCGCTGATGCAGGTGCAGATGATGCAGTTGCTGGCGGGCAAGCCTCAGGTGGCCGTGGAGGACCTTTCCTTCAAGACCGCCAACGGTGAAAGTCGCTTCAACCTCACCCTGGACCTGGCCAAGCCGACGTCGGCCGACCTGCCTTCCGATCAGCTGGTGCGCCAGATGATCGAGAAACTGCAGAGCAGCTTGTCGCTGTCCAAGCCGATGATCGGTGACCTGGCAGCCTTGCAGGCCAGCCTGGAAGGGCAGGACGAGGCGCAGGTCAAGCAGGCCGCAATGGCCGGCGAGATGGTCGGGCAGATGGCCTTGTATTCCAAGCTGGCCACGCTCAAGGGCAATGACATCATTGCCAACCTGCACTATGCCGATGGCCAGGTGGCCTTCAACGGGCAGAAGATGACCGTTGAAGAGTTCGCCGCGCTGGTGATGTCCAGCCTCGGCGGCCTGCAACCGGCAGGCAACTGACCGCTGGGCTGGCGGGCTTGCCCCGCCAGCCTGGTTTGGCAAAAAACCCTTTAGAATTCATTCGATTAACTGTAGCCTTCGGCAACCCATAAAACCCGAGGCCGCAGAGGGTCTTTGGTTCTGTCGTACAGGCTGAACCGTTATCCGATTTGCCAGGGCTCGGTGATACACTCGACTTACGCGCACTAGCGCCTGCAGGTCTTGCGAACATGACCCAGATTTCCGAACGCCTTCTGGTCCAGGCCCACCTCGACGCCAAGCAGCCTAAGCCGCTGACGCCCGAGCAAGAGGCTGACTACCGTGCCGCCATCGCCGCCGAGCTCAAGGCTCAGGACGCCGTGCTGGTGGCCCACTTCTACTGTGATCCGGTGATCCAGGCCCTGGCCGAGGAGACCGGCGGTTGCGTGTCCGACTCGCTGGAGATGGCCCGTTTCGGCAACCAGCATCCGGCCAAGACCGTGGTGGTGGCCGGTGTACGCTTCATGGGTGAGACGGCGAAGATCCTCAACCCCGAAAAGCGCGTGCTGATGCCGACCCTGGAGGCCACCTGCTCGCTCGACCTGGGTTGCCCGGTGGAGGACTTTTCGGCGTTCTGCGACAAGCACCCCGAGCGCACCGTGGTGGTGTATGCCAACACGTCGGCGGCGGTCAAGGCACGGGCCGACTGGGTGGTGACCTCCAGCTGTGCGCTGGAGATCGTCGAAAGCCTGATGGACAATGGCGAGACTATCATCTGGGGGCCTGACCAGCACCTGGGCCGTTACATCCAGAAGAACACCGGCGCCGACATGCTGCTGTGGGACGGTGCCTGCATCGTTCACGAGGAGTTCAAGTCGCGTCAGTTGCTGGACATGAAGGCGCTGTACCCGGACGCGGCGATCCTGGTGCACCCCGAGTCGCCAGAGGCGGTGATCGACCTGGCCGATGCGGTGGGTTCCACCAGCCAGCTGATTGCGGCTGCGCAGCGCATGCCGAACAAGACCTTCATCGTGGCCACCGACCGCGGCATTTTCTACAAGATGCAGCAGCTGTGCCCGGACAAGGTCTTCGTCGAGGCGCCCACTGCCGGCAACGGCGCGGCGTGCCGCAGTTGCGCGCACTGCCCGTGGATGGCGATGAACACCCTTGAGCGCACCTTGCAGTGCCTGCGCGAGGGCAGCAACGAGATCTTCGTCGAGCCGGCGCTTATCCCGCAGGCACTCAAGCCACTCAAGCGCATGCTGGACTTCACCCAGGCGGCGCGGCTCAAGCTCTCCGGCAACGCCTGAAAGCAGCATCGCGGGTCGAGCCCGCTCCCACAAGGGGGCGGGGCTGACCCGCGATATGGTGTGCGCGCTACCTTGATGCGTGTCAGCGCATCATGTCCTTGACCATCCGCTGCTGTTCCATCAGCTCGCGCTGACGGGCATCGATCTTCGACGACAGCACAAAGTTGTTGCCCGCCCGCTGCTTGGCGTAGTCGAGTTGCTGCAAGGCCTGATCGAAGTCGCCCACCAGGGCAAAGTATTCGGCGCGAGCCTGGTGCAGGCCGATTGTGTTGCCCGACAGGCCGCGAACCTCCGCCACCTCATACCAGACATCCGGGTCTTGTGGCCGATTCTTGAGCAGCGCATCCAGTGCCTTCTCTGCCTCGGCCGGGCGGTTCTGCTTGAGCAGCAGGTCGATGCGTGACTGCTGCAGCGGGTAGTTGCCCGGGTACAGGGCTCGCATCTTCTCCACCCGTTGCTGGGCATCGGCCAGGCGGTTGTTGGTGACGTCCAGGTCGATCTGCGCAAGGTTGTAGGTGATGTCGTTGGGTGCCTTGGCGAGCAAGGGCTTGAGGCTCTCGCGGGCCTCGTTGAGCTGGCCGCCCTTGATCTGCGCCAGTGCCAGGCCGTAACGCGCCGCATCCAGGTTGGGGTTCTCGTCCAGCAGGGCGCGGAAGCGCTTGGCACCCAGGCCCGGCGTGCCTTCGTAGGTCAGTTGCAGGCGTGCACGAATCAACTGGTAGCGCAGGCTGTCGTCCACACCGCCCTTGGGGGCCTGTTCGGCACGGTTGCGGGTGTCGGCGACCCGCGACTCGGTAACCGGGTGAGTCAGCAGAAACTCCGGTGGCTTGGCGCTGTACTGGTACTGGCGCATCAGCCGTTCGAACATGGTCGGCATGTTGCGCGGATCGTAGCCGGCCTTTTCCAGGTTGAGGATGCCGATGCGGTCGGCTTCCTGTTCGTTCTGGCGCGAGAAGCGCCGTTGTTCCTGGATGGCGGCGGCCTGGGTGCCGGCAATCGCGGCGATGCCGGCATCGCCAGCCCCGGCCGCGGCGGCAATGATGCCCACCAGCAGGGCGCCCATCATCGGCAGTTGCATGCGTTGCTGGGCTTCCACGCCGCGGGCGAAGTGGCGTTGCGACAAGTGCGCCAGTTCGTGGGCCAGCACCGAGGCGTACTCGCCCTCGGTCTGGGCGTTCAGGAACAGGCCGCCGTTGACCCCCACGATCCCGCCGGGGGCGGCGAAGGCGTTGAGTTCCTTGCTGTCGATCAGGATGAACTCCAGGCGCCGGTCCTGCAGCTGGCTGGTTTCGGCAAGGCGGTAGACGCTGGTTTCGACGTAGTCCTTGAGCTGGGGGTCCGACAACTGGCGCACGTTGCCGCGCAGCAGGCTCAACCAGGCGCGGCCCAGTTGGTGTTCCTGTTGCGGGGAAACGATGGCCGAGCTGGCGTCGCCGAGTGACGGCAGGTCGTCGGCATGGCTCGGTAGAGCCAGCAGGCAAGCCAGCGTCAGCAGGGTAGGGCGCAGAAAATTCATGCACGAAGCTCGGGTCGACAAAGAACCTTACTGTAGCCGGCTCACACGTTGACGACCAGTGGCGGTATCCTACGAGGTCTGTGCATGCCGCTACCTGCCGTGGGCATGTACCTGCCTGGAGAAGCCCGATGACCGATGCCGTACCCTGCGACGCCGAACTGGATGCCAGCGGCCTGAATTGCCCCTTGCCGTTGCTCAAGGCCAAGATGGAGCTCAACCGCCTGGGCAGTGGTGCAGTACTCAAGGTGGTGGCCACCGATGCCGGCTCGCAGCGCGACTTCCGCACTTTTGCCCGCCTGGCCGGTCATACGCTGCTGCATGAGCAGGCCGACGCCGGGGTCTACACCTACTGGCTCAAGAAAGCCTGAACCTTTCTCTTTAAGGATCACCGATGTTCAAAGTGCTTCGTGGCTGGCTGCACCGCTATTTCTCGGATGAAGAAGCGGTGGTGCTGGCGGTCCTGCTGTTTCTGGGGTTCACCGCGATACTGACCCTGGGCGGCATGCTGGCGCCGGTGCTGGCGGGCATGGTGCTGGCGTTCCTGATGCAGGGCCTGGTCAATGCGCTGGAGCGCCTGCGGGTGCCCAGCAAGGTGGCGGTGGGGCTGGTGTTCCTGCTGTTCCTGAGCGCGCTGGCGGTGTTCCTGCTGGTGCTGGTGCCGTTGCTCTGGCACCAGTTGATCACCCTGTTCAACGAACTGCCGGGCATGCTTGGCAAGTGGCAGTCGCTGCTGTTGCTGCTGCCGGAGCGCTACCCGCATCTGGTCTCGGATGAGCAGGTGCTGCAGGCCATCGAGGCGATGCGCGGCGAGATCGGCAAGTTCGGTCAATGGGCGCTGACCTTCTCGCTGTCGAGCCTGCCGTTGCTGGTCAACATCATGATCTACCTGGTGCTGGTGCCGATCCTGGTGTTCTTCTTTCTCAAGGACCGCGAGCAGATCGCGCGCTGGGTCAGCGGCTACCTGCCGCGCGAGCGGGCCCTGATGACCCGCGTGGCCGAGGAGATGAACCGCCAGATCGCCAACTACATTCGCGGCAAGGGCATCGAGATCCTGATCTGCGGCGTGGCCACCTACATCGCGTTCATCGCACTGGGCCTGAACTATGCGGCGCTGCTTGCGCTGCTGGTAGGGTTGTCGGTGGTGGTGCCGTATGTGGGGGCGGTGGTGGTAACCGTACCGGTGACCCTGATTGCCCTGTTCCAGTGGGGCTGGGGCGACCAGTTCATCTACCTGATGGCGGTGTACGCGATCATCCAGGCGCTGGACGGCAACGTGCTGGTGCCGCTGCTGTTCTCCGAAGCGGTCAGCCTGCACCCGGTGGCGATCATCTGCGCAGTACTGCTGTTTGGCGGATTGTGGGGCTTCTGGGGGATCTTCTTCGCGATCCCGCTGGCTACGCTGTTCAAGGCGGTGCTCGACGCCTGGCCGCGGCGTGAGCCGGTGGTGGCGCCGCTGCTCTAGCCGCGGCGCACGCTTCGCCGGCGAAGCGCTTCAGCCCTTGTTCAATGCTTGCGCCTGCGCCAGCACCGCTTCCACATGCCCGGGCACCTTCACGCCGCGCCATTCCTTGCGTAGCACACCCTCGCTGTCGATCAGGAAGGTGCTGCGGTCCACCCCCATGTATTCCTTGCCGTACAGCTTCTTGAGCTTGATCACGTCGAACAGCTGGCACAGGGCTTCGTCCTTGTCGCTGATCAGCTCGAACGGGAAGCCCTGCTTGGCCTTGAAGTTCTCGTGGGACTTGAGCCCGTCACGCGATACGCCGAACACCTCGGTGTTGGCCGCCTGGAACGCCGCGTACTGGTCGCGAAAGCCCTGGCCTTCGGTGGTGCAGCCCGGGGTGCTGTCCTTGGGGTAGAAGTAGATCACCACTTGGCGACCCTTCAGGCCGCTCAGGCTGACGGTCTTGGCGCCGGTGGCTTGCGCCTTGAAATCGGCGACGGGTTGGTCGAGTGCTACGGCCATTGCGGGTTTCCTTACATGGGGTTCTGTGGGCGCCACGGTTCGATCAGCGCATCCAGGTTCAGGGCGTCGGAGAAGTCCAGGAACTGGTCACGCAGCCAGCTGATCTGGGTGCCGGCCGGCAGGGTCACGGTGAACGTGGCGTTGAGCATGGTGCCGCCGGTCTGTGGTGCCTGATAGGTGTCGCAGGTCAGGTTCTCCAGCTCGACGTTGTGGTCGATGAAGAACTGGCACAGCTCGTTGATGATGTCGGGGCGGTACGCGGCACTGACATAGGCGACGTAGGGCAGCGACAGCGGGCGCACTTCGAGTTCGGCGCTACGCACCACATTCACGGTGAAGGTGTGCTTCTTGGCCAGGGTCGGCAGCGCCGCTTCGAAACGCGCCAGGGCGTCCCAGCTACCGGTGACCTGCAGCACCAGTGCGCTGCACTCGCCGTGGCGGGTCAGGCGCGAGGTGACGACCGAGCAGCGATTGTCGTTGCTGGCCCGGCACAGAATGTTGGTCAGTTCCATGGGGTTGGCGCCCAGGGCACTGATGACAAGGAATTGTTCGCGAACGGTGGGGGTGGACATGCAGCATTCCTAAAGCGATGAGCGGTCGGTACGTGACGGGGCAAATAGGCTTGTCGGCGTGGTTCCGTGGCTCAGGATCGAGGGCTCGGGCACTGTCGGGGCGCGTTGTCGGCAGCCCGGCGGGCCGCTGTGTACCGATCAAAGAGAGAAGGGTAGCGAAAATGGTCGCCGAGGGGAATGCTCCTGCCGCCTGCTTCGCTTGTGCAAGCCCTGTGGCGCCAGTACCATTACCGCTCTCTTTTTCCGGCAGGAGCAGCTTCATGATTGCGGGCAGTATGGTGGCATTGGTCACACCCATGGATGCACAAGGGCGTCTTGACTGGGACAGCCTCAGCAAACTCGTGGACTTCCACCTGGAAAACGGCACCCACGCCATCGTTGCGGTCGGTACCACCGGCGAATCGGCGACCCTGGATGTCAATGAGCACATCGAAGTCATCAAGGCCGTGGTCAAGCAGGTCAACGGCCGTATTCCGGTGATCGCCGGTACGGGTGCCAACTCCACCAGCGAAGCGGTGCACCTGACCCGCAATGCCAAGGACGCCGGTGCCGACGCCTGCCTGCTGGTGGTGCCTTACTACAACAAGCCGACCCAGGAAGGCCTGTACCAGCACTTCAAGCACATTGCCGAAGCCGTCGACATCCCGCAGATCCTCTACAACGTGCCCGGCCGTACCGCCTGTGACATGCAGGCCGAGACCGTGATCCGTCTCTCGAGCGTGCCCAACATCATCGGCATCAAGGAAGCCACCGGCGACCTCAAGCGTGCCAAGGCGATCCTGGATGGCGTGAGCAAGGATTTCATCGTGCTGTCCGGCGATGATCCGACCGCCGTCGAACTGATCCTGCTGGGCGGTAAAGGCAACATCTCGGTGACCGCCAACGTCGCCCCGCGCGAAATGGCCGACCTGTGCAACGCCGCACTCGAAGGCAAGGCCGACGAGGCCCGCGCCATCAACGAAAAACTGATGCCCCTGCACAAGGACCTGTTCGTCGAAGCCAACCCGATTCCGGTGAAGTGGGCTTTGGTCGAAATGGGGCTGATGCACAAGGGCATCCGCCTGCCGCTGACCTGGCTGAGCGAATCCTGTCACGATACGGTACGCCAGGCCATGCGCCAGTGCGGCCTGAAGTTTTAATTGAGGACGTACACCGCATGAAGCGATTGGCTGGTCTTTCCGCCCTTGCCTTGATCATCTCCAGCACCAGTGGTTGTGGCTGGCTCTGGGGCGAAGAGGGTTACTTCCGTGACCGGGGCAGCGATTATCTGGAGGCCACTCAAAAGCCGCCGATGCAGCTGCCGCCGGATGTCAGCAACGTCAAGCGTCTTGACCCGCTGCTGCCGATTCCGCGCAACGTCGCCGACGACAACGTCAAGGGCGAGTTCGAAGTGCCGCGTCCACAGCCGTTGGCGGCAGGTGCCGACATCAGCGATTTCAGCCTGCAGAAGAGCGGCGCTTCGCGTTGGGTCCTGGCCCAGCGCGCCCCGGCCGAGGTGTGGCCGGTGGCCCACCAGTTCTTCGAGGACAACGGCTTCCGCATCGCCGAAGAGCGCCCGCAGACCGGCGAGTTCAGCACCACCTGGCAGCGTTTCGACGAGTTGTCGGCGTCCATGGCCCAGCGCCTGGGCGGTGTTGCAGGCAGCAGCAGCAATGAAATCCGTGCCCGGGTTCGCATCGAGCCGGGCGTACAGCGCAATACCAGTGAAGTCTATGTGGTGACCGTCGAGCGTGCTGCCGGCAGCGCCACCGAACAGGACTTTCCGGCACGCGCCGAGAACACCGGTGTGGACGCTGCACTGGTCGACGAAATGCTTGCCAGCATGACCCGCAGCGCCGAGAAGGGCGGTTCGGTATCGCTGCTGGCGGCCCGTGACTTCGATACCCCGAGCCGTGTCAGCCTGAGCGAAGACGGTAGCGGCAACCCGGTACTGAACCTGGGCGCCGACCTCGATCGCGCGTGGTCCAGCGTCGGCCGTGCCCTGGAACAGGGCGAATGGCGGGTTGAGGACATCAACCGCAGCCTGGGCCTGTACTACATCAACCTTGCCGAAAAAGCCGAGGCCAAGGACCAGGAGCCTGGTTTCTTCAGCCGCCTGTTCGGCAGCGCGCCGAGCAAGGAAGAGCGTGAAGCCCGCGCCGAGCGCTATCAGGTACGCCTGAGCAAGGTGGGTGACAGCGTGCAGGTGACGGTCGAGAAGAACATCAACACCGTGGCCCCGGCCGATGTGGCCCGTCGCGTGCTGAGCGTCATCCAGGACAACCTGGGTTAAGTGCGCTTCGCCGTACTCGGAAGTGGCAGCCAGGGAAATGGCACGCTGATTGTCAGTGGCAGTACCTGCGTACTGGTCGATTGCGGGTTCTCCCTGCGCGAAACCGAGCGGCGTCTGGCGCTGCTCGGCGTGTCGGCGGCGCAGTTGAGCGCGGTGCTGGTGACCCACGAGCATGCCGACCACGTGCATGGGGTGGGTTTGCTGGCGCGGCGCTACAATGTGCCGGTGTACCTCAGTCGTGGCACCTTGCGCGGGATGCGCAAGCCCGTGGAGCCCAGCGGCTTCCTGGCAGCTGGCGATACCCTGCAGCTGGGTGCATTGAGCATTGCCGCCGTTGGCGTCAGCCACGATGCGCTGGAGCCCTTGCAGTATGTGTTCAGCGATGGCCGCCGCCGGTTTGGCGTGCTGACCGACCTGGGCTCGTACGACGCGGCCCTGCTCGACAGCTATCAGGGCCTGGACGCCTTGCTGATCGAAGCCAACCATTGTCGCGACATGCTGGGCCGCGGGCATTACCCGATGTTCCTCAAGCAGCGCGTGGGTGGCGACTACGGACATTTGAACAACCACCAGGCCGCGCGCCTGGTGTCGGAGTTGGGCTGGCAGAACCTGCAGCACCTGGTGCTGGCCCACCTCAGCAGCAAGAACAACCTGCCACAGCTGGCCCGGCAATGTTTCGTCGACGCCCTCGGGTGTGACCCGGACTGGCTGCAAGTGGCGAATCAGGATTACGGGCTCGACTGGCGCGAAATCGCCTAGCCCATTTCAATTTAGCAAGCGGAGCCCATCATGGAAAAACGTGAAGAACTCTACCGCGGCAAAGCCAAGTCGGTGTACAAGACCGACGACGCCGACCGCTTGATCCTGCTGTTTCGCAACGACACCTCGGCGTTCGACGGCAAGCGTATCGAACAGCTCGACCGCAAGGGCATGGTGAACAACAAGTTCAACGCCTTTATCATGCAGAAGCTTGAAGAAGCCGGCATTCCAACCCAGTTCGACAAGCTGCTGGGCGACAACGAATGCCTGGTCAAGAAGCTCGACATGATTCCGGTCGAGTGCGTGGTGCGCAACTACGCAGCCGGCAGCCTGGTCAAGCGCCTGGGCGTGGAGGAGGGCATCAAGCTGGAGCCGTCGACGTTCGAGCTGTTCCTCAAGAACGACGAGAAGGGCGACCCGTTCATCAACGAATCCCACGTGGTTGCGTTCGGCTGGGGCACCGCCGAGCAGCTGGTGAAAATGAAGGCGCTGTCGTTGAAGGTCAACGAAGTGCTGAGCAAGCTGTTCGACGACGCTGGTCTGCTGCTGGTTGACTTCAAGCTCGAGTTCGGCGTGTTCCATGGCGAGATCGTGCTGGGTGACGAGTTCAGCCCGGATGGTTGCCGCCTGTGGGACAAGGAAACCCGCAAGAAGATGGACAAGGACCGCTTCCGTCAGGGTCTGGGCGACGTGATCGAAGCCTACGAAGAAGTTGCCAAGCGTCTGGGCGTGCCGCTGTAAGCGCGTGACTGACGCAAGCGCCTGATACCACGCGAATTTTTTTCACAAGAAGCTTTGCGTTTGGGAAAACTGCTGGTATCATGCGCGCCACTGGAGAGATGCCGGAGTGGCCGAACGGGACGGATTCGAAATCCGTTGTACTGGCAACAGTACCTAGGGTTCAAATCCCTATCTCTCCGCCATACATGCAAGAGCCCCTGAAACCTACGGTTTCAGGGGCTTTTTGCTTTTCGCGTGCGCACAGCAATTGTGCGTAGGAAACACTGTTCCCTGTTTCGGCGCATTCTGGCACTCAAGTAACACCCCATAAACCACGTATTCGCGCCTGGAGTCAGGACTTTTCCTATGGGCAGTGAAAGTGGCCGGTATTACTCTCGACCTGCACCTGAAAACAAGTGCGCACATGAATCCATCATGAAAAGGATATTTCCATGGGTAAGTACTGCTGCATGTATATCAACGAGTTCAAGGTCGACCAACCTGCTGAAGACGAAGTGGATAGCGTCAAGCTGGAAGAAGAGTTCACGCCAGAAGAAGCTGCTGTACTGGCTGAGTGATGAAAATGAATGAGGCGCTTGCTGCGCCTCATTTTTCTTTCAGCGTATATGGAAATTCCAGCCGATGAACATGATTGCTCCCGAACGAACGTTGTCATTGCAAGATGCAGAAAGTGTGATAGATCAGCACTTTATCAACGAAGGAATACAGGTAACCCTGAACCGTTACGGTAGCCCGCTGTCCAGCACTGTGGCAACGCTTGAATTCCCCTTTGACAGCCGTGACATGGAGTCTGTCGGCTGCGGAAAAGGGTATGAAGTAGAGGCGCGCATCGGCGCCAAGTATGAAGCATATGAACATAGCATGGGGCCACTTCAACTACGCTCCCATAGCGCCTTGCAGTGTTTTGATTCGGTTGTTTCCCAACCGGCCTTGCAGGGCGTACTGCCGGTGCAGATGCTTCGTCATTCGAAGACTGCACAGATGGCTGTCATCCACTTTGCGGCGCATGAAGCATCAGGCGGCGCTGATCTGCACTACCCGTCATTCCTGATCAATCATCAGTATGCCAATGAAGCCATCGCTGGCGATGATACCGACTATGGCGCTGCGCGCCGATATTCCTGTGGTACGGGTGTGGCAGCAGGCTACGGGTTCGCCGAGGCGGCGATACATGCCGCGAGCGAAGTCATAGAGCGCCACGGTATCGGCCGCTTTATTGCACAGCACTTCTTTTACGAGTGCAAAACACCCATAAGAAAGATCGCTCACGCCTCGATGCCGCAAGCATTGCTGCAAACCTTGCGCGATGCGCAAGATGCCATCGGGGCCTCGATCGAAGTGTTCGACGCCACCAGCCAGATACCCTATCCCGTTTTCATTGCCTATTGCCCAGACAAGACAATCGCCGATGTGCATGTGGTTGGCGGTGGCTGTTCGCTGTACCCGAGCCACGCCGCAGCACGCGCCATCAAGGAGCTGGTGCAGCAATACAAAGTCGCCGAAGGCCTGGAAGAGGTCACCCGGGAATGGACAGGTTCAAGGAACAACCTGGCACGGCACCCACGGCTGCTGCGGTGCCTGCGCCTGGCGTTTGATTCGACGCAGCGCGCCAGGATGACATCTGCCCCCATGCCACGCGACCCGGACAGAATGCCACTGGATCAACATTTGCTGCACCTGAAGCACGAGTGCTTCAAGGCGGATCATCCCATCTGGGTAAAGGAGCTGCATTGCAGCGCGGCCCAAGTGAGCCTGGCCTGTGCCGTCATGCCGAAAATGGAAAGGTTCTCCATCGTCTCGCTGGGTGGAAAAGTGGTGCCTTGCTACAAGTACGAGTAAACGGCACCACCCTCAGGTCGCCAGGGGCAGGTCATCATCAACGGGCTGGATCAGCCCTCTCTTTCGGAATCAGGCCATTCATGAGCCCAACCAAAAACGTGAGCCCGCGTGAACGGCAGCGCCGTGATTATCTGCTGTCTTCGCCACTCGGCGCTGCTACCCGCGCGATCCACCTGGGGCAACATGAGGCGGGCCTGGATCAGTTTCCAGTGCCCGCACTGATCTGCAATTCCGCGGCACTGTTGGACTCCGTTGAAGCGGGGAGGGACATGCTCGGCAATGCAGAGGGGGAAAACTTTGCCTACCAGCGCTACGCCAACCCCACCGTTTCCGTCCTGGAGGCGAAGTTTCGTGCCATCGAACACTGCGCCTACAGTCTGGCAGTCAACAGCGGAATGACCGCCTGCCTGCTGGTCTTTCGTGCGCTGCTGGGCGCAGGTGACCACGTCATCGTGCCCCGCGGCCTGTTCTATGAAGTGATCGAACAGCTTGAGCATGAAACACGTCAGCGTGGCATGACGCTGTCGGTCATTGAAGCGTACGAAACGGCGGCGTTTCAGGCGGCCCTGCGGCCCGACACCAGAATGATCTTTATCGAGGCACCCACCAACCCGGCTTTTCTGGACATCAATATTGCGGAACTGGCGAAACTTTGCATGAAGAACGCCGTTCTTCTGGTTGTCGACAATACCTTTCTAACGCCACTTTGCCAGAAGCCGTTGTCGCTGGGGGCGGCAGTGACCTTGTATTCCACCACCAAGCATATCAATGGGCACGGCGATGTAATGGGCGGGATGGTAAGTACCAATGACCCGGATCTGTTCAAGGCATTGAAGTCTCACAGGGAAAGTGCCGGGCTGATCCTCGACCCGTTTTCGGCCTGGCTTACGGTGCGTGGTTTGAGAACACTTGCGCTCAGATTGAAAAAGCATGCCGACAATGCACTTGCTGTCATTGCCATGTTGAATCAGGAGTTTCCCACGTTGCAATGGCGTGCCGTATGGTTGACCAGGAGCGCACAGGCCAACGGCATTGATCCGTCATTGCATACAGGTCTTATTGCCATTGTGCTGCCTTCGCAGGAAGCGGGCACAATCTTTGTTAGTCAACTGCAATTGATACGAACAGGTACCACCTTCGGGAACATTGAATCCCTGTGTTATCACTACGGTAGTTTTGCCCGAGCAGGCGGCACGGACCTGGAGCGAATGGGCGTACCTCGCGGGTTGGTCCGGATCTCTGTGGGGCTGGAAGACACCGACGATATCAATGCAGACATCAGGCGCGCACTGCGCCTTGCCATGCCCGCCGAAGCCTCGGCAGCAGGCGAAGTGTCGCCGGTGTGAAGCTCGAGAATCTGAGCCGAAAATCAGAATGACCGTCGAAGTCGATTCGCAGGCCCTGCCCGGGCAACTAGCACGAACGTTCCATAAGACTTTGAAAGGTGTAACAAATCTTTTGATTTATTGTGCTGACCTCCCTACAATCGCCGCGCCATCAGTAAGACGGCGAATCGTAATTTAAGGGATTTAGAATGAAAAAGTTTATCAAGGCATCGGTCGCAATCGCTGTTGTTTCGGGTGTTGCCCTGCTGTCCGGTTGCACTGGCCAAGTGTACAACCAGCCAAAGAACTGCTCGTACGATTACCTGTTCCACCCTTCGGTTTCCATCTCCAAGGTTATTGGTGGCTGCGGTCCAATCGACAAACTGCCGCAGCAGCAGTAAGTTTGGCGTGATCAGGCCATTGCGGCCTGATCAAGAAACCCCGACACGCCAAGTGTCGGGGTTTTTTTTGGCTTGCCAATTATCTGGCAAAAAGTTGATATCAAAATGATATTAACTGTTGTGGTCAACCAAGATTTATCCAGCACGGCCAGCGGTACAACGCCTAGGCCTTGAGATGGTCGACGATCTCATCCTTGGTCAGCAGCCGTTTCTTGCGCAGTTCCGTCACCTGATCGTCCGTAGCGCTGCCGCTTTCTGCCTCGACCACTTGGGCGTCGATCGCGTTGTACTTCTCGTGCAACGTACTGAGCCGCGGATCGGTTTTCTTTTTTTCGTCGAAGGCTTCCCTGGTCAGATTCAGGTCTGCAAGCAAATCGTGTTTGACCGGCATCTCTTCACCTCTGCTGATAGGTTGGTGGGCATGAACCTTCAGGATAGACGCGTTTGCCGCCCCCCGCAGATGGGGTAGTCTGTCGAATCATTTCCCCCGACGGACGCCCGAGTCATGCCCCATCTGCACCTGGAATACAGCGCCAACCTGCGCGAGCTTGAAGTCGACAAGGTTCTGCTGCGCCTGAATCACGCGCTGGTCGGCAGTGGTCAGTTCGCCCAGGAACTGGATATCAAGAGTCGCGCGCGCGCCTTCGAACATTTTCGTGTGGGCGTGGCCCCGGTCGAGCGGGCATTTGTCTGTGTGCGGCTGTCGCTGCTCAGCGGCCGCTCCCCGGAGGTCAAGAAGCAGCTCTCGGGCAGCCTGCTCGAGGTGCTCAAGGATGCGGTGGTCGAGGTGAGCGGTCGCGAGCTTCAGTTGAGCGTCGAGCTGGTCGACATGGACCGTGACAGCTACGCCAAGGTGCTGTTGCCCGCCTGACCGCTGTTCGGGAGCAGGGCGACAGGCCCTGCTCCTGAATAAAGGCTGAACAAGAAGTGTTCTGCCCTTCGTTCAATAAAGTGCAATTATTTGTTGGCGTCTTTTTCACGAAAAATTGATGGCACCCTGCCTACAGTCCGCCTTGTTTTTAATTGATGTTGCAATGACATCGTCCCGGACTTTCAAGAAGCGAAGCGCCATGTTCAAGTTAAAACCCCTGCGTGCCGAATGGGTAACGTTGATTGCCAGCCTGTACCTGTTGATCGGTTTCAACGCGGTACTGTGGCAGCATGTTTTCAGTATCGTGCCGGGGGATGCCCCGGGCCTGGTGCTGCGCCTGGCGTTTGCCGTGCTGGTGTTCTGCGCGTTCAACCTGGTGCTGACCCTGGTGGCCTTCCGGCCCGTGCTCAAGCCGGTGCTGGCGGGGTTGTTCCTTGTCAGCGCGGGGGTGGCCTACTTCATGAATCGCTACGGCGTGTTGATCGATGTGGGCATGTTGCGCAATACCATGGAAACCAATGCCACCGAAGTGCGTGATCTGCTCTCGTTCACGTTGGCCGGCTATATCCTGTTACTGGGCGTAGTGCCGAGTATTCTTTTATATAAAACCCCGATTCTTTATCGCACCTTCCCACGCGAGTTGTTAAGCAAGTTGGTGGTCGGTACGGCCAGCGCAACAGTACTGGGCGCGGTGGCATTGCTCAATTACCAGGGGCTTTCCTCGTTGTTTCGCAATCACCATGAACTGCACCTGATGGTCGTGCCCAGCAACTATGTCGGCGCCGCAGTAGCCTATGTCAGCGAGCAGCTAGGCAGCGCGCATGTACCGTTGCGCCGCATTGGCGAAGATGCCGTGCGCCCGCTGGCGGTAACGCCCCAGGCCCGCAAGTCGTTGACCGTGCTGGTGGTGGGCGAGAGTGCCCGCGCACAGAACTTCGGCCTGCTCGGTTACGACCGCGATACCACGCCTCAGCTGAGCAAGGAGGCGGGGCTGGTGGCCTTCAGCGACGTGCATTCGTGCGGCACCGAAACGGCGGTATCGGTACCCTGCATGTTCTCCACCTTCACCCGCAAGCAGTATGACGCCAGCAAGGCCAGGAACCAGGAGGGCCTGCTCGACGTGCTGCAGCGTGCCGGCATCGCGGTGCACTGGCGCGACAACCAGTCCGGCTGCAAGGGCACCTGCGATCGCGTGGCGTTCGAGGATGTCAGCAACCTCAAGGACCCGGCCCTGTGCGCCGACAGCGAATGCCACGACGAAATCCTGTTGAAGGGTCTGGAGGCGATGCTCGACAACCTGCAGCAGGACACCGTGCTGGTACTGCACCAGATGGGTAGCCACGGGCCGGAGTACTTCAAGCGCTACCCCAAGGCCTACGAGCGTTTCACCCCGGTGTGCCGCAGCAATGCCCTGGACAAGTGCGACCGCCAGAGCATCATCAATGGCTACGACAATACCCTGGTGTACACCGACCACGTGCTGGCCACGCTGATCGACGTCCTGCGCAGCCGCCAAGACAAGGTCGACACCGCCATGCTGTACCTGTCCGACCATGGCGAGTCGCTGGGTGAGTACAACCTGTTCCTGCACGGCACGCCCTACATGCTCGCTCCCGAGCAGCAGAAGCACATACCGATGCTGGCGTGGTTTTCCGATGGCTATCGCAAGGACTACGCCGTCGATACCGACTGTCTGCAGCGCTCGCGCAACCAGCCGCTGAGCCAGGACAACCTGTTCCATTCGATGCTCGGCCTGCTGCGGGTGCACACCTCGGTGTACGACCCGCAACTGGACATGTTCGCCAGTTGCCGTCCGGTGGTCGCTACACACTGACCGCGTGCGCAGGCTGGCGAGGGAACGGCGGTCGAGCGGTTTCCCGGCGGTGGCCTGCGCCGTATATACTGCGCGCCATTGTTCGTGGGAGAGCCTTGTGGCCATCGATATTCACTGGATTTGCGACGACCGCAGCCTGGCCGAGCACTGCCGACAGTGGCGGCAGTTGCCTTATGTAGCGCTTGATACCGAATTCATGCGGGTTGACACGTTTTACCCCATCGCCGGTTTGATCCAGGTCGGCGACGGGCAGCGTGCCTTTCTGATCGATCCGTTGCTGATCGGCGACTGGCAGCCGCTGGCCGAGCTGCTCGAAGACAGCGCCGTGACCAAGGTGCTGCATGCCTGCAGCGAAGATCTCGAAGTGCTGATGCGCCTGACCGGCAGCCTGCCGGCGCCGCTGTTCGACACCCAACTGGCCGCCGGCTACCTGAATCTCGGGTTCTCCATGGGCTACTCGCGACTGGTGCAGGAAGTACTCGGCATCGAGCTGCCCAAGGGCGAGACCCGTTCGGACTGGCTGCAGCGCCCGCTGTCGGAAACCCAGGTCAGCTACGCCGCCGAAGATGCCGTGCACCTGGCCGAAGTCTACGAGCGCCTGCGCCCGCAGCTGTCCGAAGACAAGAATGCCTGGGTGCTGGAAGACGGCGCCGAGCTGGTAGCCCAACTGCGCCGCGAAACCGACCCCTACGAGCTGTACCGTGATGCCAAGCTGGCCTGGAAGCTGTCGCGTGCGCAACTGGCGGTACTGCGCGAGCTGTGCGCCTGGCGCGAACGCGAGGCGCGTGCGCGCAACCTGCCGCGCAACCGGGTGCTGCGCGAGCAATCGCTGTGGCCTCTGGCCCGTACCCAGCCCGACAATCTGTCGGCCCTGGCCAAGATCGAAGACATGCACCCGCGCACCATTCGCCAGGATGGCGAGTTCCTGCTCGAGCTGATCAAGAAGGCCGCCAGCGTGCCGCCCAGCGAGTGGCCGCCGGCCCTGCCCGAGCCCTTGCCGATCGAGGCTTCGGCGCTGCTCAAGCAGCTGCGTGCCATCGGCCAGGCCGAAGGCGAGCGCCTGGGCATCGCGCCCGAACTGATGCTGCGAAAGAAAACCCTCGAGGCGCTGCTCAAGAGCGGCTACCCCAACGGGCCCTATCAACTGCCTGATTCGTTGCGCGGCTGGCGCCGCGAGCGGATGGGCCAGGCGCTGCTCGATTGCCTGGCCGGCACCGGAGACCAGCCATGAAACGTATCTGCTCGATCTACAAGAGCCCGCGCAAGAATGAAATGTACCTCTACGTGCTCAAGGCCGATGGCCTGGAGCGCGTGCCCGAGGGGCTGCTGCCGGCCTTTGGCAAGCCGGTGCATGCCTTCGACCTGGTGTTGACCCCCGAACGCCAACTGGCCCGCGAAGACATCACCCAGGTGCTGGCCAATCTGGAGAAGCAGGGCTACCACCTGCAGATGCCGCCACTTGAAGACGAGTACATCGAGCATCTTCCCGAAGAGCTGTTGCGGCGCAACGACCCGGTCTGAGCTTTTTTCTGTCTTGCATGGCGCGGCCCGCGCAGTGAGCGGGCCAGCGCCGTGGTTTATGCCAAGGTTATCCAAAACATGCGCGTTCTGATCGTTGAACAGGATCATGCCCTTTACGCTCGCCTGCTGCGCGAGATGGCACCGGACCTCGAGGTAGTGACCAGCGGCGACTCTGCCGAACTGTCGAAGCTGGCAGCAGAGTGCCCGGTGTGGCTCGGCCAGCCCGATCTGCTGGCCACCCTGCTGCGTCAGGGCCACGGCCCTGCCTGGGTGCAGTCGACCTGGGCCGGCATCACCCCGCTGTTGGTCGACGGCTTGCCGCGTGGCTATCGTCTGACGCGGGCGGTGGGCATCTTTGGCCAGGTGATGGCCGAGTACGTGCTCACCTACATGCTCGGCCATGAGCGCGAGGTGCTCGCGCGCGTGCTCAGCCAGGTGGAACGCAAGTGGGACGGGCGCCTGGGGCGCAGCCTGGAAGGGCGGCGCGTGCTGATCGTGGGCACCGGTGACATCGGCCAGCAGGTTGCCGAGTTCCTGCTGCCCTTCGGTGTCACCTTGTATGGCGTGGCCAGCCAGGCCCGCGTACAGGCGCCGTTTGTCGAGGTGGCCGGCCTGGATGAGCTGGGGCGGTTGGTGGGCGAGGTGGATTATGTGGTCAACCTGCTGCCCGACACGCCTGTCACCCACGACCTGTACAACGCCGCGCTGTTCGCCAGGTTCAACCCCCAGGCGCTGTTCATCAATGCCGGGCGTGGGGTATCGGTGGTCGATGCCGACCTGGTCGAGGCGCTGAAGCTGGGGCACCTGGCGGGCGCGGTGATCGATGTCTGCCGCCAGGAGCCGCTGCCGCAGCGTCATCCGTTCTGGACCGCCTGGGGCCTGCTGCTGACCGGGCACAGCTCGGCGCCGACCTCGCCGACGGCGATGGTGCGTTTGTTCGTGGAGAATCTGCGGGCATACGAGGCGGGGCAGGCGTTGCGTGGCGAGGTGGATTTCGAGCGGGGCTACTGACTGAAACCGCGTCGCAGCCTTCGTTGGCAAGGCCGGCGCCTACAGGAGATCCTTTAGGCGCCGGCCTTGCCGGCGAAAGGGGCGCCGCGAACTTCAGCCCTACAGGCTGAAATCACCCTCGGCCGCCAGCTCGCTCAACGGCTTGCGCGGGCTTGGCACTTCACGGGCCTGCAGGTACTCGGCCAGGCTCGCCTTGTCGCCCAGCTTGCCGATGGCGACCATCGCATGCAGTTCATAGCCGTCCGGAATCTTCAGCTCCTTGCGCGCCAGCGCCTGGTCGAACCCGGCCATGCCGTGGGTATGCCAGCCACTGATGCTGGCCTGCAACGCCAGGTGGCCCCAGGCCGAGCCGGTGTCGAAGGTGTGCCACAGCGCCGGGGTTTCTTCGCTGGCGCCAGGGGCGGTAAAGGTGGTCTTGGAAATCACCAGCACCAGCGCAGAGGCGTGCTGGGCCCAGCTGCGGTTGAATTCGTTGAGCAGGCCCAGGAAGCGCTCCCAGTTCGGCGTGTCACGGCGCGCGAACAGAAAGCGCCACGGCTGCGAGTTGTAGGCCGAGGGGGCCCAGCGCGCCGCTTCGAAGAAGCTCAGCAGGGTGTCTTCGGCAATCGGTTCGGCGGTAAACGCCCGGGGCGACCAGCGCTGGATGAACTGCTCGGCAATGGCATAGTCGGCAACGCGAGGGTTGGCACTCATGGAGGGGTTCCTGACGGGGTGGGGAAACACACAGCCTGTCAAACTACTGCGTGGCGCCAGCCCTGACAAGCGGTCTGGCAAAGCCCGGCCACACGCCCTAGACTGGCGCCGCCACGCGCGCGCACTTGAATTGAAACAGGACAAAACGCACCATGCCTGCCACCCAACCCTTCTGGATCAGCAAGCCCCTCGATCAGCTCGATCGCCAGGAGTGGGAGTCGCTGTGCGATGGGTGCGGCCTGTGCTGCCTGCAAAAGCTCGAGGACGAAGACGACAACAGCGTCTACTACACCAGCATTGCCTGCAAGCTGCTCGACCTCAAGACCTGCCAGTGCAGCGATTACCCCAACCGCTTTGCCTCGGTACCCGACTGCATCCAGCTCACCCCGGGCAAGGCCGACCAGTTCAAGTGGCTGCCGCCCACCTGTGGCTATCGGTTGGTCAGCGAGGGCAAGGACCTGCCCAGCTGGCATCACCTGGTCAGTGGCGATCGCGAGCAGGTGCACAAGCAACGCATTTCGTGGTCTGGCCGCATGCTCAGTGAAGACAGCGTGGCCGAAGACGATTGGGAAGACTATCTGATTTTCCGCGCCGGCTGAGGCTGCGGCGCAAGGGGATGTGAATGGAGATACGTCGCTGTTTGCTGGGGGCTGCGCTGTTGCTGGCGAGCCATGGCGCTTGGGCGAAGAAGGTCGATCTGGATTACCACGTGCGCCTGCTGCCCCAGAGCGGGCAGGCCGAGGTGCGCCTGACCCTGGCCGACGGCGCAGCGGTGCGCAGCCTGGATTTCGACTTGGGCAAGGAAGCCGTCTACAGCGATTTCAAGGCCGATGGCGCCTGGCAGTTGCAGGCCGGAGCACGCCGTGGCCTGTGGCAGCCGGGGGCAGGAGTGTCCAGCCTGAGCTACCGGGTACAGCTTAACCATGCCCTGAAGAACGCCGGCTACGACAGCCGCATCACTGCGCAATGGGCCTTGTTCCGGGGCGATGACCTGGTGCCTGCCGCGCGCCTCGACCAGCAGGACGGCACCGAGCTGGTCGCGCGCCTGGTGTTCGAGTTGCCGGGCGACTGGAAGAGTGTCGAAACGCCCTGGCCGCGGATTGGCAAGCAGCGTTTCCGCATCGACAACCCTTCGCGGTTGTTCGACCGACCTACCGGCTGGATGCTCGCCGGCAACCTGGGCAGCCGGCGCACCCGTCTGGGCGAGACCGAAGTCACCGTCGCCGGGCCCCAGGGCCAGGGCCTGCGGCGCATGGACACCCTGACCCTGCTGACCTTCGTGTGGCCACAGCTGCAGAGCGTGTTCCCGCGCAACCCGCCCAAGCTGCTGCTGGTGGGCGCCCGCGACCAGTTGTGGCGCGGCACCCGGGCCGGCTACCACTCGATCTACCTCAACAGCAATCGCCCGTTGGTCAACGAGAACGGCAGCAGCCCGTTGTTGCGCGAACTGGTGCGGGTGTTCGCCCAGGTCAACGACCAGGAGCGCAGTGACTGGATTGGCGAGGGGCTGGCCGAATACTACGGCATCGAACTGCTGCGCCGTGCCGGCGGCATCACCGAGGACCGCTACCAGGCGGTGCAGGCCCGGCTGGCCAGGCAGGGTGAAAAGGTCACCACGCTGCGCGGCAAGCAGATCACCGATGCGGGGGTGGCCCGTGCGGTGTTGCTGCTGCAGGCGCTGGACCGCGAGATCCGCCTGCACACGCATAACCAGCGTTCGCTGGACGACGTGACCCAGGGCCTGATGCGCCTCAACAGCGTCAGCACCGCGGAGTTCATCCAGCTCAGTGAAAACGTGCTGGGGCGTGGCTCCGAGGTGCTGGACACCAAGCTGTTGCGTTAGGCCTTGGGGCTTTTGAGCGAGTCGTTGCCGGTGACCGTGGCGCTGTGGGTGGCCGCTTGCGCATTGGCCTTCAGCACGCTGAGCTCTTCACCGGTGCGTTCGATCTTGCTGCGGATCTGATCCAGGTCGCGGCGCCCGCGCTCGATCAGGCTCTTGGCCGAACTGTGTCCGGTGATGCCCCGGGCCAGCGCCACGCCGCCGATGGCGATCTGGATCAGGCCGAAGAAACCGCCGCGACGCAGCCCCTTGCCGACCATCACCACACCCGTGGCCAGGGAGCCAGCGCGCTCCCAGCCTTGCACGTTGTGTTCGGTCTTGCTCTGAAACGGTGTGGCCAGGGTCAGGGTCTTGTTCTGGGACATGGTCGTACTCCTGTGGGGGCATGGATAGTCAGCAGACCGCCAGGGCTGCCAGGACGTTCCCCCGGATTACTTGAATTTGGGCCCGGAGCGGGTGTTCAGGCCCTTGGCCATGCGGTCGTAGAGCACCACGTTGACGGTGGCAGCGAGGTTCATGCAGCCATTGGTCGGGATGTAGATGGTCTCTTCGCACCAGGCGCGCACGTCGGCATCCAGCGAGCCGTCTTCAGGGCCGAAGATGTAGATCGCGCGGTCGGGGTGGGTGTATTCGGGCAGCGGGCGGGCACCCTCGACCAGTTCGACGGCAACCGGTGTGCAGCCCAGCGGGATGATCTTCTGCAGGTCGTCGATGCCGATCAGCGGGATGTCATAGTGCACCCGCTTGGTGTCGGTGACGAAGTCGCGGGCGCGCTCGTAGCGCTTGCCGGTGTAGAACACCGAGTTCACGCCATAGCAACCCGCCGCACGCATCACCGAACCGACGTTCTCCGCTGATTTGGGGTTGAACAGACCAATGCAGCTGTACCGTTTGTTCGCCACGTGCCGGGGCCCTTGAGAAAAAAGACGCGATTATACGGGCTTGCCGGCACGGGTGGGGCGCAGGGTCAGTCTTTCTTGAGCAGACCAGCCAGCCCGGCGAACGGGTTATGGGTGGCTTTGGCGATGCTTGGGCTGGCGGTGGAGCCTTCGCTGAAGTACTGCTGGTCGGTGTAGCGCGAGTGCTCGTTGTCGTGGCAGTACAGGCACAGCAGTTCCCAGTTCGAACCGTCCTGGGGGTTGTTGTCGTGGTTGTGGTCGCGGTGGTGCACGGTCAGTTCGCTCAGGCGCTTGCCGGTGAATTCGCGGGCGCAGCGGCCGCACACGTGGGGGTACATGCGCAGGGCCTTGTCGCGGTAGCCCATTTCCTTGTCGCGCTTGGCATCGGCGAGGATGCGGTCCAGCCGCGCGGTGGCGGCGGCGGAAGAGGTTGCCGAACTCATGGTTGTACCTTTCTCGGGCTTGTTACGGTTATGCCGTGAAGTTTAGCGCCATGACGGGCATTTCGGACAGGCAAACCGCAGCGCTTGCGCGTAGCCTGTAGGTAGCACTCTCCAGGAGCCCGCCCCATGCGCCATGCGAGCATTGCCCTGCTGTTGATTGCCTGGCTCGGCCAGGCCCAGGCTGCGGACCTGCAGCCACGCACCCTCGCACCGGTACCGGGTGCACCGGGTACGCCCACGCCCACCCCTTACCCGCAGGTGGCCCCGTCGACCATCCCTCGTGCAGGGCAGGGCTCGTCGGGTGCGCCGCTGTTGCCGCCGATTCCCTTGCCCAGCCCGCCGAAGGACCAGCCGCTGCCAGGGCTTGCGCCGGATGCCGGCAAGGACAAACCGCGCGAGGGCTAGACCTGCTGCGAGAGACGCTGGCCGTCGAGCATGCGCAGGCGACGCGACAGTGCCACGGCCAGGGCGCGGATGATCTTGGCGGCCACCTTGGGCGTTTCGTTGAGCATTTTTTCCAGTGAGTCCTTGCCCAGGTTGAGCAGTTGACAGTCGCTGGCGGCCACGCAGCTGGCCGATCGGCGTTCGCCGTCCAGCACGGCCATCTCGCCAAAGGCGCGGCCCTTGCGCAGGGTGGCGATCTCCACCTGATGCTCGTCGGGGTCGGTCTTGCGTACCGATACCTGGCCCGAGTGGATGATGCACATGAAGGTGCCGGCATCGCCTTCGTGGAAGATTTCCTCGCCCTGGGCGATGGTGCTGATGCTGAAGTAGCCGGCAGCGGTCTGAAAGTCAGGCGGCAGCAGTTGGTCGAACAGGCCGCAGTCCATGAGCATGTCGCGAATTTCGTTGTTCAGGGAGGTCGGGTCGGGCATCGCGGTTGGTCTTTTTCTTGGAGGTTTGTGGTGTCTGGTTTTCGCCGTCAAGGCCGGCTCCTGCAATGGCCAGTGCATAGCTTGCAGGAGCCGGCCTTGCCGGCGAATTGCTGATTCAGACAACAGAAATCCTGAATTACACCAGGCCCAGCACTTTAAATACGAACGCGTACTCCAGTGCCACGTCCTTGAGCCCCTGGTAGCGCCCGCTCATGCCGCCATGCCCGGCGCCCAGCTCGGTCTTGAGCAGCAGCAGGTTGTCATCGGTCTTGTGCACGCGCAGCTTGGCCACCCACTTGGCCGCCTCCCAGTACTGCACGCGGCTGTCATTGTAACCAGCCACCACCAGCAGGGCAGGGTAGGCCTGGGCCTTCACGTTCTCGTAGGGCGCATACGCCTTGATGCGCGCATACACCTCGGGCTCCTGCGGGTTGCCCCACTCGTCATACTCGGTGACGGTCAGCGGCAGATCGGGGTCGAGCATGGTGTTGAGCACGTCGACGAACGGCACCTCGGCAATCGCCGCCTTGAACAGCTCGGGACGCTGGTTGAGCACCGCGCCGATCAGCAGCCCGCCGGCACTGCCGCCACTGATCGCCAGGTGCTCGGCATCGGTCACGCCGGTGGCGATCAGGTGTTCGGCGCAGGCGATGAAGTCGCTGAAGGTGTTGGGCTTGTGCTCCTGCTTGCCGGCCCGGTACCAGGCCTCGCCCAGTTCGCCGCCGCCGCGCACGTGGGCAATGGCGAAGGCCACGCCGCGCTCCAGCAGGCTCAGGCGCGCATGGGAAAACCACGGGTCCAGGCTTTCGCCGTAGGCACCGTAGCCGTACAGGTACAGCGGCACCGGCTTGCCGAGGTCCTCACGGCGTTGAACCAGGCTGATCGGTACCTGCGTGCCGTCGCCGGCGGTGGCCCACAGGCGCTGGCTGACGTAGGCGTCAGGGTCGAACGGGCCGAGCACCGGGGTCTGCTTTAGCACCTGCTGCTGACCATCGGCAAGCGTCAGCTGGCGTACCTGCGCAGGGCGGTTCAGCGCTTCGTAGCGCAGACGGATGCGTGGGCTGTCGAACTCCAGGCTGTCCTGCACGTACAGGCTGTAGGCTGCATCCGGCAGCTCGACGCGGTAGGTGGGCAGGCCGTGGGGGCGCACCTCGATGATCGGCAGGCCGCCCTCGCGCAGGCTCAGGGTCAGGGCGCTGGCGTTCAGGGTCAGCCCCTCGAGCATCACGGTGTCGCGGTGCGGCACCAGTACCTGCCACTGCTCGTGGGTTGGCAGGGTGTCGGCCGGGCCGTGGAACAGGGCGAAATTGATGCCTTGCTGGTTGCTGCGGATGAACCAGTGCCAGTGGCCGTTCAACTGGCCATGGTCAGGGTAGTACTCATGGCCTTCGACCCGTGGTGCCAGGCAGGTGAACGCCTGTTCCGGGGTGTGCGCATCCAGTACCCAGGCCTCGCTGGTGGTCTTGCTGTTGAGCAGCAGGATCAGCTGGCGCTCGGAGCTGGCGCGGTAGCAGTGCAGGAAGAAGCGACCGTCGGCCTCCTCGAACACCTGCACCGCCCCCTGGGTGCCCAGGCGATGACGCATCAGCCGGTGCGGGCGGTGGGTGTCGTCCAGTTCGGCGAAGAACAGCGTCTGGCTGTCGTTGGCCCAGGTCATGCTGCCGTCGCAGTCTTCGAACGGCAGCTGCTCGACCGCGCCGCTGGCCAGGTCCTTGACGTACAGGGTGTAGACCTCGTCGCCGCTGGTATCCAGGCTGTAGGCCAGGCGCTGGTGGTCGGGGCTGATGTTGAAGGCGCCCAGGCTGAGGAAGCCACCGGCGGCCAGCAGGTTGGGGTCCAGCAGCAGCTCTTCGCGGCTTTCATCGACCGTCGGCGAATCGTCTGCCGGGCGTGGGCAGCGGTAATGACGCGGGTACTCGTCGCCGGCGGTGGTGCGGGTGTAGTAAAGGTAGGGGCCCCAGGGCGAGGCCAGCGACAGGTCGGTTTCGAGAATGCGGCCACGGATCTCTTCGAACAGCTGCTCGCGCAACCCGGCCTGGTCGGCCAGTTGCGCCTCCTGATAGGCGTTTTCCGCGTTCAGGTAGGCCAGCACCTCGGGGGTGTCCCGGGCCTGCAACCAGGCATAGGGATCGGTGCCGGCATCCTGGCGGGCGATCGGGGCTTGGGGGGCGTTGGCAGCTGCGGACATGCGGGGTTCTCTTTGCTGGGGCGCGCCTGCGCGCTGAAAAGTCGTTATCATAAGCATCTATTTGCCTAGCTTGCCACGGACGCCATGACCGAGAACGATTATCTGCTCGCCTGGGGACTCTATGCCCTGGCCGCCCTGGGTTGCCTGCTGGTGGGCTTTCGCCTGACCGCGTGGATGTGGCGCTGGTTGCGCGAGCCGCTGCGGGTGATCATGGCAGTGCTGCTGCTGACCCCGACCATCATCGACCCGGTGAAGGAGAAGTTCGCCCCGGCCATTGCCATCACTGCCCTGGACCTGGCCTTCAAGGTCGGCAACAACGTGCTGCGCGCCGCGTCCGACCTGGCCATGTACGGCATGATCGCGTTCATCCTGTATGCCGTGTTCGTGCTGCTGCGCTGGCCGCTGGAGCGCCGTGCCAAGGCCCGCCGCGCCGCTGCCGAAGCCGCCGCCAGGCGCGATGCCGACGAGCCGCTGGACGACCAGCCGTTCGCCGCCGACAGCCGTGACCGCTACCGCAGCGAACCCCCTGAAGCACCCGCCGGCGGCAGCCGCGAGCGCCTCGAACCGCGTTTGTAAGATCCGCCCTGGAGCGACCCCTGCATGTGTGAATTACTGGGCATGAGCGCCAATGTCCCTACCGATATCGTGTTCAGCTTCACCGGGCTGATGCAGCGTGGCGGACGTACCGGGCCGCACCGTGACGGCTGGGGCATCGGCTTCTATGAAGGCCGTGGCCTGCGCCTGTTCCAGGACCCGGCGGCCAGCTGCGAGTCGGAAGTCGCCAACCTGGTGCAGCGTTATCCGATCAAGAGCGAGGTGGTCATCGGCCACATTCGCCAGGCCAACGTGGGCAAGGTATGCCTGTCCAACACCCACCCGTTCGTGCGCGAACTGTGGGGGCGCAACTGGTGCTTCGCACACAACGGCCAGCTGGGCGACTTCCAGGGGCAACGCACCTTCTACCGCCCGGTGGGCGATACCGACAGCGAGGCCGCCTTCTGCGACCTGCTCAACCGCATCCGCGAGGCATTCCCCGAGCCGGTCGAGGTCGAGGAGCTGATCCCGGTGCTGGTGCAGGCCTGCGCCGAGTTCCGTGGCAAGGGCGTGTTCAACTGCCTGCTCAGCGATGGCGACTGGCTGTTCTGCTTCTGTTCGACCAAGCTGGTACACATCACCCGGCGCGCACCGTTCGGCCCGGCGCGGCTCAAGGACGTGGACATGATCGTCGACTTCCAGGCCGAGACCACGCCCAACGACGTGGTCACCGTCATTGCCACCGAGGCCTTGACCGAGGACGAGATCTGGCACCGCTACGAGCCTGGCCAGTGGGGCCTGTGGCGGCGCGGTGAATGCATTGCCCAGGGTCAGGCCAGCTAAGGATCAGCCTTCATGTTCAGAAGTTACCTGCGTTTGCTGTTGTTTACCTTCGGCCTGCTGGTCGGTGTGCAGATCCCCGGGCTGATCAACGATTACACCCAGCGGGTCGAGGCGCACCTGCTCGAATCGCGCGAGGGCCTCAAGGGCTTCAACCAGACCGCGCAGCGCTTTTTCAATGGCGACCTGCAGGCGCTGGTACGTCACTACCGTGCCAGCGACGACCCGGTGTTCAACAGCGATGCCGACAGCATCGACAGCCTGGTGGCGCGCAATCGCCTGCTCGAAGAAGAGTGGCAGACCCTGCAGCGCCCGTGGCTGGTACGCACCTGGCACGTACTGGTGGCGGCCGACCCGGCCTTGCGCGAGGAAACCCTCAAGGGCTACAGCTACCAGATCCTGCTGGCGCCCGAGGCGATGGCCTGGGGCCTGGCCAGCGCCATGCTGCTGGCACTGGTGATCGAGAGCCTGCTGATGCTGATCGGCTGGGCGATCCTCGGCGGTCGGCGCAAGCCGGTGGAGCCGAGCTGGCGCTAGACGGCCTCCGGGCCGCCCCCCCACCCGACACAGGAGCAACGCGCGTGAGCCGCCTGCTACTCAATTGCGACATGGGTGAAAGTTTCGGCAGCTGGAGCATGGGGCTGGATGCCGAAGTGATGCCCTTTATCGATTGCGCCAACATCGCCTGCGGTTTTCATGCTGGCGACCCGGGCATCATGCGCGCCACCGTGGCGCTGGCCGTGGCCGGGGGCGTGCTGGTGGGGGCGCACCCGGCGTACCAGGACCTGGCCGGTTTCGGGCGCCGCTCGATGGCCTGCAGCAATGAAGAGATTCGCGACCTGCTGCATTACCAGATCGGCGCGCTGGACGGTATCTGCCGTACCCAGAAGACCCAGGTGGCCTACGTCAAACCCCACGGCGCGCTGTACAACGACATGATGGCCGAGCCGGGCAAGCTGCGTGCGGTGATCGAGGCGGTGGCCGCCTACGACCGCAGCCTGCCGCTGATGCTGATGGCCACGGCCGACAATCGCGCGGCCCAGGCACTGGGTGACGAATATGGCGTCACGTTGTGGTTCGAGGCCTTTGCCGACCGTGCCTACGACCCCGCCGGACGCCTGCTGTCGCGGCGCCTGCCCGGTGCCGTGCACCACGACCCGGCCCTGATCGTCGAGCAGGCCCTGCGCCTGGCACGGGGCGAACCGCTGGTTGCCAGTGATGGCAGCGCACTGCGCCTGCAGGCCCATACGCTGTGTGTGCATGGCGACAATGCCAGCTCGGTGGCTGCGGTGCGGCAGATTCGTCAGGCTCTCGATGCGCAGGCGGCGCCATGAAGTGGCGCGTCGAGGTGGTTGCTGTCGATTGCCTGATGGTGCGCCTGTTCGATGCGATCGACGAGTCCAACATGCCCTGGATGCTCGCTGCCACTCAGCGTCTGCGTGCAGCCTTTGCGGCGCAGCTGATCGATCTGGTGCCGTCGTACACCACCGTGATGGTGCATTTCGACCTGTCGCCCACCCAGGCCCGCGAGCGTATCGCGCAGGCGCTCGAAGGTCTTCGCCCCGACGAGGGCGGGGCAGGGCAGCGCCACGACATTCCGGTGTGGTACGACCCCAGCGTCGGGCCCGAGCTGGCCTTGCTGGCGCAGCGCAGCGGCGACTCCGTGGCGGGGGTGATCCGCCGCCACAGCGCGCGCGAGTACCAGGTGTTCGCCCTGGGCTTCGCCCCGGGTTTCGCGTTCATGGGGCTGGTCGAGGAGGCGCTGGCCGCGCCGCGCCTGGCCACCCCGCGCAAGCGCGTGGCAGCCGGCAGTGTGGGCATCGCCGAGCGCCAGACGGCGGCCTACCCGGCGGTGTCGCCCGGGGGCTGGAACCTGATCGGGCGTACCCCCAGCCGCCTGTTCGATCGCCAGCGTGAGGGCTACAGCCTGCTGCAGCCGGGCGACCGGGTGCGCTTCGTGGCGGTGGAGCGTGCCGAATTCCTTGCACTCGGCGGCGACGACACGCCCCTGCAGGTGTCGCCGTGAGCCGCTTGCTGATCGAGGCCAGCACGCCGCTGTGCCTGTTGCAGGATTCCGGGCGCTTTGGCGTGCGCCACCTGGGCGTGACCCAGGGCGGTGGTCTGGACTGGGTATCGATGCGCTGGGCCAACTGGCTGCTGGGCAATGCACCGCAGGCGGCGGTGGTGGAGATCACCCTGGGCGGGCTGACGCTGGTGGCCGAGCAGGCGTGCTGCCTGGCACTGGCCGGTGCTGACCTGGGCGCACGGCTCGACGACCAGCCGCTGGCGCCGTGGCGCAGTTTCGTGATGGACAAGGGGCAGCGCCTGCAGTTCACCCAGCCGCTGCAGGGTGTGCGGGCCTACCTGGCGGCGCCAGGGGGATTCGCTGCGCCGCAGGTGCTGGGCAGTTGCGCTACGGTGGTGCGCGAGGAGCTGGGCGGGCTGACGGGACTGGGCAGGGCATTGGCCCGAGGCGAGTGCCTGGGCTACGCCGGCAACGCGCCGGGTGTGCGTGAGGTGCCCGAAGGGCTTCGACCCGTGCCTGGTACCTGCACCGTGCTGGACCTGGTGATGGGGGCGCAGATCGGCGAGTTTGCCGGGCAGAGCCTGTTCGATGCCTTCAACCGCGACTGGACCCTGGACACCCGCGCCGACCGCATGGGCATGCGCCTGCTGGGCCCGGCGTTGCAGTATCAGGGGCAGCCGATGATCTCGGAGGGGATACCGCTGGGCGCGGTGCAGGTACCGCCGGATGGGCAGCCGATCGTGTTGCTCAATGATCGGCAGACGATTGGCGGCTATCCGCGATTGGGGGCGCTGACCCCGCTGGCGCTGGCCGGCCTGGCGCAGTTGCTGCCGGGGCGTGTGGTGCGGTTGCGGGCCGTGGTGCAGGAGATGGCATGGCGAGAGCAGCAGGTTTATCTGCAGAGGTTTGCCGACTGACAGGGCCTCTTCGCCGGCAAGGCCGGCGAAGGGTTCACCGCTACTTGGAGAGAAACCGCATCCCTTCCTCCAGCCCGCGCAAGGTCAGCGGGAACATCCGGTCCTCGACCAGCTCGCGCACGATGTTGGTCGAAGCGGTATAGCCCCAGGTGTCCTTGGGGTAGGGGTTTATCCAGATCAGCTTCTTGTACTTCTCCATGAAGCGGCGCATCCACACATACCCGGCTTCCTCGTTCCAGTGCTCCACGCTGCCACCGGGCTGGGTGATCTCGTAGGGCGCCATGGCCGCATCGCCCACGAACACCACCTTGTAGTCGGCGCCGTACTTGTGCAGCAGGTCCATGGTCGAGGTGCGCTCGGAGGTGCGGCGCAGGTTGTTCTTCCACACCGACTCGTACACGAAGTTGTGGAAGTAGTAGTACTCCAGGTGCTTGAACTCGGTCTTGCAGGCCGAAAACAGCTCTTCGCAGATCTTCACGTGGGCGTCCATCGAACCGCCGATGTCGAACAGCAGCAGCAACTTCACGCTGTTGCGCCGCTCCGGACGCATCTGGATGTTGAGCAGCCCGGCATCGCGCGCAGTGTGGTCGATGGTGCCGTCGATATCCAGCTCTTCGGCCGCGCCCTGACGGGCGAACTTGCGCAGCCGGCGCAAGGCCAGCTTGATGTTGCGCGTGCCCAGTTCCACCCCGTCGTCAAGGTTCTTGTACTCGCGCTGGTCCCATACCTTGACCGCCTTGCCCTGGCGCTTGCCGGCATCGCCCACGCGAATGCCCTCGGGGTTGAAGCCGCCCGAGCCGAACGGGCTGGTACCGCCGGTGCCGATCCATTTGTTGCCGCCGGCATGGCGTTCCTTCTGTTCTTCCAGGCGTTTCTTGAACGCTTCGATCAGCTTGTCCAGACCGCCCAGAGACTGGATCTGCGCACGCTCTTCATCCGTCAGGGAACGCTCGAATTCCTTGCGCAGCCAGTCTTCGGGGATCAGCGCCTCCAGGTGGTGGTCGAGGTTTTCAAGGCCCTTGAAGTAGGCCGAGAAGGCCCGGTCGAACTTGTCGAAGTGGCGCTCGTCCTTGACCAGGATGGCGCGCGCCAAATAGTAGAACTCGTCCATGTCGGCGAAGGTCACCCGCTGCTTCAAGGCATTGAGCAGGTCGAGCAACTCGCGTACCGACACCGGCACCTTGGCCGCGCGCATTTCATTGAACAGGTTCAGCAGCATGGCAATGACCCCGTTGGCTCAGCGGTTGCCGCGCCGGCTCATGAACGCCAGGCGCTCCAGCAACTGCACGTCCTGCTCGTTCTTGACCAGCGCACCGGCCAGCGGCGGGATGGCCTTGGTCGGGTCGCGCTCGCGCAGTACCGCTTCGCCGATGTTGTCGGCCATCAGCAGCTTGAGCCAGTCGACCAGCTCGGAGGTGGAGGGTTTTTTCTTCAGGCCCGGCACCTTGCGCACGTCGAAGAACACGTCCAGCGCCTCGCTGACCAGGTCCTGCTTGATGTTGGGGTAGTGCACGTCGACGATCTGCTGCAGCGTGGCGCGATCGGGGAAGGCGATGTAGTGGAAGAAGCAGCGGCGCAGGAAGGCGTCGGGCAGTTCCTTCTCGTTGTTGGAGGTAATGATGATGATCGGGCGCTGTTTGGCCTTGATGGTCTCGTCGATCTCGTAGACGTAGAACTCCATCTTGTCGAGTTCCTGCAGCAGGTCGTTGGGGAACTCGATGTCGGCCTTGTCGATTTCGTCGATCAGCAGGATGACCCGCTCCTCGGCTTCGAAGGCCTCCCACAACTTGCCCTTTTTCAGGTAGTTGCGCACGTCGTGCACCTTGTCCACGCCCAGCTGCGAGTCGCGCAGGCGGCTGACCGCATCGTACTCGTAGAGGCCCTGGTGGGCCTTGGTGGTGGACTTGATGTGCCAGGTGATCAGCTTGGCACCGAAGGCTTCGGCCAGTTGCTCGGCGAGCATGGTCTTGCCGGTGCCGGGTTCGCCCTTGACCAGCAGCGGGCGCTCCAGGGTGATCGCCGCATTGACGGCCAGTTTCAGGTCATCTGTGGCGACGTATGCGCTGGTGCCTTCGAACTTCATGTACCGATCCTCAAAAAATGGTCATGCGGTGACTATCATGCGACGACTATAACGCGGGGCTTGCGTGGCTGTGAACGCGGACGGGGTATTCAGTCTGTGGATGATTGGTCATGGAACCGGGGTGGCAGGCCTGGCCTCGTCGCTGGCTTGCCAGCGAAAGGGCCAGTACCGCGATGGATCAGTCAGCTTTCGGCGGCCCCTGTTCATACCGCGCATTGAATGCCTGCACGAAGCCGTTGCGCAGAATCTGCAAAAACGCCTCGAACGCGCTGATATCGCTGTGATGCACGCTGCCGCTGAGCTCCACGCGCGTGGCGAACTGGTTCTTGCGCTGGTTCTTGAGCACCGTTTCGGTACCGCCCACCAGGGCTTCCCAGATCGAGCGCAGAAACCCCTTGTCCTTGTTCTCCACGTCCTGCTGCCAGTTGAACACTTCGACATCGCGCAACAACGGCTTGATGTAGCCCTTGAGCTGGCCCTTGTTCGCCTCGGCCTCGATCACCACGTCGCCGTGCCCGGCATTGAAGTCGAACTTGCCGTAGGCGCTGGCAAAGTCGTTCATCTGGCGCAGCTGGATGCCGGTGGCGCGCAGGCGGAACTGGAAGTCCTCGAAGTTGCTCAGCGGGTCGAAGGTGGCCGTGCTTTCCACCCGCGCGTCGCCCGGCAGCCGGGCCTTGCCCTCGAAGCGGGCGTCGCGCTTGCCTTCGACGTCCACCACGTTGGTCAGGTTGTAGACGCTGGCGTTGAGCTGGGTCGCTTCAAGGCTGACCGGCGGTTTGGAATTGAAGTTGCGAAAGGTCAGGGTGCCGTCGTCTATGCGCAGCTCGTTGAGGGTGATCGGCAGCAGCTTGCTCAGCTGCGCGCGCCAGTCGGTGCCCTTACCGGTCTGCGACGCCTGGGTGTTGCCGCCATCGACGAAGTTCAGTTTCGGGCGCAGGAAGGTCACTTCGGCCACCACGGCATGGTCGTACCACAGTGAATGCCAGCTCACCGACAGGTCGATCAGCGGCGCCTCCAGAAACGGCACCGGCACCTTGCCCGTGGTCTTGACGATGGTCAGGCCGTTGATCTTGTAGGCACCCCGCCACAGGGCCAGGTCGACATCGGTGACCTGGCCGCGGTAGTCGCCCATGTCGGCGAGCTTTTCGTTCAAGTAGTTGCGTACTAGGATCGGCAGCGTCAGGTGCAGGGCCAGCAGCAACAGTGCAATGCCCAGCAGCCCCCACAGGGGCCAGCGGTAGCGGCGTTTCATCGGCGTGGGTTCCGTGATTGAGGATGATCGGTTGACCGCCGCATGGGCGCATCGGTTCGTTCGGGGTGGACGCACCGCAGGGGCAGGCATACCCTTGAAGTTTTCGCACGGTGCCAAAAGGACCCAAGCCATGAGCCGTATCTTCGCTGACAACGCGCACTCCATCGGCAACACGCCGCTGGTGCAGATCAACCGCATCGCCCCGCGGGGCGTGACCATCCTGGCCAAGATCGAGGGGCGCAACCCCGGCTATTCGGTCAAGTGCCGGATCGGCGCGAACATGATCTGGGACGCCGAAAGCAGCGGCCGGCTCAAGCCGGGCATGACCATCGTCGAGCCGACCTCGGGCAACACCGGTATCGGCCTGGCCTTCGTGGCCGCTGCGCGCGGCTACAAGCTGATGCTGACCATGCCGGCCTCGATGAGCATCGAGCGGCGCAAGGTACTCAAGGCGCTGGGTGCCGAGCTGGTGCTGACCGAGCCTGCCAAGGGCATGAAGGGCGCGATCGAGAAGGCCGCCGAAATCGTAGCCAGCGACCCGGCCACCTACTTCATGCCGGCGCAGTTCGACAACCCGGCCAACCCGGCCATTCACGAGAAGACCACCGGTCCGGAAATCTGGAACGACACCGACGGTGGGGTCGATGTGCTGGTTGCCGGCGTGGGCACCGGCGGCACCATCACCGGTGTGTCGCGCTACATCAAGAACACCCAGGGCAAGCCGATTCTGTCGGTGGCGGTCGAGCCGCTGGTGTCTCCGGTGATCACCCAGGCCCTGGCCGGCCAGGAAATCAAGCCCAACCCGCACAAGATCCAGGGCATCGGCGCAGGTTTCGTACCCAACAACCTGGACCTGTCGATGGTCGACCAGGTCGAGCTGGCCAGCGACGAGGAGTCCAAGGCCATGGCCCTGCGCCTGATGCAGGAGGAAGGCATCCTGTGCGGTATCTCCTGTGGCGCGGCGATGGCCGTGGCGGTACGCCTGGCCGAAAAGCCGGAAATGCAGGGCAAGACCATCGTGGTGATCCTGCCCGATTCGGGCGAGCGCTACCTGTCCAGCATGCTCTTCAGCGACCTGTTCACCGAGCAGGAAAACCAGCAGTAACCACCGCCAGGCTCCACCGAGGCTGATCCGCCTCAATGTTCGGCGCACTGCGTTGTTGCACAATTGCCAACACTGAATGTCCGGCCCCGGTTGTTTTTACCGGGGCCGGATCGGTTTATCATGTCCGATTATCCGGCAGCGATGGCCTGATCGAAATTCAAGGAGTGTTGCATGACCTTTTCCTTTGTCGCCAAGGCAGGTGTACTGCTGCTGTTCTTCGGCAGCACCCTGTACGTGCACCTGCGCGGCAAGGCGCGTTTGCCCGTGTTGCGCCAGTTCGTCAACCATTCGGCGCTGTTCGCCCCCTATAACGCCCTGATGTACCTGTTTTCGGGGGTGCCTTCCAAGCCCTACCTGGACCGTAGCCGCTTCCCCGAGCTGGACGTGCTCAAGGACAACTGGCAGGTGATCCGCGAGGAGGCCATGCACCTGTTCGACGAGGGCTACATCCGAGCCGCCGAAAAAGACAACGATGCCGGCTTCGGTTCGTTCTTCAAGAAGGGTTGGAAGCGCTTCTACCTGAAGTGGTACGACAAGGCGCTGCCATCGGCCGAGGCGCTGTGCCCCCGCACCGTCGAGCTGGTCAACAGCATCCCCAACGTCAAGGGCGCGATGTTCGCCCTGCTGCCGGGCGGCAGCCACCTGAACCCGCACCGCGACCCATTCGGCGGTTCGCTGCGCTATCACCTGGGGCTGTCCACGCCGAACTCGGACGACTGCCGCATCTATGTCGACGGCCAGGTGTACGCCTGGCGCGATGGCGAAGACGTGATGTTCGATGAAACCTACGTGCACTGGGTGAAGAACGAAACCGAGACCACCCGGGTGATCCTGTTCTGCGATATCGAGCGACCGCTGACCAGCCCGCTGATGACCCGCATCAACCGCAAGGTCAGTGCCTTCCTGGGCCGGGCCACCGCGCCGCAGAACACCGACGACGAGCGCGTGGGCGGCATCAACCAGGCGTATGCCTGGAGCAAACGCTTCAGTACCGTGATCAGCAGCCGGGTCAAGACCTTCAAGCGCGCCAACCCCAAGGCCTACCGCGTGCTGCGCCCGGTGCTGGCGGTGCTGGTTGCTTACCTGCTGTACCGCTGGCTGTTCTGACCACACTCGGTGCAAGGTTGGCCCCTGCCGGGGCGGGCCTTGCACCGTGTCGCGAGTGTGGCTATATTCACCCACAGTTCACCTCACCGAAGACCTGCACATGCCAGCTTCCTGCCCCACCACCGTATTCGCTACCGCGCCCGACGCGGTCGTGGTCGTGCGTGGGTCCCAGCAGCCGGTCATGATCAGCCACTACCCACCACCTGTCAGTAGCCCCGTGGCGTGCGTTGTCGCACCACCCGGCGTGGTTGTAGTGCTGGGCTGAGCGGCCACTGGCTGCGCCCCCACCACACCTGAACCCTACTGAATACGGCCGGCTGCACCGCGCAGCTCGACCGTTCGGCTTACTTGCCCGAATACAGGTGGCATTTCATGTCAGTTATCTCGAAACAATCCGTGGCCTCGGCGGCCACCACCAGCCTGTTCGTCCTGCTCTGGAGCAGCGGCGCCATCGTTTCCAAGCTCGGCCTGGCGCAGGCCTCGCCCTTTGCCTTTCTGCTGATCCGCTTTGCGATTGCCTTTGTCGGCCTGCTGCTGCTCGGCCCGTTGCTGCGCCTGCACTGGCCACGCGGTCGCGGCCCGTTGCTGCAAGCCATCGCCACCGGCTGCGTGCTGCTCGGCGCCTACCAGATCTTCTACCTGCTGGCGCTGGACCTGAAGGTGACGCCCGGCATCATGGCCACCGTGATGGGCGTGCAGCCTATCCTCACGGTGGTGCTGATGGAGCGCAAGCGTTCGTTCAGCCGGCTGTTCGGCCTGAGCCTGGGGCTGATCGGGCTGGTGATGGTGGTGTACCAGGGCATCGGCCTGGGCGGCATCTCGCTGGCGGGCATGCTGTTCGCGCTGCTGGCGCTGGCCAGCATGACGTTCGGCTCGATCATGCAGAAGCGCATCACCAGCAACCCGGTGGGCACGCTGCCCTTGCAGTACCTGGCGGGGCTGCTGATGTGCGCGCTGTTTGCACCGTTCCAGCCGCTGGCGGTCAACCCCAATGCCAGCTTTGTGTTCTCGGTGCTGTGGATGGGCCTGGTGGTGTCGTTGCTGGCGACCTTGCTGCTGTACCGGCTGATCGCCAAGGGCAATCTGGTCAACGTCACCAGCCTGTTCTACCTGGTGCCGGCGGTGACGGCGGTGATGGACTACCTGATCTTCGGCAATCGCCTGGCGGCCTTGAGCCTGCTGGGCATGGGCTTGATCGTGGTGGGCCTGCTGTTCGTGTTCCGCAAGCCCGCGACCAAGCCTGACACGGTGGATCAGTCGCTGACCAGCTGACGGGCCTGGCGGGCCGGCTTGAGCACCAGCCACAAGGCCACGGCAATCAGCAGCCCGCCATACAGGTGCGCCATCGACAGGGGCTCGTCCAGCAGCCACGCGCCCCACAGCACGCCGAAGGCCGGGATCATGAAGGTCACGGTGGTGGATTTTACCGGGCCGATTTCGCTGATCAGGCGAAAGTACAGGATGTAGGCGAAGGCGGTGCACAACAGGCCCAGCCCCAGCAGCGACAACCACACCTGCCAGCCGCCCCAGCTGGCAGGTGGCTGGGTGATCACGCTGAAGCCGAACAGCGGCAGCAACAGCAAGGTGGCGCCCATCATGCTGCCCAGCGCCGACAGGCGACTGTCCAGGCCGCCCTGCTGGTCGAGCCAGCGCCGCGCCAGATACCCCGAGAAGCCATAGCAGGTGGTGGCCGCCAGACACGAGAGGGCGCCCTGCATGAGCCTGGCGTCGAAGGCCACCGGCCCCGCACCACTGAGAATCCCGACCCCGAACAGGCCCAGGAAGATGCCGCCCAGCTTGGGCAGGGTCATGGCCTCGCGAAAGAACAGCGCGCCGATCAGCACGCCCATCAGCGGCGTGGTGGCGTTGAAGATCGCCGAGTAGCCGGCGGGCAGCACCTGTGCGGCCACCGAGTAGAGCGTTGCGGGTATTCCCGAGTTGATCATGCCCAGAAACAGGCAGGCCTTGAGTTTGCCCTGGAAGTCCCAGCGCACGCGCAGCAGGGCGAGAATCACCAGCAACCCGGCGCAGGCGATGGAGACGCGAAAGAAGGCGGTGGGCAGGGTGCCCAGCACCGGCGCAATGATGCGCATGAACAGAAAACTGGCCCCCCACACGGCAGCGAGAATCAACAGTCGGGTGATGGCGATGGGGCTCACGGGGGTTCTCCGGGTAACAGGGGCAGGGGCGGGAGTTTACGGTAAAAGCCAGGGTGGGCTCTCTCGCTTTCTTGCGGTGTCAATTCGGGCGCTTTCGCCAGCACCGCTGGCTCCTGCTGTGGGGGCGGCATCTGTAGGAGCCGGCCTTGCCGGCGAAGGGCGCGAAACGGTTCCTAAGTAGGCTATCGCAGCCTTGCGTGACTGGCTAAGCTCAGGTCTTTGAAATTCCCGCAGAGGTCTTACCCATGCCCCAACAATGGCCGGCCGCCGCCATCGCCCGGATGATTCTCGATGGCTTCGACAGCTACCGTGAGCACTTTCGCCAGATCACCGACGGGGCACGCCAACGCTTCGAGCTCGCGCAATGGCAGCAGATCCAGACGGCCTCGGCGGCACGTATCAATCTCTACGAGGAAAAGGTCTGCGAGGTCAGCGGCTGGCTGGCCGGCGCTTTCGAGCCCGAGGTTCTGCTGGATGCGACGTTCTGGCCGCTGGTCAAGAGCGCCTACATCAGCCTGATCGACCCGCGCCTGGACGATGAGCTTTCCGAAACCTGGTACAACTCGATCTTCTGCAGCCTGTTCAGCCATGACCTGATCAGCGACGGCTGCATGTTCATCCATACCACGCGCCCGGCACTGCGCGCCCATGAGCGCGCCGCGCAGACCCGCACCTACCGCCCCCAGGGCGGGCTGGGCGAGATGCTCGCGCAGGTCTTCGCCGACTACGCCTTCGCGGTGCCCTTCGCCGACCTGCCTGGCGACCTGGCGCGCCTGGAGGCGCAGTTGCGCGAGAACCTGCCCGATTGGGTGTGCAAGGACCCGCAACTGCAGGTGGAGCTGTTTTCCTCGGTGCTCTATCGCAACAAGGGGGCCTACCTGGTGGGCCGGCTGTTCACCCACGATGAACAGTGGCCGCTGGTGATTCCGCTGCTGCACCACGAAGGCCACGGCATCGAAATCGATGCGCTGATCACCGATGAAGCCGATGTGTCGATCATCTTCTCGTTCACTCGCTCGTACTTCATGGTCGATGTGCCGGTGCCGGCCGAGTTCGTGGGCTTTCTCAAGCGCATCCTGCCGGGCAAGCACATCGCCGAGCTGTACACCTCCATCGGTTTCTACAAGCACGGCAAGTCCGAGTTCTACCGGGCGCTGATCAACCACCTGGCCAGTACCGACGACCGCTTCATCATGGCCCCCGGCGTGCGCGGCATGGTCATGAGCGTGTTCACCCTGCCGGGCTTCAACACCGTGTTCAAGATCATCAAGGACCGCTTCTCGCCGTCCAAGAGTGTCGACCGCGCCACGGTCATCGAGAAGTACCGCCTGGTAAAGAGCGTCGACCGCGTGGGGCGCATGGCCGATACCCAGGAGTTCGCCGACTTTCGCTTCCCGCTGGGCAAGTTCGAGCCCGAGTGCCTGGCCGAGTTGCTGGAAGTGGCGCCGTCGACCGTGGTGGTGGAGGGCGACACGGTGCTTATCCGCCACTGCTGGACCGAGCGGCGCATGACCCCGCTGAACCTGTACCTGGAAAACGCCAACGAGGCCCAGGTGCGCGAGGCGCTGGAGGACTACGGGCTGGCGATCAAGCAATTGGCGGCGGCGAACATCTTCCCCGGCGACATGCTGCTGAAGAACTTTGGCGTTACCCGGCATGGGCGGGTGGTGTTCTATGACTATGACGAGATCTGCTTTCTGACCGAAGCCAACTTCCGCTATATCCCGCCGCCGCGTTTCCCCGAGGACGAGATGGCCAGTGAGCCGTGGTACTCGATCGGGCCGCTGGACGTGTTCCCCGAGGAGTTCCCGCCGTTCCTGTTTGCCGATATCGGCCAGCGGCGCCTGTTCAGCCAGCTGCATGGCGAGTTGTATGACGCCGATTACTGGAAGGGGCTGCAGGCGGCGATACGGGAGGGGAAGGTGATCGATGTGTTCCCGTACCGGCGCAAGTGCCGGGAGAACTGAGCAGCTTCGCCGGCCTTGCCGGCGAATCGGTTCAGGATTGCAGGCACTTGAGCTTGCTGAAGTCCTGCTGCACCTTGGCCAGCCTGCCCTGCAGGTGCTGACGTTGCTGCTCGCTGCTCTGCGCCATCAGGTCCACCAGCAGGCTGCGCGCCTCCTGTTCGGTACGCTGGTAGGCCATGCGGTACTCCGGCGTCCACAGGCTTTCGCGCTGCTTGAGCAGTTGTTCCAGCCTTGGTTCGAATGCCTCGCTGCGCCGTTGCTCCATCGCCGCAGTGAACTGCGCCTGCCAGTGTGCGCGGTTGGCGATCCACTGACGGTTCTGTTCGCCCAACGCCTGTGACCACTGCGCCACGCGCAGGCGCTGCTGCGGGTTCAGTTCGCCCAGCCATGGCGTCAGGCGTTTTTCCATGCGTTGCTGGCGCTGCTCGATCTGCCTGGCCAGCGGCGTCTTCACGTACTTGGCCTCGCGCTCGCGAATGTCTTCGGCAAACGCCTCGCGCATGTCGCTGACCTGTTGGTCGTCCATGCCGCGCAGCAGCTGCGTGGCCGACGGCATGATCTGGTCGGCCACCTCGGCGATGGCCTGCTTGGCCTGCTCGGTGCGCAGCCTTAGCTGCGCGTCGGTGACCTCGTTGTGCGCGACCATCTGTCGAATATCGCCCAGCCATGTCAGATAGCCCGGCAGCTGTGTACGACAATGCCATGCCAGGTGCGCCTTGAGTCGTTCGTCCAGCCAGCCTTTCTGCTGGCGATTCATGCTCAGGTAGTCGCTCAGCGACCAGGGCACCAGTACATCGAGGTTGCGGTAGGCGAGGTCCATGCGGTTGCAGCCGACCAGCAGCAGCGTCGACAGCACCAGCAGCGAAAGGCAGCGAAACAACGTGGACAGGCAGGCATCCATGGGTGCATATCCTTGCAGGGGCGTGCTTGTGTTTATAGAACAACGGCGCGCCTGGCGGTTCCCGTAGCGTGTAGAATGCCAGCCTCGCAACGAGGATTTCAGCAAATGGCTTTAGTTGGGCGTTACAACACTTTGCAAGTGGTCAAGCACACGGATTTCGGTCTGTACCTGGACGGCGGGGCGGACGGCGAGATCCTGCTGCCCAACCGTTACATCCCCAAGGACACGCCCACCGAGGTCGAGGACTGGCTCAACGTCTTCGTCTACCTCGACAGCGAAGACAAGCTGATCGCCACCACCGAGAAGACCAAACTGCAGGTGGGCGAGTTCGCCAGCCTCAAGGTGGTGGAAATCAACAGCATCGGCATCTTCCTCGACTGGGGCCTGCCCAAGGACCTGTTGATGCCGTACTCCGAAGAAAAACGCCAGATGAAGGCGGGCGAGTACTGCGTGGTGCATGCCTACCTCGACAAGCGCACCCGGCGCATCACCGCCACCGCGCGCCTGGACCGCTACCTCGACAAGCTGCCGGCCAACTACAGCGTGGGCCAGGAAGTCGACCTGCTGGTGGTCGAGGAAACCCCGATGGGGTTCAAGGCCATCATCAACAACAAGCACTGGGGCCTGATCCACAAGAACGAAGTGTTCAAGTTCTTGCGTTCGGGCAAGCAGGAGAAGGGCTACATCAAGGAGCTGCGCAGCGACGGCAAGATCGCCCTGAGCCTGCAGCCGGTCGGCCAGGCCCTGGCCAGCACGCTGAACGACAAGATCCTCGACAAGCTCAAGGCCGCCAACGGCGTGCTGCCGGTCAGCGACAAGAGCGACCCGCAGGTGATCAGCGACCTGTTCGGGGTGAGCAAGGGCAATTTCAAGAAAGCGATCGGCGCCCTGTACAAGGACGGGCGCATCGTGATTCACGCCGACCGCATCGAACTGGTCTGATCAGACCTGCACGAAGGCGGCAAAACTCAGGTTTTCGCCGCCTGGACGCAAGTCCTGCAGCAGCGAGTCGCGGTCGGCGCTCAGCGCCAGGCTGATGGTCGAGCGACGCTTGCCCGGCTTGCGTACTTCCATCTTCTCCAGGTGCGCACGCAGGAAGTTGACCGGCACCTTGAGGTGCTGCAACTGGTCGGTCTCCGGGGTGTAGAGCAGCAGGTTGACCCAGTCGGCCACGCTCTTGGGCAGCACCAGCTTCACCGGCACATCGAACCACCACAGGCTGCGCTTGGTATCGAGCACGGCAAACAGGGTGTTGTCGCTGTTGAGCACAGGGCGTTCCAGCGCCTGGTTGCGACGGGCGATGGCGGTGGGTTTGTCGAGTTTCATGCAGGTTCCTACGGGTGACGCTTGAAAGGTCGGCCATTGTGCTGGGATTGCGCTGAAAACTAAAGCGGGGCCTGCTGACAGGGCCGACCATTTGCAGACAATCCCTGCCGACGAATGGCCGCCCCGCGGTCCTCAGCGCGCCAGCGCCTTGCTCAACTCCGAGGTGGCCCCGTCGGACCGGGTGACCGTCGCGGTGAACGCCTGCAGCCCATCTGCTTGCGGCAATACATACTCGAACTGCGCCTGACCCCTGGCATCCGTCGCCACCATCACTTCGCCCAGATACTGCTCCGCTTCACTGGCCTTTGAGTCAGCATTGCCGAACACCTCCACCCGCAACAGGCTGTCGGGCTCGCCACTCACCTGGCCCAGCAAGCGGTCACCTTTGACTGCCTTGAGCAGCGGGGCCGCCTGATCGTGATTGGGTACCGGCTGGCAACCCTGCGGTGCGGCCTTGTCGGTGCAGATGATCGCCCGGTTGGTGCCCGACGGGTCGACACCGATGCCACGCGAGCCCACATAGATCGCATGCTCCAGCGCCGGCACCGAAAACACGATGGCACCGGTGCGCTGATCGGGCACGCACGAACCGCCCGCTTCGCAGCGCCGGATATCCTGGCTGTTGCTCCAGATGCGGTTGGCGGTCAGGCGGTTGCTGGTGGAGGTCGGCTCCGGGCGCAGCGCCACGCCGATGCGGTTGCCGTGGATCAGGTTGCCATCGAGGATGTTGCCCGCACCGCTGACGCTCACGCCAATGGAGTTGCCGGTAAAGGTGTTGGCCCCCAGGTAATTGCGCTGGCCCCAGTTGATCTGCAGACCGTCGGAATAGTCCTCGAAGCGGTTGCGCACCACCGTGTTGTCATTGCCCCACAGGATCTCGATGCCCTGGGAGGGCTCCGCGTTGGCCGGGGTGGAGCGAAACAGGTTGTCGGCCACCAGGTTGAACGCCGCGCCGCGGGTCAGCTCCAGGCCGTCGCCGTTGTCCACCAGCTGGTTGCGCAGCACCTTGTTGTTCACCGTGGTGGTGGCGGTCGAATTGCCCTGGCCGTCGTCGCCGGTCAGCATGATGCCGGCGCCACCCTTGTTGGCGGTGATGCGGTTGTCCTGGATGACGTTGTGGCTGGCGCGGTTGACCAGGATGCCGATGCAGAAATTACGCACATCCAGGCCCGAAATCTCCACGCCCTGGGTATCGCGTATCACCAGCCCCGGGCCGGTGGTGGTGCGCACATTGGTGCCGAACTGTCCGGGCACGGCGCCAGGGCATGCGCGCGTGCCGTTGCCGACGATATAGGCCGAACCGTCGATGGCGATGTACTCGCCGCTGCGCTTCCAGGCCGCACCTTCGAGGCTGACCGGGCCGAGAATCGGCGGCAGGGCCGAAGCGGGCTTGATCACGTAGGGCGGCTGGCCGACCGGGCGGATCTCGATCCGGTAGGTGCCGGGCGCCTGGTTGTTGCGCTCGATGGCCCAGCGCAGGCTGCCGGGCTGCTCGTCGTCGGCATAGCGATCGACCACCAGGGTGGTCAGGGCGGCGGGCTGTACGGCAGGTGCTGCGTGCAGGGCATGGGCAGGTACGGCCAGCAGCAGGGCTGCCAGCAAGGGGGAGATACGCATGGGTAGTGATCACTGTGTCTGTTGTTTTTATCGCGCCCGGGCTGCAGGGCGCTGGTGCCCGATTCTAGGCAAAGCCGACAGCCCCTGGCGCAGGCCAGGCACGATTGGGTGCGATATTCGCCCGCTGTTTATCCATTGTGGGAATCCACACCGCACAAAAATATTTGAAACTCTCGCAGAAGCGGGCGGGTCCATTGACTGTCGACACTGACAGCTATCTGTTCCCCTTCAGGAGAAATGCCATGAGCAGCACTTCGGACAAAGCAAAAGGCTTGGCCAACGAAGCGGTAGGCAACATCAAGCAAGGCGTGGGCAAGGTGACCGATAACGATAAACTGCGCGCCGAGGGCAAGGCCCAGGAAGTCAAGGGCGAAACCCAGCAGGCAGTGGGCAAGGCCAAGGATGCGGTCAAGGATGCTGTGAAAAAGCCCTGACCGGCTGCGCGTGTAGCCGATAACGGCCATCTTCGGGTGGCCGTTCTGCTGTCTGTGGCAATCAATCGTAACCTCACAGACGTGGTCTACTAGACTAACGTCAGGTAAAACACCCCCCAACGCTTGGATTACTGCCTATGACAGTGGAGCGGCGAAAGGAGACGCTATGATTTTCCCCAACTTGCACGGCCTGCCGTTGCATCGTGTTCTGGTGCGCACGGTAAGCGAGTTTCTCGATGACGAGATGTCCACCTATGCGTCGGCCCTGGCCTACCAGATGCTGTTTTCGCTGTTCCCCTTCCTGCTGTTCCTGATCGCCCTGATCGGGTTTCTGCATTTGCCCGACTTCTTCACCTGGCTGCGCCTGCAGTCGGAACTGGTGTTGCCGCCCCAGGCGCTGGAGCAGGTCAACCCGGTGATCGACCAGTTGCAGCAATCCAAGGGCGGGCTGCTCTCGGTAGGTATCGTGATCGCCCTGTGGACCGCGTCGGCGGGCGTGCGCCTGATGATGAGCGCGATGAACGCCGCGTATGACGTGGTGGAAGGGCGCCCGGTGTGGAAGCGCATCCCGCTGTCGGTGCTGTATACCGTCGGAATCGCCGGCATGCTGCTGGCCGCCGCCGCCTTGATGGTGCTCGGCCCGCAGGTGATGGAGTGGATCGCCTCGCAGGTAGGCATGCAGGAGTTCATCGTCACGCTGTGGACCATCCTGCGCTGGCCGGCCATCATCATCCTGATGATGGTGGCGGTGGCATTGATCTATTACGTGATGCCCGATGTGGAGCAGGAGTTTCGCTTCATCACCCCCGGCTCGGTACTGGCGGTGGTGGTGTGGATCATCGCGTCGCTGGGGTTTGGCTACTACGTCAAGACGTTTGCCGACTACAACGCGATGTACGGCAGCATCGGTGCGATCATCGTGCTGTTGCTGTACTTCTATATTTCTGCCGCAGTATTGCTGCTGGGGGCGGAGATGAATGCGGTGATCGAGCACATGTCGGCCGAAGGCAAGGACCCTGGCGAGAAGGAAATGCCCGACGACGATGCGCCGGAACATGATAAAAAGCATGTTTCCGGGCTGGGGCGCGATCACTCCATCCCGTCCGATTCCGCGCCTGAACCCGTGAGCCGAGCCCCGCATGATTCGTGAAATCCTGAAGATGGGCGACGAGCGCCTGTTGCGCGTTGCACCGCCCGTACCGGCCCGCCTGTTCGGCACTGCCGAGCTGGAGCAGCTGATTGCCGACATGTTCGACACCATGCAGCACGTGGGCGGCGTGGGGCTGGCGGCGCCGCAGATCGGGGTCGACCTGCAACTGGTGATCTTCGGCTTCGAGCGTAGCGAGCGCTACCCGGATGCCGAGCCCGTGCCGCAGACCATTCTGCTCAACCCGGTGATCACCCCGGTGGGCACCGAGGTCGAGGATGGCTGGGAGGGCTGCCTGTCGGTGCCCGGCCTGCGCGGCGTGGTCAGCCGCTACCGGCACATTCGCTACAGCGGGGTCGACCCGCAGGGCCAGCCCATCGAGCGCTCGGCAGAGGGTTTTCATGCGCGGGTGGTGCAGCACGAATGCGATCACCTGATCGGTCGCCTGTACCCCTCGCGCATTCATGACTTCAGCAAGTTCGGTTATACCGAGGTGCTGTTCCCGGGGCTGGACCCGGCCAGCGACGACTGATCCCGCGCCAACGCGATCAACGATTTGCTGCGCTGATAGCGCGCCAGGCGCTCATTGAGCTGCAGCGGCAGTGCGCCGGCAGGGCTGAACCCCAGTGGCTGGTAGAAGGCCAGCAGGTCCGGGTGGCAGAACAGCCACACCGTGCCCGGCTTGCCGGCGCAGGCATGCTCGATCAGTTGTCGTGCAATGCGCCGGCCGCGCCAGGCGGGTGCCACCAGCAAGCCGGTCAGCCAGAACCCCTCGGTTACCGCGCTCATGTTCACTGCGGCGACAAGCTCACCCGCACGCGCCACCCAGGCCTCGCCCTTGGCACTGGCACGCATGGCCGTACCTTCGGCGCGATAGAATTTGTTCAGCAAAGGGCGCTCGGCAGCGCTTAGCAGGCTGTAGCGTATTTCACTCACGGCGGTTTCCAGCAAGGGCTCTGGCACGGGCTTTTACACGGGCTTGGGTAGGCTGTCGAGGGCTTGTCGTGCTGTTATTGTTACCGAGGCGGTAACAGTGAATGTCTGGCTTCGGGCTTCAACCACCTTCGCAACCTTATAAACTTGACCCATCCCAGCAACTAGAAGCGTAACGGGATCGGTACTTCGTGTTATGTCCATTCGTTGATATGACAACTTCTCCGCGCCAACTCGGCTGATGAAGTCAAACACTTCGTTTGATTGCTTTGCAGGCCTAATACCATGAAAACCTTACTTGCACTTGTATTGGTGGGTGTCTCTTCGTTCGCCTTGGCGGACGAGGTCAAGACCGCTGCTGCGCAGCCGGTGGTCGAGCAATATGACTATTCGACCAACCTGGACATCGCCCGGGTGATCAGCCTCTCGACCCTGCCCAATGTCTGCGAAGTGGTGCCGGCCACCATGACCTATGAAGACCATCAGGGCCAGCGCCACACCATCGAGTACCGCGCCATGGGCGATGGCTGCAGCCAGGGCTGATCATTACAGGTCACTGGGCTGTTGTTCCCGGGCCAGGAGCGCCTGCTTGCGCTCCACGCCCCAGCGGTAGCCGGACAGGTTGCCATCACTGCGTACGACCCGATGACAGGGCACTGCCACCGCCAGGCTGTTGGCGGCGCACGCCTGGGCCACCGCCCTGACTGCCCTGGGCGCGCCAATGCGCTGGGCGATCTCGGCGTAGCTGGCGGTGCTGCCTGCCGGGATGCTGCGCAACGCCTGCCACACCCGCTCCTGGAAGGCCGTGCCGCGCAGGTCCAGTGGCAGGTCCAGGCCCAGGGCGGGCGCTTCTATGAACCCCACCACCTTGGCCACCCACTGCTCGAATTCGGCGTCGGCGCCAATCAGTTCGGCCTTGGGAAACTTGTCCTGCAGGTCGTGCAGCAACGCCTCGGGGTCGTCGCCGAGCAGGATGGCGCACACCCCGCGCTCGCTTTGGGCCACCAACAGCGCGCCGAGTGAGCACTGGGCAATGGCAAAGCGGATCGAGGCATTGGCGCCGCCCGCGCGATAGGCGGCCGGGGTCATGCCCAGCCGGGCGTTGCTGTCTTCGTAGAAACGGCTGTTGGAGTTGTAGCCAGCCTTGTACAGGGCGTCGGTGATCGAGCCCGGCTGCTCAAGCTGCCGGCGTACCTTGTGCGCGCGTCTGGCATTGGCGTAGGCCTTGGGGGTGAGGCCGGTCGCGGCCTTGAACACCCGGTGGAAGTGATACGGGCTCATGCCGACATGGGCGGCCACTTGCTTGAGGCTGGGCTCGACCTCGGCCGTTTCGATCAGTTGGCAGGCCCGGGTGACCTGGGTGGCATGCTGCTCGGCCAGTTGGCGCGGGTCGGCGGCGTAGTGTCGGCTGGGGCGATAGCCGGCGGCCTCGGCCTGGGCGGCAGTGTCGAAGAACTCGACGTTCTCCGGGCGCGGCAACCGTGACGGGCTGGAGGCGCGGCAGTAGACCCCGGTGGTGCGAACCCCATAGACGAAATCATCATCCGCCGCGGCGTCGCGGGCCAGCACGGCTTGCCAGCGTGGGTCGTTGACATCGATCGAAGGTATGCGGGGCATGGCGTGTGGCTCTTGGCTGAGGGCAATGTGGTGAGGGTAGGTGGTGCCGTGCGGGGCGGCACTCCGGGTCTTGCGGTGGAATTCGCCCGGATTTCAGCCGGTGGCGGGTACGCGCCACAGGTACCAGGCGGCCACGGTGCGATACGGGCTCCACGGGGCGCCCAGTTCCAGCATCTGTTTGCGCGTGGGCTGGGCGGGCAGGGCGAACAGGCGACGGTAGCCTTCGCGCACGCCGAAGTCATCGGCGGGCAGGGTGTCCATGTGTTCAAGGGTGTAGATCAGCAACATCTCCACGGTCCAGCGTCCAACCCCGCGCAGTTGCGTCAGGCGCTCGATCAGGCTGGTTTCGTCGAGACGGCGGGCCAGCTCATGGTCGGGTACCAGGCCGTCGAGGCGAGCCTGGGCGATGCCCTGGATAGTGGCCAGCTTGCTCGCGGAAAACCCGCAGGCACGCAGTTGCTCGGGCGCGGTGGCCAGCAGTTGCTCGGGGCTGGGGAAGGCCTGCCCGGGGTACAGCGCCAGGAACCGCCGCAGGATCGCTTCGGCGGCCCTGGTGTGCAATTGCTGGTAGGCAATCGACCTGACCAGCGCCTGATACGGGTCGCGGGTGGGCAGCGTTTGGTGCAGGCATGGGCCGATGCGCTCGATATGCGCGGCCCAGATCGGGTCGAGGCTGGTCAGGTGGGCGCAGGCCTGGGTGTAGAACAGCGGGTTCATGCCGGTTTCCGTGGGTAAGGGAGCAGGTTCAGTGTAGAAAAGGTGACTGGGGTTTCACTCCGGATGTTGCGATTGAATTGGAGGGCCTCTTCGCCGGCACCGGTACCGCGTTCACTGCAGGAGCCGGCCTTGTCGGCGAAGGGGCGGCCCGCTCACCCTGAAACCACTTCCGCCACCCTTTCCAGCGCCTGCTTCAACTGCGCCCGGCTCTGCGCCGCCGACAGGCTGATGCGCACCGCTGCCCGGTCGCCCTGGCGCACCGCGAACACCTCGGCTGGCACCACTGCCACGCCGGCATCACGGCACGCTGCAGCGTGCACACCGTTGACCCAGACATGCGGCGAAGGCACATCCCCCACCAATGCCTTGCCCAGTATCCGCCTGGCCATCCGCCAGCGCTGACCCACTTCTTCACGCTGCCAAGCCACGCGTCGCGCCGCGGTGCCGTCATCGATCCAGCGGCAGGCGATCTCCAGGTCCAGCGGCGACACCGGCCAGTGTGTTGCCTGGGCATGCGGGTCGATGCGCGCCAGCAACTCGGCGCTGCCGACGATCCAGCCCAGGCGCAAACCGGCCGCGACGCTCTTCGACAGGCTGGTGACCAGCACGCCGCGCCCGCCCACCTGTGCCAGCAGCGCCGGGGTATCGGCCAGGGCACCGTAGACATCATCCTCGATCAAGGTCAGGGCATGGCGCTCGATCACTGCGGCAATGGCGGCCTGGCGCGCAGCGCCCATGCAGGCGCCGGTGGGGTTCTGCAGGGTCGGCGTCAGCACCACGACCCGCGCGCCGGTGGCCCGTGCGACACGGTCCAGGTCGTCGGGCAGGATGCCCTGGCCGTCCAGCGCAACCTCGTGCAACGGCAGGCGCAACTGTCGACAGGCCGCCTTGATACCGGGTGCGGTCAAGGCCTCGACCATCACGGCGTCTCCTGGCTGGCACAGCGAAAGCAGCACGTTGAACAACCCCAGCTGGGCACCGCCGCACAGCAGCACCTGGCGCTCGTCCAGTTGCAGGCCGCGCCGGCGCAGCCAGGCGGCGCCCTGAAGGCGCCCGCGCAGCAACTGTTCGGCACCCAGGTAATGCTCGAGCTGGCCGGCAGGGCCTTGTTCCAGCAGATGGCGCAAGGCATGCGCCAGGTCGGGGTTGCTGTCGTCGGCCACCGGCACATTGGTCGACAGGTCGATCTGCGTCGCTTGCTGGCCGGGTTGCTTGAGGCGGAACAGCGTGGCTTCCTTGCTGCCCGCCAGCACGTAGGTGCCTCGCCCTACCTCCCCGGACACCAGGTGCCGGGCCGCTGCCTCGCGGTACGCCTGCTGGGTGGTGCTGGGGTTCAGGCCCAGGTTCCAGGCCAGGCGCCGCTGCGGCGGCAGGCGCTCGCCCACTTTCAGCTCGCCGCTTTCGATCGCCCGCGCAATCGCCTCGACCAGTTCGAGGTAGCGGGGCAGGGAGGTGTCGCCTAGGGTGGGGGTCCACATTTATTGTTGGCCATGCAATATAAGGATTCACCCATACAATGCGGCGCGACTAGGATCAGGTCAATTCCCCTGGCCATCGAGGTGCCTCATGTTCGACCTGTCCGCCCTGCGCGACGCTGCCCGCCTGGTACACACCCGCGTTCCTGCCACGCCCCAGTACGCCTGGCCGCGCCTGGCCGAACGCGTGGGCTGCCAGGTGTGGGTCAAGCACGAGAATCACGCGCCCACCGGTGCCTTCAAGGTTCGCGGCGGGCTGCTGTACGTGCAGGCGCTGCTGGCGCGCTCACCCACGGTGCGCGGGCTGGTCACCGCCACCCGTGGCAACCACGGGCAGAGCCTGGCGCTGGCGGCGCGCAGTGCCGGGTTGCCGATCATCATCGTGGTGCCCGAGGGCAACTCGCGAGAAAAGAATGCCGCCATGCGCGCGCTGGGTGCGCAGTTGGTGGAGCATGGCGCCGATTTCGACCTGGCACGGGCCGAGGCGGCGCGACTGGCGCAGGTGCACGGCTATGAAAGCGTGCCGCCGTTCCACCCGGACCTGATCCGCGGCGTGGCCACCTACGCGCTGGAGCTGTTCGAGGCCGTACCGGCGCTGGACTGCGTGTACGTGCCGATCGGCATGGGCTCGGGCATCTGCGGGCTGATTCGTACCCGTGACCTGCTGGGGCTGCACACCGAGATCGTCGGGGTGGTGTCCACCGAGGCCGATGCCTTTGCCTCGAGTTTCGAGCAGAACCGCATCGTCACCACCGAAACCGCCAACACCTTCGCCGACGGCATGGCATGCCGTATGCCCTTGCCCGAGGCGTTCGAGATCATCCGCCAGGGCGCGGCGCGGGTGGTGCGCGTCAGCGACCCTGAAATCGCCAACGCCATGCGCATCTTCCACGAAGACACGCACAACACCGCCGAAGGCGCCGGTGCGGCGGGGCTGGCGGCGTTGTTGCAGGAGCGCGAGCGCCAGCAGGGGCGCAAGGTGGCAGTGGTGCTCAGTGGCGCCAATATCGACCGGGAGCGGTATGCGCAGGTGCTGGCGGGTCACTGAAAGATCCTGAATGACTCCTTTGGAAAAATGCTATCTTATTTTGATAGCATTTTCCGATGAACAATCGATATCGAAAGACCCTCGATGCCATTTTTCGGATACCGACCCTTTCTTCTGTGGTCTTCTCCGATATTGAAGCGCTGGTTCTCCATCTTGGGGGGCGGGTCATCGAGCGTGAGGGCTCAAGGCTCAAGCTGGTGCTGGGCGATCAGCAGTGGCGCTGCCACCGCCCGCACCCAGGCAAAGAGGCCAAGCGATATCAGGTTGAAGAAGCTCGTGAATTTCTCTCGCGGGCAGGAGTTCAGGTATGAGCAGCATGACTTACAAGGGCTATTCGGCCCGTGTCGAATACGACGCACGCGACGATATCTTCGTCGGGCGGGTACTCGGGGTTCGAGACATCATCAGTTTTCACGCAAGCTCCGTGAGTGCGCTGCATGAAGCGTTTAGCCTGGCGCTTGAAGACTACCTGGCCGATTGTGCTGAACAGGGCATCGCTCCCGAGAAACCGGCTTCTGGCAAGGTGATGCTGCGTATCCGGCCAGAGGTGCACGCCGCTGCCAGCATCGCGGCGCAGGCTGCAGGCAAGAGTCTCAATCAATGGGCCGATGAGGTCTTCGAGCGGGCCGCGCGGGCCTGAGTACGGCAATTTCTTCCAATACACCACCCTCCCTCACTGAGTCTAATGGCGCCTGCCCTTCATCGTCGGTAGTCGAGCGTTCATGCCATTTTCCAACGGATTTCTTCTCAGCCTGTCGTTGTGCCTGGATATCGGCGTGGCCAATATCGCCATGATCACCCTGGCCATGCAGCGCGGTTTTCTGCAGGGCTTCTGGCTGGGGCTGGGCACCTGTGTGGGGGATCTGATCTATGCCGTGGCGGCATTGCTCGGCATGACCGTGCTGCTGCAGTTCACCAGCGTGCGCTGGGTGTTGTGGGTGGGCGGTTCGCTTTTGCTGGTGTGGTTTGCACTGAAGATGCTGCTGGCCGCCTGGCGCGGCAATGCGCATATGGACACCAGCCAGCAGATGGTGCGCGAATCGCCCTGGCGCGAGTTTCTGCGCGGCATCTTTCTGGCCATGTCTTCGCCCAGCGCGATCCTGTGGTTTGCCGCGGTCGGCGGGGTGCTGATCTCGCGCTCCGGCGCAGGCGGCATGCTCGAGGCCGGGTTGTTTCTCAGCGGGTTCTTCATTGCCGGGCTGCTGTGGTGCGCGTCGCTGTGCACCTTGGCCAGCCACGGCGGGCGCCTGCTGGGCGACCGGCTGCTGACCTGGTCGTACCTGGCCTCGGCGGGCATCTTCTGCTATTTCGCGGTGTACGTGATCGTATCGGGCTACCGCGAATTCATCCTCGCCGCGCCGGTCGCCGGGGCGGGTCTATAATCAGTCGGTCACCGGCAAGCAGGTGTCGCGCTCAGCGGAGGGCCTGTCATGAAAGGTCTGGATGCGAAAAAATCGGTCAAGAAGAAACCCGCCAAAACCGCCAAGGAAAAACGCACGGCAAAACGTTCCAAGGACGGGACGGCAGGCTTTTTGCCGCATTGACCGGTCAGGGCTGCGCCAGCAGCTCTTTTGCTTATGAAGGCTTGAACGCCTGCCAGTAATGATGGGGCGTGGCGCCCATTACCCGGCGAAAACTGTTGATGAAATGGCTCTGGTCGTAGAAGCCCAGAAGCTGGGCCACGTCCAGCGGGTGCAGGCCGGCGCGCAGGCAACGGCGTGCCTCGATCAGGCGCAGTTGCATGTGGTACTGCAGCGGTGCCAGCCCTGTGGCCTTCTTGAAGCTGCGCACGAAGTGGTACTTGCTCAACCCGACCACCTGCGCAAGCTCGTCCAGCTCAAGCTTGTGCCCCAGGTGCTGGCGCATGAACTGCAGCGCCTGGGCCAATGCGTGGCTGTATTCGCCGGGCCTGCCGGGCGACTGCTCCAGCCATTGCGCCAGCAGGGCCAACAAGGCTTCCTCCTGATGGCCGGAGTGTGCCGGCGCACGGGCGAAGGCCACGATCGCCTGGCACAGCGCAGGCTGGTCGAACACGCCTTGCTCGAACAGCGGGCTGTTCAGGTTGTTCTGGCTGACCAACCGGGCTACCGCCTCGGGTGCCAGGTGCAGGCTGATGTACTCCACGCCTGCCGGGTCGAAGGTGGAGGCCTGCACCGCCAGCGGGTTGTACAGGGTCACCTGACCCGGCGCCGCCTGCAGCTCACGTCCGTCCAGCCAGATCTGCTCGCAACCGCTCAGGTTAACGCCCAGCACATACTCGTCATGGGCATGACGCGGAAAGCTGGCGGCGCTGGCCCTGACCCAGTAGGCCTCGACCAGGCCGCCCGCCTGCAGGTGCTCGGTAACCAGCGCCATGGGCCGCTATCAGCCGATGGTGATCGGCGGCGGGCTCACCAGGTCGACGCTCTGCTGCTTGCGCGGGGCGAGGATCTCGGCTTCGCCGTCCACCACCAGTTCGTCGTGCTGGTTGAACACGCGGGTGGCAATGCGCACGCGGAACTTGGGCAGCTTCTCGAGGATTTCCAGGCGCACGGTCAGGGTGTCGCCGATCTTCACCGGCTTCTGGAAGCTCATCTGCTGGCCCAGGTAGATGGTGCCGGGGCCGGGCAGTTCGCAGGCCACTGCGGCACTGATCAGCGCGCCGCTGAACATGCCGTGGGCAATGCGTTCCTTGAACATGCTCCTGGCCGCGAATTCGGCATCCAGGTGCACCGGGTTGTGGTCACCGGACATCGCGGCGAACAGCTGGATGTCGCGTTCTTCGACCGTCTTGCTGAAGCTGGCGGTCTGGCCCACTTCGAGGGCTTCGTAAGGCGTGTTGGTGACCTGGGTCATGCAGGCTGTTTCCTTCAAGGTTCGGACAAGGTGCGTACTGTATCACTCGCTGCGGGCCGGGCGACCCTGGGTCAGCGCCTGCTCGAGCCAGGCGATGAGCGCCGCCGTCACCTCGTCACGGTTGGTTTCGTTGAGCAGTTCATGGCGTGCCTGCGGGTAGAGCTGCAATTGCACGCGCTGATTGCCGGCAAGGCGCAGGGCGCCGACCAGATCCTTCAGACGCTTGCCGGCGCTCACCGGATCACATTCGCCGCCCATCACCAGGATCGGCAGGTTGGGATCGATCTGTGCCAGGTGCCGCGGCTGGCTGATGTGTTCCAGGCCCATCAGCAGGTCGACCCACAGGCGGTTGGTGCAGCGAAACCCGCACAGCGGGTCGGCCACGTAGGCGTCGACCTCGGCGCTGTCGCGGCTGAGCCAGTCGAAGGCCGTGCGGTTGGGCTTGAACGCCTTGTTGAACGAACCGAACGACAGCCAGTCGATCAGGGCGCTGCGTCCCAGCGGGCCCTGGCGCCAGGCTTCGAGGCGGGCGATCACGCAGGCCGCGCGGTACAGCGCCGGTGGCTGGAAGTTGGAGCCGCTGAGCACCGCCCCCTGCAGGCTGGCGCTGTGGTGCAGCAGGTAGGCCTGGACGATGTAGCTGCCCATGCTGTGGCCGAACAGGAACAGCGGGGCGCCCGGGTGCTGCTGGCCGATGTGCTGGGCCAGGCTGGCCAGGTCGTTGACCACGCTGTCCCAGCCCTGGTGGCTTGCGAACAGCCCCAGGGTGCCGTGTTCGGCGGTGCGCCCGTGGCCGCGCTGGTCGTGGGCATACAGCGCGAAGCCGGCAGCGCTCAGTGCCTGCCCGAGGCGCTGGTAGCGCCCGGCATGCTCGGCCATGCCATGGGCCAGCAGCACCACGGCCCGGATCGGCGCGGCGGGCAGCCATTGATACACATGCAGGCTGCAATGGTTGCTGGCCGGCAGCCAGAACACGTCGTGGTTCATGGCGGTTCCCTTGCGCAAGTGGCTGATCCTGCAAGTGTATAGCCCATTTGTGTAATTGAACGGATGATGGCAACAAGATTCAGAATGTTAATGACAGGTCTTGGCATGTTTGCCCCCTGCGGCTTAACTGCTAACGTCGGCACACGATGCGATTTTCTGCATGCAGGCAGCCCACAGGCTCAGGAATGAGGACAAGAATAAATGCAAGCTGACTTCTGGAATGACAAGCGCCCCGCGGGCGTGCCCTCACATATCGACCTGACTGTCTACAAGTCGGTGCTGGAGGTGTTCGAGCGCTCCTGCAAGCGCTTCGCCGACCGCCCGGCGTTCACCAACCTGGGCGTCACCCTGACCTACGCCGATCTGGATCGCCAGTCCGCGGCCTTTGCCGGCTACCTGCAACAGCACACCGACCTGGTGCCGGGTGATCGCATCGCGGTGCAGATGCCCAACGTGCTGCAGTACCCGATTGCCGTGTTCGGCGCGATGCGCGCCGGGCTGATCGTGGTCAACACCAACCCGCTGTACACCGCGCGCGAGATGCGCCACCAGTTCAAGGACTCCGGCGCCCGTGCCCTGGTGTACCTGAACATGTTCGGCAAGCTGGTGCAGGAGGTGCTGCCCGATACCGGCATCGAGGTGCTGATCGAGGCGAAGATGGGCGACCTGCTGCCGCTGGCCAAGGGCTGGCTGGTGAACACCGTTGTGGCGCGGGTCAAGAAGATGGTGCCGGCGTATCACCTGCCCCAGGCGGTGCCGTTCCGGCAGGTGATGCGCCAGGGCCGTGGCCATGCGCTCAAGCCGGTGCAGGTGACGCTCGATGACGTGGCGGTGCTGCAGTACACCGGCGGCACCACCGGCCTGCCCAAGGGCGCGATGCTCACCCACGGCAACCTGGTGGCCAACATGCTGCAGGTGCTGGCGTGCTTTTCGCAGCTGGGGCCGGACGGGCAGAGGATGATCAAGGAAGGCCAGGAGGTGATGATCGCGCCGCTGCCGCTGTATCACATCTATGCCTTCACCGCGAACTGCATGTGCATGATGGTCACCGGCAATCACAACGTGCTGATCACCAACCCGCGCGACATACCGGGCTTTGTCAAAGAGCTGAAAAAGTGGCGCTTCTCGGCATTGCTGGGCCTGAACACGCTGTTCGTGGCACTGATGGAAAATCCGGATTTCAAGCACCTGGATTTCTCCTCGCTGAAGGTCACCAACTCCGGCGGCACGGCGCTGGTCAAGGCCACTGCCGAGCGCTGGGAGAGCATCACGGGGTGTCGCATCGTCGAAGGCTATGGCCTGACCGAAACCTCGCCGGTGGCCAGCACCAACCCCTACGGCCAGCAGGCGCGCCTGGGTACGGTCGGCATACCGCTGCCCGATACGGCGTACAAGGTGATCGATGATGACGGCAACGAGCTGGCCCTGGGCGAGCGCGGTGAGCTGTGCATCAAGGGGCCGCAGGTGATGAAGGGCTACTGGCAGCGTCCGGACGCCACCGCCGAGGTGCTCGATGCGCAGGGCTGGCTCAAGACCGGCGATATTGCAGTGATCGACCCGGACGGCTTCACGCGCATCGTCGACCGCAAGAAGGACATGATCATCGTGTCGGGCTTCAACGTGTACCCCAACGAGATCGAGGACGTGGTGATGGCGCACCCCAAGGTGGCCAACTGCGCGGCCATCGGAGTGCCGGACGAGCGTTCCGGCGAGGCGGTGAAACTGTTCGTGGTGCCACGCGATGGCGGCGTGAGCGTCGAGGAGCTCAAGGCCTACTGCAAGGCCAACTTCACCGGCTACAAGGTGCCCAAGCAGATCGTGCTGCGCGATTCGCTGCCGATGACCCCGGTGGGCAAGATCCTGCGCCGGGAATTGCGCGATATCGCCTGAAAGCCATTCGCCGGCAAGGCCGGCTCCTACTTTGCCGTGTAGGAGCCGGCCTTGCCGGCGAAGCTTTTGCTGAATAGACCCTTTACTCTAAAAATGACTACTGGGTATTCGTTAGTCATTTATGTGACTTTGCGGCCCACTTTGGCTCTAGGCGCCCTCTGGCAAAGCTGCTACTCTCGGCGCGCTTCTGATGCTTCGGTTTGTAGCAATCCGTCATCACATATCAATAATAATCGCGTCGACTGCGGAGAAGATTTCGCTGTTGCTGGAGGAGTGGGCTTCCATGATCGAACACTTTTGGAAGGATAAGTACCCAGCCGGGGTTGCCTCGCAAATCAATCCTGATGAGTATCCGAACATTCAAGCGGTATTGAAGCAGTCCTGCCAGCGTTTCGCCGACAAGCCGGCGTTCAGCAATCTGGGCAAGACCCTCACCTATGGCGAGCTGTATGAGCTGTCGGGGGCGTTTGCCGCCTACCTGCAGCAGCATACCGACCTGCAGCCCGGTGACCGCATCGCGGTACAACTGCCAAACGTATTGCAATACCCCGTGGCCGTCTTCGGTGCGATGCGCGCCGGGCTCATCGTGGTCAACACCAACCCGCTGTACACCGCGCGGGAGCTGGAACACCAGTTCAACGATTCCGGTGCCAAGGCGCTGGTGTGCCTGGCCAACATGGCCCACCTGGCCGAAAAGGTCGTTCCCAAGACCCAGGTCAAGCACATCATTGTCACCGAAGTGGCCGACCTGCTGCCACCGCTCAAGCGTCTGCTGATCAATAGTGTGATCAAGTACGTGAAAAAGATGGTGCCGGCCTACCACCTGCCCAAGGCCGTCAAGTTCAACGATGCGCTGGCCAAGGGGCAGGGCAAGGCGGTCAACGAAGTCAGCCCCGACAGCGGCGATGTCGCCGTGCTGCAGTACACCGGTGGCACCACGGGTGTGGCCAAGGGTGCGATGCTGACCCACCGCAACCTGGTGGCCAACATGCTGCAATGCCGTGCGCTGATGGGCTCGAACCTGGGCGAGGGCTGCGAGGTCCTGATCACGCCGCTGCCGCTGTACCACATCTATGCCTTCACCTTCCATTGCATGGCGATGATGCTGATCGGCAGCCACAACATCCTGATCAGCAACCCGCGCGACCTGCCGGCGATGGTCAAGGAACTGTCCAAGTGGAAGTTCACCGGCTTCGTCGGCCTGAACACCCTGTTCGTGGCCCTGTGCAACAACGAGACCTTCCGCAAGATGGACTTCTCGGGGCTCAAGCTCACCCTGTCGGGCGGCATGGCCCTGCAGGTGGCGGTGGCCGAGCGCTGGAAGAGCGTCACCGGTTGCTCCATCTGCGAAGGCTACGGCATGACCGAGACCAGCCCGGTGGCGGCGGTCAACCCGGCCGAGCACAACCAGATCGGTACCATCGGCATTCCGCTGCCGTCGACCCTGTGCAAGGTGATCGACGACAATGGCAAGGAGCTGGCGCTGGGCGAGATCGGCGAGCTGTGCATCAAGGGCCCGCAGGTGATGAAGGGCTACTGGCAGCGCGAAGAGGCGACCACCGAGATCCTGGATGCCGACGGCTGGCTCAAGACCGGTGATATCGCGGTGATCCAGACCGATGGCTACATGCGCATCGTCGACCGCAAGAAGGACATGATTCTGGTGTCTGGCTTCAACGTTTACCCGAACGAACTCGAAGACGTGCTGGCGACCCTGCCGGGCGTGTTGCAGTGCGCCGCCATTGGCGTGCCGGACGAGAAATCGGGCGAACTGATCAAGATCTTCATCGTGGCGCGGCCGGGTGTGACCCTGACCAAGGACCAGGTGATGGAGCACATGCGCGCCAATGTCACGGCGTACAAGGTGCCGCGCCTGATCGAGTTCCGCGATGCCTTGCCGACCACCAACGTGGGCAAGATCCTGCGGCGCGAGTTGCGCGATGAGGAGTTGAAGAAGCTGGGCCTCAAGAAGATCGCCTGAGGTTTAACCTTCGGGCCTCATCGCGGGTCAAGCCCGCTCCCACAAGGACAGTAGTGATCCCTGTGGGAGCGGGCTTGACCCGCGATGTTTTCAACGCAGCTTCTCAAGCATCTGGTAGTACCACATCCCCGCCGCCAGCAATGGATTGCCCAGCACATCGCCCATCGGCACCTTGATGTGGCTGCAGCCGGCAAAGGTATCGAATCGGCTCAATGTGCCGGTGATCGCTTCGGCCATGATCTCGCCCATGATGTGGCTGGTGGCAATGCCATGCCCCGAATACCCCTGGCAGTACCACACGTTGTCCGACAGCTTGCCCAACTGCGGAATGCGGTTGACCACGATGCCCATCGCGCAGCTCCACTGGAACTCGATCGGCACGCCCTTGAGCGCCGGAAAGGTTGCCTCGATGCACGGGCGCAGCTCCCCCGCGATATCCCGCGAATCACGTCCCGAATAATTGGCCCCGCCACCGAACAGCAGGCGCCCGTCTGCGGTCATGCGGTAATAGTCGAGCACGAAGCGGCAGTCGTACACCGCCAGGTCCTGCGGGTTTAGCTTGCGGGCCAGCTCGCCCAGTGGCGTGGTGGTCACGATGCCGCCCATGGCCGGGAAGATCTTGCCCTTGAGCTGGGGCTTTTCCAGCTTGTGGTACACGTCGCCGGCCAGCATCACCTGGCGTGCGTTGACCCGGCCCTTGGCCGTGACCACCGCAGGTTTGTCGCCATGCACGATCTCCAGCACTTCGGAGTTCTCGAAGATCAGCGCCCCCAGCTGGTGCGCCGCCCGCGCCTCGCCCAGGCACAGGTTGAGCGGGTGCAGGTGCAGGTTGCGCAGGTTCTTCAGCGCGCCCAGGTACAACGGGCTGTCCAGGTGCTGGCGCACAGCCTCGCGGTCGAGCATCTGCACCTGCTCGCCCATGCCGCGCCGCTGGGCTTCGTCGGCGAAGGCCTGCAGTTCGGTCATGTGCGCAGGCTTCATGGCCGCGTGCAGGTGGCCGTGCTTGAGGTCGCAGTCGATGGCGTAGCGTTCGACCCGTTGCTGGATGATGTCGTGGCCGCGAAAGCGCAGTTGCCAGATGAAATCGTCCACGTCATCGCCCAGGCGCTTGCGCATCTGTTTGCGCATGGCCTCGTCACCCGACAGGCTGCCGGTGACCTGGCCGCCGTTGCGCCCGCTGGCGCCCCAGCCGATACGGTTGGTTTCGACGATGGCCACCTTCAGGCCGCGCTCGGCCAGTTCCACCGCGCTGGCCACGCCGGTGAAGCCGCCACCGATGATCACCACGTCGACCTCGACCGTGCCCTGCAGGGTCGGGTACTGGGTGGTGTCGTTCAGGCTGGCGGTGTAGTAGGAGGCGCTGCGCTGGGCGGTGCCGTGGTTGAGGGCTGCATTCATGGGTGTGTTCCTTGAAGAATAGGGGGCTCAGGCCTGGGTCAGGTACCAGCGCCAGTCCTGCTCGCCGACCTCGGCCATGAACTGGCGGTACTCGGCGCGCTTGACCGCCAGGTACACCCCGAGGAAGGCCTCGCCGAACGCTTCGCGCGCCCAGCTGGAGCGCTCCAGCGCGGTCAGCGAGGTCAGCCAGTCGGTGGGCAGCAGCGTCTTGGCCTGGGCGTAGCCGTTGCCCTGCACCGGGGCGCCGGGGTCCAGTTGCTGGCGGATGCCATGGTGGATGCTGGCCAGAATGGCTGCGGCTGCCAGGTACGGGTTGGCATCGGCGCCGCAGATGCGGTGTTCGATATGTCGGGTATTGGCCGGCCCGCCGGGCACGCGCAGGCTCACGGTACGGTTGTCCACACCCCAGGTCGGCGCCAGCGGTGCATAGCTGTTGGCCTGGAAGCGGCGATAGGAGTTGGCGTTGGGGCAGAACAGCAGCAGCGAGTCGAGCAGCATGGCCAACATGCCGCCCACCGACTGGCGCAGCAGGGGCGTGCCGGCCTTGTCTTCGCTGGCGTACAGGTTGTGGCCGGCGGCGTCGGCCAGGCTCACGTGCATGTGCATGCCGGTGCCGGCCAGGTGCTCGAACGGCTTGGCCATGAAGCAGGCCTGCATGCCGTGCTTGTGTGCCACGCCCTTGACCAGGCGCTTGTAGCGCACCGCCTGGTCCATGGCCAGCAAGGCGTCGCCGTGCTCCAGGGTGATCTCCACCTGGCCGGGGGCGTATTCGGAAATCGCGGTACGCGCAGGGATGCCCTGGGCCTTGCAGGCGCTGTACAGGTCGGCCAGAAACGGTTCGATCTGCTCCAGCTCGCGCAGGCCGTATACCTGGGTGGCGCGGGGGCGACCGCCGTCGGTATCCAGTGCCGGTTGCGGGTGGCCCAGGTGATCGCGCTTCTGGTCGAGCAGGTAGAACTCCAGCTCGCAAGCCATTACCGGCTCATAGCCATCGGCCTTGAGCGCGTCGATCACCTTGGCCAGCAGTTGGCGTGGATCGGCGACGGTGGCCGGCAGGCCTTCGCTGGGGTGCATGCTCACCTGCACTGCCGCCGTGGGGATCTGCCGCCACGGCATGCGCACCAGGCTGCCGGCCAGCGGGTATGCGCGGCAGTCGATATCGCCCACGTCCCACACCAGCCCCGAGTTCTCCACATCGTCGCCGTTGAGGGTCAGGCCGAGGATGGTGCTGGGCAGCGGCCGCCCGCTTTCATACACGGCCAGCAGTTCCTCGCGGTGCAGCAGCTTGCCGCGGGGCACGCCGTTGGCGTCGAGGATGAACAGCTCGATCATCTCGATATCGGGGTTGGCGGCCAGGAAATCCTCGGCCTCGGAAACAGGGGCAAACTGCATGGTGCACTCGCTTACGCCGTGGCGGCGTACAGGATCGCGCGCCAGTGGGCACGTCGATCGGTCGACAGGGTGGCCGCAACCGGGCCAGCGGTATCAGTGGGGTGCGAGGGCGGTATCTGGTGGGCGGGCATGGCGGCAATGCCACAAGGCCCAGAACGCGAGGATGCTATTGAACAGCGGATTTTCACCGGGGCGCGCCCGCACCTTCGGGAACGAAGGGCGCATCAGGGGGCGGGGCGTACACGCTGGCAAAGTCATGCACGGATACTCCCACGCGTGGGAAGGTTCATTAAATCGGCCTTTGTATACCTTCAGTTAATCAATGGCTAAACAATGGCCCTGCATGGCGAACCGTGCCGTGGCAGGGCAAATCTGCGACAATCCCCGACCAAACTACGCCGATCATGTGAAAGCAGGCTCACCTGCATTATTAAAAAGACGTCATGACTGACCAGAACGCCGCCATCGAGCAACTGCTGAAAAACCTTGACCACGCCATGATCGCCGAGCGCCATCGCCTGCGTCGGCAACTGCATGACCTGCGCAAGCGCCCCGACGAGGCCAAGCTGGCCCAGTGGGCCGCCCGGGTACAGGCCTCCTGCGATCAGGTCGCCGCGCGCAAGGCCAGCGTGCCGCGCATCCACTACGACGACAGCCTGCCGATCGCGGCCAAGCGTGACGAAATCAAGAAGGTGCTGGCCGCCCACCAGGTGCTGATCATCGCGGGCGAAACCGGCTCGGGCAAGACCACCCAGTTGCCCAAGATCTGCCTGGAACTGGGCCGCGGCCAGCATGGCCAGATCGCCCACACCCAGCCGCGCCGGATTGCCGCGCGCAGCGTGGCCACCCGCGTGGCCGAAGAGCTGGGTACGCCGCTGGGCGCGCTGGTCGGCTACCAGGTGCGCTTCGAAGACCAGAGCGATGCCAACACCCTGGTCAAGCTGATGACCGACGGCATCCTGCTGGCCGAAACCCAGCACGACCGCTTTCTGGAACGCTACGACACGATCATCGTCGACGAAGCCCACGAACGCAGCCTGAACATCGACTTCCTGCTCGGCTACCTCAAGACCCTGCTGCCGCGGCGCCCCGACCTCAAGGTCATCATCACCTCCGCGACCATCGACCTGGAGCGCTTTTCCAGGCACTTCAACGATGCGCCGATCATCGAGGTGTCCGGGCGTACCTACCCGGTCGAGACCTGGTACCGGCCGCTGACCAGCGAGCAGGACGAGGAGGGCAACCGCGTCGAGGACGATCTGACCGTCGACCAGGCGATCCTGGCCACCCTCGACGAGATTGCCGCCCATGAGCGCAGCATCGGCAAGGGCCCGGGCGACGTGCTGGTGTTCCTGCCCGGCGAGCGCGAAATTCGCGATGCCGCCGAGATGCTGCGCAAGGCACAGCTACGCCACACCGAAATCCTGCCGCTGTATGCACGGCTGTCGCCGGCCGAGCAGCAGAAGATCTTCCAGTCCCATCCGGGGCGGCGCGTGGTGCTGGCCACCAACGTTGCGGAAACCTCGCTGACCGTACCGGGCATCCGCTACGTGATCGACAGCGGCACGGCGCGCATCAGCCGCTACAGCTACCGTGCCAAGGTGCAGCGCCTGCCCATCGAGGCGGTGTCCCAGGCCAGTGCCAACCAGCGCAAGGGCCGTTGCGGGCGGGTCGAACCGGGCATCTGCGTGCGCCTGTACAGCGAGGACGACTTCAATGGTCGGCCCGCCTTTACCGACCCCGAGATCCTGCGCACCAACCTGGCTGCGGTGATCCTGCAGATGCTGCACCTGCGCCTGGGCGAGATCGACGCCTTCCCGTTCATCGAGCCGCCGGATGGCAAGGCCATCAGCGACGGCTTCAACCTGCTGCAGGAACTCTCGGCAGTCAATCGCGAGAACCAGCTGACCCCGCTGGGCCGCCAGCTGGCGCGCCTGCCGGTGGACCCGCGTCTGGGCCGCATGCTGCTCGAAGGCGCCAAGCAGGGCAGCCTGCAGGAGTTGCTGATCGTGGCCAGTGCACTGTCGGTGCAGGACCCCCGCGAGCGTCCGCCCGAGCGCCAGCAGGCTGCCGACCAGGCCCATGCGCAGTGGAAGGACAGCGACTCGGACTTCGCCGCGCTGGTCAACCTGTGGCGCGGCTTCGAAGAACAGCGCCAGGCCCTGACGGCCAGCCCGCTGCGCAACTGGTGCCGCAAGAATTTCCTGAATTACCTGCGTCTGCGCGAATGGCGCGATGCACACCGGCAACTGAGCCTGATCTGCCGCGACCTGCAGTTGAGCATCAACAAGGAGCCAGCCGACTACCCGCGCCTGCACAAGGCGATTCTGTCCGGGCTGCTCAGCCAGATCGGCCAGAAGACCGAGGACGGCGACTACCTGGGCGCACGCCAGCGGCGGTTCTGGGTACACCCGTCCTCGGGCCTGGGCAAGAAACGCCCGCAATGGCTGATGACCGCCGAACTGGTCGAGACCACCAAGCTGTATGCGCGCATGGTGGCCAAGATCGAGCCGGACTGGATCGAGCCGCTGGCCGGGCACCTGATCAAGAAGAACCACTTCGAACCGCACTGGGAGAAGAAGCGCGGCCAGGTGGTGGCCTTCGAGCAGGTCACGCTGTACGGCATGATCGTGGTCGGCCGGCGCCCGGTGCACTACGGGCCGATCGACCCGCAGGCCTCGCGCGAGCTGTTTATACGTCAGGCCCTGGTGGGCGGTGAGATCCAGTCGCGGGCCAAGTGCCTGGCGGCCAACACGCGCCTGCTCGAGCAGCTCGACGAGCTGGAGGCCAAGGCCCGCCGGCGCGACATCCTGGCTGATGAAGAGACCCTGTACGCCTACTACGAGGCGCGCCTGCCGGCCGAGATCCACCAGACCGCGACCTTCGACAGCTGGTACCGCGTCACCAGCCAGAAAGACCCGCAGTTGCTGATCATGCGCGAAGAGGACGTGCTGGCCCGCGAGGCCAGTGAAGTCACCGCCACGCAGTACCCCGACACCCTGCGCATCGGCGACCTGAGCCTGGCGCTGAGCTACCACTTCGAACCCAACCACCCCCGCGACGGCGTTACCGTGAGGGTGCCGGCGCCGCTGCTGCCCAGCCTGCCGGGCGAGCGCCTGGAATGGCTGGTGCCGGGGTTGCTGGAAGCCAAGTGCATTGCGCTGGTACGCAACCTGCCCAAGGCCTTGCGCAAGAACTTCGTGCCGGTGCCCGACTTCGTCAAGGCCGCCTTGCAGCGCATGACCTTCGCCGACGGCTCGCTGCCCCAGGCGCTGGGCCGCGAACTGCTGCGCATGACCGGTGCGCGGGTCAGCGACGAGGCCTGGGCCGAGGCGGCTGCGCAGGTGGAAGGCCATTTGCGCATGAACATCGAAGTGGTCGATGCCCAGGGCAAGTTCCTGGGTGAAGGCCGCGACCTGACCGAGCTGACGGCGCGCTTCGTTGCTGCCAGCCAGGCCGCGCTGGCCGTGCCGCAATCGGCCAAGGCCCAGCAGCCGGTGCAAGCCAAGGTGTTTGCCGAGGTGGCCCAGACCGCCCAGCAGAAGATCGCCGGGCTGTCTATGACGGTGTACCCGGCGCTGGTGGAAGAGGGCGGTACGGTCAAGGAAGGGCGCTTCTCGACCCAGGCCGAAGCCGAGTTCCAGCACCGCCGAGCCTTGCAGCGGCTGCTGCTGCAGCAACTGGCCGAGCCGGCGAAGTTCCTGCGCGGCAAGCTGCCGGGGCTGACCGAACTGGGCCTGCTGTACCGCGAGCTGGGGCGTGTCGATGCGCTGGTCGAGGACATCCTGCTGGCCAGCCTGGATACCTGCATCCTCGACGGCGAGAGCAGCCTGCCGCGCGACGGTGCCGGGCTTGCTTCGCTGGCCGAACGCAAGCGCGGCCACTGGGCCGATCACGCCGAGCGCCTGGCCCGCCTGACCCTCGAGATACTCAAGCTCTGGCACGGTCTGCAGAAGCGCTTCAAGGGCAAGATCGACCTGGCCCAGGCCGTGGCGCTCAACGACATCAAGCAGCAACTGGCCAACCTGGTGTACCCGGGTTTTGTGCGGGAAACCCCGGGCATCTGGCTCAAGGAACTGCCGCGCTACCTCAAGGCAGTGGAGCTGCGTCTGGAAAAACTCGGTTCGCAGGTGCAGAAGGACCGCGTGTGGAGCGGCGAGCTGAGCGGTCTGTGGGCACAGTACAAGGCGCGTGCCGACAAGCATGCCCAGGAGGGCAAGCGCGACGAGCAACTGGTGCTGTACCGCTGGTGGATCGAGGAATACCGCGTGTCGCTGTTTGCCCAGCAGTTGGGTACCAAGGTACCGATTTCCGACAAGCGCCTGGCCAAGCAATGGAGTCTGGTGGAAGCCTAATCCCCGGAACTTGTGGCACACTTGGCGAACTTCGCTACCGTGTCAGGTACCTGCCACGGTAGCTACAGAATGCAGCATAGCGTACTGCCCCGCTTGCCGGGTGCATTGCCTGTATTAATTGGTACTTTCGTGCCATTTGACCGACAGAACAGGCCGTTGCCCGGCAGGCAGCGGCCCCGAACAGAGGAACGACCGTGCATAACGTCGTCATCAGCGGCACCGGCCTGTACACCCCGGCCAACAGCATTTCCAACGAAGAGCTGGTCGAGTCTTTCAACACCTATGTGCAGCAGTTCAACGCCGACAATGCCGCTGCCATCGAACGGGGCGAAGTGCAGGCACTGGCCGAGTCGAGCGCTGCGTTCATCGAGAAGGCCTCGGGCATCAAGAGCCGCTTCGTGATGGACAAGGCCGGCATCCTCGATCCGCAGCGCATGAAGCCGCGCCTGCCGGAGCGCAGCAACGACGAGCCGTCGATCCTCTGCCAGATGGGCGTGGCCGCCGCCGAGCAGGCCCTGGCGCGTGCCGGGCGCACCGCAGCCGATGTCGACGCGGTCATCGTCGCCTGCTCCAACCTGCAGCGCCCTTACCCGGCAATCGCCATCGAAGTGCAGCAGGCTTTGGGCATCGCCGGTTTCGGTTTCGATATGAACGTGGCGTGTTCGTCGGCGACCTTCGGCATTCAGGTCGCCTGCAACAGCGTGCAACTGGGTCAGGCCCGTTCGGTGCTGGTGATCAGCCCCGAGATCTGCACCGGCCACCTGAACTTCCGTGACCGTGACAGCCACTTCATCTTCGGCGACGCCGCCACGGCGGTGCTGGTCGAACGTGCCGACCTCGCTACCTCGGCGCACCAGTTCGATATCGTCAGCACCAAGCTGCTGACCCAGTTCTCCAACAACATCCGCAACAACTTCGGCTTCCTCAACCGCGCGGCGGAAGAGGGTATCGGTGCGCCGGACAAGCTGTTCGTGCAGGAAGGCCGCAAGGTGTTCCGCGAGGTGTGCCCGATGGTGGCCGAGCTGATCGGCCAGCACCTGAGCGAAAACAACCTCAACGTCAGTGACGTCAAGCGCTTCTGGCTGCACCAGGCCAACCTGAGCATGAACCACCTGATCGTCAAGAAGCTGCTGGGCCGCGACGCGCTGGTCGAGGAGGCCCCGGTGATTCTCGATACCTACGCCAACACCAGTTCGGCCGGCTCGGTGATCGCGCTGCACAAGCATCAGGACGACCTGCCCAAGGGTGCCCTCGGGGTGCTCAGTTCGTTCGGTGCCGGCTACTCGATCGGCAGCGTGATCCTGCGCAAACGTTGATCGCCCACGCCAGTGACGGCTGACGAACAGCGCTTGCTCGACCGCCTGCTGGCGGGAGAGCAGCGCGCGTTCGCCGAACTGGTTCAGACCTGTCAGGGCGCCATGCGCGCGGTGGCTTATGCCATCGTCGGCGAACGTGGCGCCGACGAGGTGGTGCAGGATGCCTGGCTGGCGGCGGTACGCGGTCTGGCGGGCTTCCAGCGCCGCTCCAGCCTCAAGACCTGGCTGCTGACCATCACCGCCAATACGGCCAAGACCCGTTACCGGCAAAACCGCCGCGAGGTGCTGCTCGACGACCTGCCGGCCCCCCATGGCAGCATCGACGACGCGCGTTTCGCCAGCGACGGTCACTGGCTGCTGGCGCCTTCGGCTTGGCACGAAGACAGCCCCGAGGCCCTGCTCAGCCAGGAGCAGTTGCGCGAATGCCTGGAGCACACCCTGCTCAGCCTGTCGCAACTGCAGAGCAGTGTGCTGTTGTTGCGTGAGCGCCAGGGCCTCGAACTGGTGGAGATCTGTAATCTGCTCGACCTGTCGCTCTCCAATGTGCGTGTGCTGCTGCACCGTGCACGCCTCAAGGTCTTCGCGACCCTGGAACATTTCGAGGACACCGGCCAATGCTGACCTGCAAGCAACTGGTCGCCTGCTCCAGTGATTACCTGGACGGGCAACTGACCCTGGGCGAGCGCATGATCACGCGCCAGCACCTGCTGTTCTGTCGCAATTGTCGCCGCTTCATCAAGCAGTTGCGCCTGGCCCAGGCAACCCTCAAGGCGCTGCCGCCGGCGCCTGTGGAGGGGGCCGAGGCCCTTGCGGCGCGGCTGGCCGCCGAGCGCCGGGCAACGCGCTGAAACCCCGCAATCAGCCCTGCAACGGGGCTGATTGTCTTATTCACATTCGAAGTAAAAAGTTCCCCTGTCACTAAATATTTATCTAACAGCCACTGATCTGAAATAACCCCCCGCCAAGATTCGTCCCCAGCACAAGTGGCCTGAGCCGCGTGTTTTTTCAACGTAATCAAGACCATAAACGTTATGAACGTAGGGGAGTTCCTTCGATGATCCGTAAGCACTTCGCAGGTTTCGCAGCCAGCGCCTTGGCAATGGCCGTTACCGCCCAGGCTTTCGCGGGCACCGTGACTACTGACGGCGCCGATATCGTAGTCAAGACCAAGGGTGGCCTGGAGGTCGCTACCGCTGACAAGGAATTCAGCTTCAAGCTGGGTGGCCGGGTCCAGGCCGACTACAGCCGCTTCGACGGTTTCTACACCAAGAACGGCGATACCGCCGATGCGGGCTACTTCCGCCGTGCCTACCTGGAACTGGGCGGTGTGATGTACACCGACTGGGCCTACCAGATCGCCTACGACTTCTCGCATAACTCCGGTGGCGACAACCGTTCCGAAGACGGTTACTTCGACGAAGCGTCGCTGGCCTACAACGGCTTCAAGCCGGTGTCGATCAAGGTCGGTCGCTTCGATCCCGAGTTCGGCCTGGAAAAAGCCACCAGCTCCAAGTGGGTGACTGCCCAGGAGCGAACCGCTGCCTACGACCTGGTGGACTGGACCAACTCGCACAACGGCGGCTTCGGTATCCAGGCATCGGGTAACGCCGGTGACTCGCTGTACGGTTCGGCCGGCCTGTTCGCCAAGGACGCCACCAACCAGGACAAGGACGGCGACAGCTCCAAGCAGTTCAACCTGCGCGGTGTGTTCGCACCGATGCACGAGGCCGGCAACGTACTGCACGTTGGCCTGAACTACGCCCAGCGCGACCTTTCCGACACCGCGTTCGACGGCCGTATCCGCAGCCGCCTGGGCATGCGTGGGGTGAGCACCGACGGTGGCCAGGACGCCGGCAACAACGGCAACCGCCTGGTGCTGGGCGGCAACGCCACCACCCCGGCCGGTGCCTACGACACCGACAAGGCCTGGGGCCTGGAAGCCGCCTACGCGCTGGGCCCGTTCTCGGTGCAGGGCGAGTACATCAAGCGTGATGTTCAGGCAGACGACTCGGCCTTCTCCGACATCAAGGCCAAGGGTTACTACGGCCAGGTGGCCTACACCATCACCGGTGAAGCGCGTGGCTACAAACTCGGCAAGTTCGACAGCATCAAGCCTTCCAACAAGCAGATTGGTGCGTGGGAAGTGTTCTACCGCTACGACCACCTGAGCGTCGACGACAACAACGGCGCATTTGCCGACATCGGTGACGTGGAAGCCAAGGTGCACAACCTGGGGGTGAACTGGTACGCCAACGAGTCGATCAAGCTCAGCGGCGTGTACGTCAAGGCCAAGACCGACAACGCGCAGAACGCTGCCGGCGACGACAGCGGCGACGGTTTCGTGATGCGCGCGCAGTACGTGTTCTAAGCGTTACCCCTGCAACGCACTCCTTCATCCGTTAGATCTTCGCCCCGCACCTGCGGGGCTTTTATTTGCTCGCACGAGGGGGCAGACTGCGCGCATGCCCATCTCAATTCTGCCGCACCTTGCCGATATCGACGCCGCCACCTGGGATGCCCTGGTGCCGGATGCCCAGCCGTTCCTGCGCCATGCCTTCCTGCGCAGCCTGGAAGACAGCGCCAGCGTCACCCCGCGCACCGGTTGGGCGCCGGCCCACCAGGTCCTGACCGACACTCAGGGCCAGGTACGGGCGGCCATGCCGGCCTACGTGAAGACCCATTCGTTCGGCGAGTACGTGTTCGATCACGGCTGGGCCGACGCCTGCGACCGCGCCGGTATCGACTACTACCCCAAGCTGCTGTGCGCGGTGCCGTTTTCACCGGTCAGCGGCGCGCGCCTGCTGGGTGACGCGCAGGCGGCGGGTGAGCTGATCGACGGCGTCAGCGATGCTTTGCTCGAACAGGGGCTGTCGGGCCTGCACGTGAACTTCACCGACCCGGCCAGCGACGAAGTATTGCGTGGGCGTGCGGGCTGGATGGAGCGCCTGGGGTGTCAGTTTCACTGGCGCAACCAGGGTTATCGGGACTTCCAGGATTTTCTCGACAGCCTCAGTTCGCGCAAGCGCAAGCAGATGCGCAAGGAACGCGAGCAGGTGGCGGGGCAGGGTATCGAGTTTCAGTGGTACCACGGCCATGAGCTGAGTGAGGCGCAGTGGGATTTCGTGTACGCATGCTATGCCAACACCTACGCCGTGCGCCGCCGTGCCCCGTACCTTACCCGGGCGTTTTTCAGCCTGCTGGCCGAACGCATGCCCGCGTCGATCCGCGTGGTGATGGCGCATCAGGGCGGGCGGGCGGTGGCGATGGCGTTCAGCCTGGTGGGTGGTGACAGCCTGTATGGGCGCTATTGGGGCTGCCTGGCGGAGTTCGACCGGTTGCATTTCGAGACGTGCTTCTATCAGGGCATGGACGTTGCCATTGCCGAAGGGTTGCAGCGTTTCGATGCCGGGGCGCAGGGCGAGCACAAGCTGATTCGCGGGTTCGAACCGGTGATCACGCGGTCCTGGCATTACCTGCTGCATCCGGGGTTGAAAGCGGCCGTGCAGGACTTTCTGGCGCAGGAGCGGGTGGGGGTGCTGGGGTATGCCGAGGAGGCGCGTACGGCGCTGCCCTTCAGGCAAGTCTGAGGGCCGAGCCCGCACCCGCAGGCGCAGTGAAATCCCTGTGGGAGCGGGCTTGACCCGCGATACCGTCGCCGCGGTGTTCAATCGACCCCGACAAACCCACCCGTCTGGTGATGCCACAACCGTGCGTACAGCCCCTGGTGCGCCAGCAGTTCGGCATGGGTGCCCATCTCGGCAATCCGCCCCTGCTCCAGCACCACCAGCCGGTCCATCCGCGCGATGGTCGACAGGCGGTGAGCAATGGCGATCACCGTCTTGCCCTGCATCAGGGTCTCCAGGCTCTCCTGGATGGCTGCCTCCACTTCCGAATCCAGCGCCGAAGTGGCTTCGTCCATGATCAGGATCGGCGCATTCTTGAGCAGCACCCGCGCAATCGCGATGCGCTGGCGCTGGCCGCCGGACAGTTTCACGCCACGCTCGCCCACATGCGCATCGAAGCCGGTGCGCCCCTGGGCATCGGACAGCTGAGGGATGAACTCATCGGCCCGCGCCCGGCGCACCGCCTCCCACAACTCCTCTTCTGTCGCATCCGGCCGGCCATACAGCAGGTTGTCGCGAATCGAGCGGTGCAGCAGCGAGGTGTCCTGGGTGATCATGCCGATCTGTGCACGCAGGCTGGCCTGGCTCACCTGGGCGATGTCCTGGCCGTCGATCAGGATACGGCCACTTTCCAGGTCGTACAGGCGCAGCAGCAGGTTGACCAGGGTGGACTTGCCGGCGCCCGAGGGGCCGATCAGGCCGATCTTCTCGCCGGGGCGAATGTCCAGGGTCAGGTTGCTGATGATCCGGCTGCCCTGACCGTAATGAAAGTCGACGTTGTCGAAGCGCACCGCGCCGCGATCGACCTTGAGCGCCGGAGCATCTGGCGGATCGGTGACGGTGACCGGCTGGGCGATGGTCTTGAGGCCATCCTGCACCATGCCGATGTTCTCGAAGATGCCGTTGACCACCCACATGATCCAGCCCGACATGTTGACGATGCGGATCACCAGGCCGGTGGCCAGGGCGATGGCGCCCACGGTGATCAGTGACTGGCTCCACAGCCACAGCGCCAGGCCGGTGGTGGTGACGATCAGCAGCCCGTTGAGGCTGGTGATGACCACATCCATGCTGGTGATTACCCGCGAGGCCAGCTGGGTCTTTTCGGTCTGCTCGCGAATCGCTTCGCGGGCGTACTGGCGCTCGAAGTCGGTGTGGGCGAACAGCTTGAGGGTGGCGATGTTGGTGTAGCCATCGACAATGCGGCCCATCAGCTTGGAGCGCGCATCCGATGACACCACCGAGCGCTCCTTGACCCTGGGCACGAAATAGCACAGTGCGCCGATGTAGGCGAAGATCCAGACGGTCAGGGGCAGCATCAGGCGCCAGTCGGCCTCGGCGAACAGTACCAGCGAGCTGATCGCGTAGATCAGCACGTGCCACAGGGCGTCCACCGCCTGCACGGCCGAATCGCGCAACGAGTTGCCGGTCTGCATGATGCGCTGGGCGATGCGGCCGGCAAAATCGCTCTGGAAGAAATTGAGGCTCTGCTTGAGCACATGGGTGTGGTTCTGCCAGCGGATCATGCTGGTCATGCCCGGGCTGATGGTCTGGTGCACCAGCAGGTCGTGCAGGCCGAAGAACAGCGGGCGCAGCAGCAGCGTGACCACCACCATCCAGATCAGCTCGCTGGCGTGATCGCTGAAGAAATCGGGGTTTGGCGCGCCCTGGGCCAGGTCGATGATGCGGCTCAGGTAACTGAACAGCGCCACTTCGATGAGCGAAGCCACCAGCCCCACCACCAGCAGTGCGGCAAAGCTGGGCCACACCTGGCGCAGGTAGTAGAAATAGAACGGCAGGACCTTGCCCGGCGGCGATGCGGTCGGTGCTTCGCGAAAGATGTCGATCAGCTTTTCGAAATAGCGATACAACCTCAAAACTCTAACTCCTGTCTGACTCGACCGGGCCGGTCGTGGTTCACGTCCCTGTGAACACGGGCTCAGTCAATGCGTTTGGCGGACTTGATCAGCACGGGATCGACCGGTACATCGGCCATGCCGTTCTTGCGCGTGGTCGGCGAGTTGACGATCTGGTCGACCACGTCCATACCCTTGACCACCTTGGCGAACACGGCGTAGCCGGCATCGCGGCCCGGATCGAGGAAGGCGTTGTCGGCCACGTTGATGAAGAACTGGCTGGTGGCCGAGTTCGGGTTGGATGTGCGGGCCATCGACAGGGTGCCGCGGGTGTTGTGCAGGCCGTTGCTGGCCTCGTTGCGGATCGGGTCCTTGGTCGACTTCTGTTGCATCTGCGCGGTGAAGCCGCCGCCCTGGACCATGAAGCCCGGGATCACGCGGTGGAAGATGGTGTTGGTGTAGAAGCCGCTGTCGACATACTCGAGGAAGTTCTTGGTCGAGATGGGCGCCTTGACCGGGTCCAGTTCCACTTCGATCTGGCCGAAGCTGGTGTCGAGCAGTACGTGCGGGGCTTTTTCGGCAGCCATCAGGCTGGTGGCGAAGACGACCGAGCAGGCGCCAAGCAGAAGTTTTTTCAGCATGAACTCAATGATCCTTGAGAAGTGGTTGAAGCCGTTGCCAGAAACTGCAGCAGGGTCTGGTTGAACAGCCGGGGTTGATCCAGCGGTGTAGCGTGCCGTGAATCTTCGATGACCGCCAGTCGTGCTTGAGGAATAAGCGCGACGTAGCGCTGCTTGAGCTGTATCGGGGTGTAATCGTGGTCGGCGCTGATGACCAGCGTAGGACAGCGGATCTGGCCCAGGCGTTCCTGTACCCCCCAGCCGACGATGGCATCGAAGCTGGCCAGGTACGCACGCTTGTCGTTGCGCGCCCAGCGCTCGGCCATCTTGCGTCGCAACTCGGCCTGCTCCGGCTTGGGAAACAGGCGTGCGGCCAGGCCTTTGCCGATGGTCTCCAGGCTCAGCAGGCGGGCCAGGCTCCAGCGCTTGAACCATTGCCAGTAATCGTCGCGGCTGCGCAGCTTGACCTCGGGTGCGCTGTTGACGATGCACAGGCTGCGCAACCGGTGGGGATGGTCGACGGCAAACTGGAAGCCGATCATGCCGCCCATCGACAGGCCAGCCAGGTGCACCGGGCCGGTGTTCAGGTGCTCCAGCAGGGCCAGCAGGTCGGCGCTGAAGCCGGCGATGCTGTAGCGCTCGCGAGGCTTGTCGGAGCGCCCGTGGCCGCGCACATCGAGCAGGATCACGCGGTACTGACGGGCCAGCTCCGGTACCTGGTATTCCCAGTCCTGGCAGCTCGAGCCCAGGCCGTGCAGCAGTACCAGGGGCTCGCCCTGGCCATATTCCTCGTAATGCAGGGTGCAACCTTCATGTTCGAAATAGGCCATGGGCGTTACCTGTCAGGCTTGGGCGGGGGCGGCGAAGGGCACGTCCAGCGGCGCAGTGTCGAAGTTGCGCAGCAACTCGATGAGGATCTGCGTGGCCGGGCCCAGGGGTTTGTCCTTGTTCGAGTAAAGGTAGAACAGCGGGTGACGGCTGCCACCCTGGTCCAGCGGCAGTGGCTTGAGCACGCCTTCGCGCAGTTCGCGCTCGATCAGGTGGCGTGGCAGCCAGGCAAAGCCCAGGCCGCTGCTGACGAAGGTGGCGGCGGTGGCCAGGCTGCCGACCGTCCAGCGCTGTTCGGCGCCCAGCCAGCCCACATCCCGCGGTTGTGCCCGGCCAGAGTCGCGGATCACCACCTGCAACTGGCTCTCCAGGTCCTGGAAACTGAGCTCGCGGCCCAGGCGGTGCAGGCTGTGCTCGGGGTGTGCAACGGCCACGAACTCCACCGCGCTCAATTCGGTGCCCAGGTAGCCGGGGATGCTGAAGCCGCTGATGGCAAGGTCCGCCACCCCTTCGTGCAGCACTTCCTCGACCCCTGACAGCACCTCCTCGCGCAGGCGCACCCGGCAGCCGCGACTTTGCGGCATGAACGCACTCAGGGCACGTACCAGTCGGGCATTGGGGTAGGCGGCATCGACCACCAGGCGCACCTCGGCTTCCCAACCCTGCTCCATGTGATGGGCGAGGTCTTCGAGTTGGCTGGCCTGCTTGACCAACTGGCGCGAGCGGCGCAGCAGCACGCTGCCGGCATCGGTGAGCACCGCCTTGCGCCCGTCGATGCGCAGCAACGGCACGCCGAGCTGGTCCTGCATGCGGGCCACGGTATAGCTCACCGACGATTGGGAGCGGTGCAGGGCTTCGGCGGCCTGGGCAAAACCGCCGTGGTCGACCACCGCCTGCAGAGTCCGCCACTGATCCAGGGTAACGCGCGGCGCTTTCATCTTCGGCTCCTGTTGTCCTAAGCTGGCGCACTTTCATGGAGAGCGCCGTTATGAAGAAAATCTGTGTTGCACTGCTGGCCCTGCTGCCGCTGACGGCCCTGGCCTACCCCATCGACGTGACCAAGAACACCGACGGGGTGAAGCTTGACTACACCACCTACGACACCGACCGTGACATCGGCTCGATCAGCCTGAACAACTACGGCGATGTGGCAGCGACGTGCAAGGTCACCTTCCGCAACGGCCCGGAGGCCCCCAGGGTACGGCGCATACAGGTACCGGCGAAAAAGAGCGTCGACGTGACGGCCAAATTCAACCGCGAAATCCTCAAGCTGCGCATCGCGCTGGACTGCAAACCGCAATAAAACAGGTTAACTGATAGGTTTAACCCAGTTTTTACGCTTTTTTATCGATAGGTCAATCTCTAATCTTGCCTCCATCGACTTAGCGAACTTGCCGATGGAGGCAACCCATGTCCCGCGTACTGATCATCGAAAGCAGCGCCCGCCTGCAGGACTCCGTGTCTCGTCAGCTGACCCGTGATTTCATCAGCCAGTGGCAGGCGGCCAACCCGGCCGACCAGATCAGCGTGCGCGACCTGGCATTGAACCCGGTACCCCACCTGGACAGCCATCTGCTGGGTGGCTGGATGAAGCCCGAAGCCCAGCGCAGCGCCGAAGAAGTGCAGGCACTGGCACGTTCCAACGAACTGACCGACGAAGTGCTGGCCGCCGATGTACTGGTGCTGGCGGCGCCGATGTACAACTTCACCATCCCCAGTACGCTGAAGGCCTGGCTCGACCATGTGCTGCGTGCCGGCGTCACCTTCAAATACACCCCCACCGGCCCGCAGGGCTTGCTGACCGGCAAGCGCGCCTATGTGCTGACGGCCCGCGGCGGTATCCACGCCGGGGCCGGTAGCGACCATCAGGAGCCCTACCTGCGCCAGGTGATGGCCTTCATCGGCATTCACGAGGTGACGTTCATTCACGCCGAGGGCCTGAACATGGGCGGCGACTTCCACGAAAAAGGCCTGAACCAGGCCAAGGCGCTGCTGGCTGCGGTAGCTTGAGCCGTACCGATTTTCCCCCCGCCTGACACCTTTGCTCCTTTGGGTGTACCTGCCCGGTCAGACACTGGTTTGACCGGGCTTTTTTGTGGGTGGTTATAAAACTTGTCATTGCCAGGTTGATTGTTTATAGAAAACTGACAGTTTTGTCAGGTGCGCGCTTGAATGCCTATCTGTTTATATACAGGTGACGGACAGACTTTCCGCCGTGAAAGTTTGTAACTTGCCTCGCGGATATAAGGATGCGTACCTATGCCTGCTAAAATTGAGTCCAAGCTATATGCCTGGGATGCCCCGACGATCGACTGTTCGATTGAACATCCCGGTTACCCCCAAGACCCGTCGAGAAGGTATTTCCTGATAAGGGGGATCTACAACTGCGGCAGCAATACGGATTTTTTGTCAGTCAGGACGCTCATATCACCCGGTATGTACGCCGGTGACAGGGTCAGGGTAAGAATTGTCGAACCTTCCGGTATCATCTTCGATTTGCCCGTGCAGGTCATCAAAAACCCGCCGCAAGCGCTGTACTCTTCTTGTCCAAAAGCGCTGATGTACAGCAGTTCCGGTCAAACGGCACAGGTAAATTTCGCGCTGAGCAGGAATGGCGGAGCATGGGTGGTTTCGCAGAGTCGTTACTATACGGTGGAAGTCCAAAGTTTAGGTCCATTGGACCCGCCAAAACTTGCGCGCGGTTCTCGCGTGGCCACGGTTACCTATACCAAATGGCACCCCTCACACAAGGTTCGTCTAAGAGGTTTCACCATGACAGGGCATGAGGACCTGGGGTGGAAATCCATGGAGGGTGGTTCTGCCAAGTTTGAAATTCCACTGAGCTGGTTTCAGCAGAACAGAGGCCAGCCAGTGTGGCTCAATTATGCGCTTGAAGCGGTTACGGGCTCGGACTACCAATTTTCCAGGCTGCTTTATATCCCGAGCCTGGAGGTGCCCCCGGCATCTGAGGAGGCGCCTGAGGTCCCTGCGAAAGTGCCGGTGAAAAAACCTGCGAAGGCGTCAGAGGCGCCTGCGAAAGTGCCTGGAAAACCTGCGAAACGCCCGCCAAGCAAGGCGTGACCCGCAAGCAAGGGTTCAAAGCCGGCGCGAGCGCAGGGAGGCACCATGTTGAACACGTTCACACTGTTGCTGTTGATCAGCCTGATGACAGCCTGCGCCAACCGGGCGCCGGTGCAGCCTGCCAATGACGAGGTTGCGCAGGCAAGCTCGGTGCCGCCAACGGTCCAGGCCGCTGCGTTGCAGTCCCGTGCAGGTACGGCGGCTGTTTCCGGAGCCACGGTTGCACGCCACCTGCAGGAACGTTACCGCGACACCCGGCAGAACTGTAACGCCTCCAGCGCGCCGGCCTTTCTGTGCAGCGGCATCCTCATGCGCGCTACGCAGAACAGCCCGGCGTTTCATTCGTGGAACCCGAACCCCACCGCCTCGGGCGTGTCGTTCTCCTACCTGCGCGCCGACTCTGCGTTCAGTCGGTTGGCCTATGGGTACACTAACGGCTTCATCTTCGTGCCTATCTTGTACGCCAACAATCAATACAAGCCCCGTGTGTTGTGCTCGTTTCCTGTGGACGCCGATTCCAACAGGCGAGAATCGCAGGGGTGCGGGCAGAATGTCGGTTACCCCACGGTGAGTCGCGAGTGCAGGGCGCAGGGCATCGGTACAGCCGAACAATGGCTGGCGCATTACAACGCCAACCGGATCAATGCACGCCAGTGCGGCTTCAATGTTCGCGATGAACTCAACAAAGAAGGCGCCATCGCGTTCTATCAGAGCCTGCGTGCCAGAAACCTGCCCGGCGCCAACCTTGGTGGCATCCAGAACGAAGTGCGCATGGCCCTGTGGCCGCAGAACATCGGTCGGCAATTGCCGATGGAAGCCTTCTTCTATATTGGCGGGAGCGCGAGCGGAAGGGCGGGGGCGCAGGCGGATCAGCGGGACTTCTTCAGCCAGACGGGCATCCTGGTGCCGATCATCGCGGTGACCTTGCCCTCTGGCGCCACCCCCGCACGCTTCCAGTTCATCACGGCCGATCAGATCCGTTGAGCCTGCTGGCACCTTGAGTGCAGGCCTTTCAAAAGCGGTTGCCGGCCCGTTGGTCAACCGCTAAGGTCGCCGTCTGCATATCAGGGGGCATACATGGGCTACTTATTGATCGTCGCGCTGATCCAGGCGTTTTCCTTCAGCCTGATCGGCGAATACCTGGCCGGGCATGTCGACAGCTACTTCGCGGTGCTGGCGCGGGTACTGCTGGCCGGCCTGGTGTTTTTGCCGTTGACCCGCTGGCGCAAGGTCGAGCCGCGCTTCATGCGGGCCATGCTGCTGATCGGCGCGTTGCAGTTCGGCATCACCTATGTGTGCCTGTATTTGAGCTTTCGTGTGCTGAGCGTGCCCGAAGTGCTGCTGTTCACCATTCTTACACCCTTGCACGTGACCCTGATCGAGGATGCCCTGAACCGGCGCTTCAACCCGTGGGCACTGGTGGCCGCACTGGTGGCGGTGGGGGGCGCAGCGGTGATTCGCTTCGACCGCATCAGCCCGGACTTCTTCATGGGCTTTGTGCTGCTGCAACTGGCCAACTTCACCTATGCCGCCGGTCAGGTGCTGTACAAGCACCTGGTTGCCCGTTACCCCAGTGACCTGCCGCACTACCGACGCTTCGGCTACTTCTACCTGGGCGCCCTGCTGGTGGTGCTGCCGGCCTTCCTGCTGTTCGGCAACGCGCAGCATCTGCCCAGCACCGACGTGCAGTGGCTGGTGCTGCTGTTTCTGGGATTGTGCCCGACGGCGCTGGGGCTGTACTGGTGGAACAAGGGCGCCTGCCTGGTTTCAGGCGGCACCCTGGCGGTGATGAACAACCTGCATGTGCCGGTCGGGCTGTTGCTCAACCTGCTGATCTGGAACCAGCACGAGCCGCTGGGCCGGCTGTTCATCGGTGGTGCGGTGATACTGGCCTCGCTATGGCTCAGCCGACTCGGTGCTCAACGCCCGTTGCTCGCGAACGGCACCGGCCGGTAGCAGCCCGGCGCGCAGGTCGCTGCCGCTGGGTTGCTGGTACAGGCCCAGACCGAACTCGGGCATCACGGCCAGCAGGTAGTCGAAGATATCGCCCTGGATACGTTCATAATCGGCCCAGGCGGTAGTGCGGGTGAAGCAGTAGATTTCCAGGGGCACGCCCTGGGCGGTGGTCTGCATCTGACGCACCATGCAGGTCATGTTCGGCTGGATGTCCGGGTGGCTTTTCAGGTACGCCAGGGCATAGGCGCGGAAGGTGCCGATGTTGGTCATGCGCCGGCGGTTGGCCGACAGTGCTGCCACAGGGCCCTGGGCTTCGTTCCAGGCCTGCAGTTCGCTGCGCTTGCGGGTCATGTAGTCGGTGAGCAGGCGCACCTTGCCCAGGCGTTGCTCTTCTTCATCGGTCAGAAAGCGCACGCCGCCAGCATCGATGAACAGGCTGCGCTTGATGCGCCGACCGCCGGCCTGCTGCATGCCACGCCAGTTCTTGAACGATTCGGACATCAAGCGCCAGGTGGGGATCGAGACAATGGTCTTGTCGAAGTTCTGCACCTTGACCGTGTGCAGGGTGATGTCCACCACGTCGCCGTCGGCGCCCACCTGGGGCATCTCGATCCAGTCGCCGACGCGCAGCATGTCGTTGCTGGTCAGTTGCACGCTGGCCACGAACGACAGCAGGGTGTCCTTGTACACCAGCAGGATCACCGCCGACATCGCACCCAGGCCCGACAGCAGCAACAACGGCGAGCGGTCGATCAGGGTGGCGACGATGATGATCGCGCCGAACACGAACAGCACCATCTTGGCCAGTTGCACATAGCCCTTGATCGAACGGGTACGCGCATGTTCGGTGCGGGCATAGATATCGAGCAGGGCATCGAGCAGTGCACTGATGGCCAGCACCAGGAACAGGATGGTGAACGCCAGCGCCACGTTGCCCAGAAAATGCTGGCTGGTGGCGCTGAGCTCCGGCACCAGCTTGAGGCCGAACTGCACCACCAGCGAGGGCACCATCTGCGCCAGGCGCTGGAATACCTTGTTGTGCAGAAGGTCGTTGAGCCAGTGCAGGGCCGGCTGGCGGCTCAGCAGCCGGACGGCGTGCAGGATCATGAAGCGTGCTACACGCCCCAGTACCAGGGCGGCCAGCAGCAGTACCGCCAGGCCCAGGCCGGCGTGCAGCAGCGGGTGCTGATCGAGGGTGCCCCACAGATCCAGGGCGTTTTGCCAGAACAATTGAATATCCATGCCTTAGTAAAGGTGTCCGCAAAAAGAGTGGAAGTGCAATTAGAACGCGGAAAGTCGTGACAATGCCAAAAGAAATTCGGCGTGAGCGCCGGAAAACGTTACCCTATATGGCTGAATTTCTGCACTTGCCCGAGGTACACCCGTGTTTTCCCAATTCGCCCTGCACGAACGCCTGCTCAAAGCCGTGGCCGCACTGAACTTTGTCGAGCCCACGCCTGTGCAGGCGGCGGCCATCCCCCTGGCGCTGCAAGGGCGTGACCTGCGGGTGACGGCGAAAACCGGTAGCGGCAAGACCGCCGCCTTCATGCTGCCCGTGCTCAACCGCCTGGTGGACCTGAAGCAGAGCCGTGTCGAGATCCGTGCCCTGGTGCTGCTGCCGACCCGCGAGCTGGCCCAGCAGACCCTCAAGGAAATCGAGCGTTTCGCCCAGTTCACCTACATCAAGGCCGGCATGATCACCGGTGGTGAAGACTTCAAGGAACAGGCCGCCATGCTGCGCAAGGTGCCGGACATCCTGGTCGGCACCCCGGGGCGCATGCTCGAACACCTCAATGCCGGCAACCTGCACCTTGAACATGTGCAGGCGGTGGTGCTGGACGAAGCCGACCGCATGCTCGACATGGGCTTTTCCGAAGACGTCGAGCGTCTGTGCAACGAGTGCGCGAACCGCGAGCAGACCCTGCTGTTCTCGGCTACCACTGGCGGTGCCGGCCTGCGCGACATGATCGGCAAGGTACTCAAAGACCCCGAGCACCTGATGCTCAACACCGTCAGCCAGCTCAACGACGGCACCCGCCAGCAGATCATCACCGCCGACCACAACCAGCACAAAGAACAGATCGTGCAGTGGCTGCTGGCCAACGAGACCTACCAGAAGGCAATCATCTTCACCAATACCCGGGTGATGGCCGACCGTATCTACGGTCACCTGGTGGCCAAGGACATCAAGGCATTCGTGCTGCACGGCGACAAGGACCAGAAGGACCGCAAGCTGGCCATCGAGCGCCTCAAGCAGGGCGGCGCCAAAGTGCTGGTGGCGACCGACGTCGCGGCCCGTGGCCTGGACGTGGACGGCCTGGACCTGGTGATCAACTTCGACATGCCGCGCAGCGGCGACGAATATGTACACCGTATCGGTCGTACCGGGCGCGCCGGCAACGAAGGTCTGGCAGTGTCGCTGATCTGCCATGGTGATTGGAACCTGATGTCGAGCATCGAGCGCTACCTCAAGCAGAGCTTCGAGCGCCGCACCATCAAGGAAGTCAAAGGCACCTATACCGGGCCGAAGAAGGTCAAGGCGTCGGGCAAGGCCGCCGGGGTCAAGAAGAAAAAGACCGACAAGAAGACCGACAAGAAGGTGGTGGCCAAACGCAAGCCGACCGCCAAGCCCAAGCCCAATGCTCCCTCCCTGGTGAGCCAGGACGGCATGGCACCGCTGAAGAAGCGCAAGCCGGCACCGGCTGCCGAGTAAGGTTGCAGGGCCTATTCGCCGGCAAGGCCGGCTCCTACAGGAGCTGTCTTGCCAGCGAACGCGTCATCCTCGATTCAGACTTTCTTCTCTGCCGCCTTCAGTTCCTGCATGCGCTTGTCGATCAGCTGGCATTTGTCCGGCAGGTCCTTGCTCTCGGTTCCCAGCTTCATCCCCTGTAATTCTTCATTGATCTCCTTGGCCTTCTGCGGGTTCTGCTCCGTCAGTTTGCTGACCTCCTTGGCCAGCTCCTCGCGCTTCTGCGTGGCCTCTTCCAGCGTGCAGGCCAAGGTGGGCACGGCAAATAGAAGGGCAGCGGCAGCGGTGATGCTCATCAGCGTTTTCATGGTCGGACCTCGTGTTCCATTACGGGCGAAGGTGTTCGGTGGAGGGCTGTGCCGGCCGGAAAGTTCAGTCGAACCGCTGCCGCGCGCGCCTGTCACACCCTTACATCCCCTTGCTGGAGGTTGGACCGATGAGCACTACCTATGACTGGGACCTGATGGAGCGCCTGCTGCACGAAGTGCAGAACGGCGCCGGCCACAGCTTTACCCCGCGCCCGTATGCCGAGCAGCATGCTGCCGGCCTGGCTGCCAAAGGCGATGCAGTGCCGGAGCTTGATCATCTGAAGACCAAGGCCTGCGAATACGAGAAGCTGCTGTTCGAGCGCGGCTTTATCGAGACGCGCCCTGAAGAGGAAGGGGGCAATGGCGAGAACTTCGTCCTTACCCAACGAGGCTCGCGCCTGCTCAGCCTTATCGACAGCGCAATCCCGGGCAATGATCATCCGCGCCAGGTGTTGAACGAGCAGGCTGATGCACTGGATGAGGCGACCTTCGACGAAGTGGCGTCAAAGGCACAAATCGCCTGATCGGGCTGGTAATCGCTGGCAGCAGGCCCTGATAATCGGCGCTGGATCCACTATTGCCGAGAGCCTGCCATGCCGTGCCGCGATAATGGGGGTCGCCCTTGAGCGCCCTTCGTAAGAATACCGACACCTTCGCTCTGCAGGTCATGCTGGGCCTGTGCCTGATCTGGGGCATCCAGCAGGTCATGATCAAGTGGGCCGCGCCGGACATCGCACCGGTGATGCAGGCCGCCGCGCGCTCGGGCATCTCGGCACTGATGGTCGCGTTGCTGATGTGCTGGCGGGGTGGCTGGGAACAGCTGGGCACTACCTGGAAGGGCGGTTTGCTGGCCGGTTCGCTGTTCGGCCTGGAGTTTCTGCTGATAGCCGAAGGGCTGCAACTGACGTCCGCGGCGCACATGTCGGTGTTCCTCTACACCGCGCCGGTGTTCACTGCGCTGGGGCTGCACTTCATGCTGCCCAGCGAGCGCCTTCGCCCGCTGCAGTGGCTCGGCATCCTGCTGGCGTTCGCCGGTATTGCCGTGGCCTTTGCCGGCGGACTGTCGCTGGACAACCTCGATGGGCGCATGCTGCTGGGCGATGCGATGGGCGTGATGGCCGGCATGGCCTGGGGCGCGACCACCGTCGTGGTGCGGGCTTCGCGCCTGTCGGAGGCACCGGCTACCCTGACCCTGTTCTACCAACTGATGGTCGGCTTCGTCGGCCTGCTGCTGATCGCGGTACTGACCGGGCAGGTCGGCCATGTGACGCTGACCGCCACATCGATCAGCAGCGTGCTGTTCCAGGCGGTGGTGGTGTCGTTCTTCAGCTACCTGACCTGGTTCTGGCTGCTGCGTCGCTACCTGGCGTCCAACCTGGCGGTGTTCTCGTTCATCACCCCGTTGTTCGGGGTGACGTTCGGCGTGTTGCTGCTGGGCGAGCCGTTGAGCCTGAACTTCATCCTGGGCGCCGTCTGCGTGTTGCTGGGCATTACCCTGGTCAGTGCCGAGCAGTGGGTACGCAGGCGTCTGCGGCGCCTGCTCGGCCAGTAGCCGGGCGCAACAGCAGGGCCCCGGCGATGATCAGGCCGCTGGCGGCCACTACCAGCGCCGGTTGCAGGCTGGCGCTGAACTGATTGCTCAACGCCGCCAGCAGCGGGCCGCTTAGCTGGCCGAGGGCGAAGCAGGTGGTCAGCAGGCCGGCATTGCGGTGGGTGGCGTGGGGGGCCAGTTCGCGCGAGCGCTGCATCACCAACTGCATGCAGGCCAGAAACGGCGTGCCGCACAGCAGTACACCCAGCGCCAGGCCGGCGCCGCTGCCCAGCAGGCAGGCCAGTACCCCAGCGGCCTGCAGCCACAACGTTGCCATCAGCCAGCGCGCCGTGCTGCCGTGGTGCGGGCGGCGCAGGCTGACCAGCACCACACCCATGGCGGCAGCCAGGCCGAAGGCCGGCCAGAACAGGTCGGCCAGCCACTGGCCGTGAAAACGTGCGCTGGCCATCTGTGACATGAAAGTGGCCGGAATGATGTATCCCACCCCGTACAGTGCATAGATCAGCCCCAGCCGCCCGATGCCGGGTGTCGCACCCTGCGCGGTGGCCTTGTGCGCGGGAACTGGTTGCGGGTGTGGCAGCGCGGGCTGGATCACCAGCAGCATCAGCAGCGCCACGGCGGCGTAGATCAGCCACAGCGGTGCCGAACCCAGCCCCTGCAGATTGGCGCCCAGTGCCAGCATCCCCGTGAGCAGGATACCCATGCCAGGGCCGGCGAACACCAGTGCGCCAAGGCGCGGTTGCCGGCTTTGAGCGGCCAGGTGCTGGGTCATGCCGGTGAGCGTCACCACCACCCACGCACTGGCGATGCCGGTGCCCAGGCGCAGCGCCATATGCGGCCAGAACCCGTGGGCCCAGAACGAGGCCAGGGTCAGCAGCACACACAGCCACAACCCGGCCAGCAGGCGCCTGCGCACCTGGGCGGGGCGGTGCGCGAACATCGCGTCGAGGGCGCCGAGCAGGTAGCCCAGGTAATTGGCGGCGGCTACCAGCCCGGCGGCGGTCAGGCTGATCTGGCCTTCGCTGATCAGGTGCGGCAGTTGCGGGGTGAGGGCGAATCGGCCGATGCCCATGGCCATCATCAGGGCAACGAAGCTGGCCAGCAGGCGCATTATCGAGGACATGGTCGGGTTCCTGTGCGATGAGCGTTGACCGTCAGGCTACTGCGGGTTGACTTTCATAAAAATTGAATAATGATGAGGAACTTGTTCTGCTTTGGAGAATTGCCGTGGAGCTGAGTCAACTGCGCATCTTTCAGGCGGTCGCCGAAGAGGGGTCGATCACCCGCGCGGCCGAGCGCCTGCACCGCGTGCCCTCCAACCTGTCCACGCGCCTGCGCCAGCTGGAAGAGCAACTGGGTGTGGAGCTGTTTCGGCGCGAGCGCCAGCGCCTGCAGCTGTCGCCGGCTGGCAAGGTGCTGCTGGACTACAGCGCACGCATGCTGGCGTTGCATGACGAAGCCTTTGCGGCGGTTCAGGGGGGCGAGCCGGCGGGGAATTTCGTGCTGGGCAGCATGTACAGTTCAGCGGCCATTCATCTGCCTGAGCTGCTGGCGCGCTATCACCGAGCTTACCCGGCGGTGAACCTGCAGGTGCAGACCGCCCCCAGCGGCGAATTGCTCGAAGGGCTGCTCAGCGGGCGTCTCGACGCGGCGCTGGTGGATGGACCGCTGGCCCTGGCCGGGCTCGATGGGGTGCCCTTGTGCGAGGAGACCCTGGTGCTGCTCACCGAGGCCGACCACCCGCCGGTGCGCAGTGCCCGGGATGTGGCTGGGCGTGCGGTGTTCACGTTTCGCCAGGGATGCTCGTACCGCATGCGGCTGGAGGCCTGGTACGCCCATGATCGTGCGGCGATGGGGCGGGTGATGGAAATCGAATCGTATCCCAGCATGCTGGCCTGCGTGATCGCCGGGGCGGGTGTGGCGTTGATGGCGACCTCGATGCTTGAAAGCCTGCCGGGCCGTGAACGGGTCACGGTGCACCCGTTGCAGTCGCCGTTCGACCAGACCACCACCTGGCTGATGTGGCGCAAGGGCATGTGCGGGGCCAACCTGAGTGCCTGGATAGCGGTGCAGGAAGCGGTGAAGGGGCAGGTGAGCGATGATGCCGAGGTGGCCCTGCGTGCCTGACTGAAATCAATAGAGAAGTTTTTACCCGGGCGTGATGCTGCACATGGGGCTATGATGAGTTTGTAGCGCCGCCGCCGTACTTCGCGCGCAGATGACCCGTGAGGGGGAGTTATGAGAAACGATCTGTTCAACTGGCTCCACGACCTGGCTGTGGCACTGGGGCTTGTCCCGCCACCCATGCAGCCTGTACCGATCCCTACCGATGAGGAGCAACGCAAACGCCAACCTCGGCGCTAGCGTGCTGCTGAAACCGACGCATTGCGCAATGCGTCGGTATTCTTTTGCGATTTTTCAGCCGTCCCCATTCCCACAAAATCCCTGAAAGGCTTTGGCTTTGGCTTTGGCTTTGGCTTTGGCTTTGGCTTTGGCTTTGGCTTTGGCTTTGGCTTTGGCTTTTGATCTTCCCGTCCCCCAGGAGGCCGAATGGAACCTGCGCGTAGTGGGGTGGAGGGCCATGGATGGCCCGTAAAGCGCCGATGGGCAGGGATGCCCGTTCGGCGTGGCCCCACGGAGCGTGGGTGGAATGAGGGGACCTGTAGCGAAGCGTAGGGCCGGATGATGGACGGGAGCGGTTTTGCTTACTTTTTCCAAGAAAAAAGTAAGCCGCTGTAAGAGCGGAAGGGGCCCTTGCTGGCTGCATCCATGCTGGATAAGCCTGCGCTTGCCGATGTTACAGAGCCTATTGCTGACCCAGGCGTGTTGCTGCCTTCGCGGGGCAAGGCCCGCTCCTACAGGTCGTCCATGACCCTCCGCCCTGCTACCCAGGCGGGGCGTCCTATGCCAGATTCACCGCGCCCACCGGCCGACGCGACATCAAACTCACCACCACAAAACTCACCAACCCGATAGCCAGGCTGTAGTAGATCGGCGTATTGGCATCCATCCCATCCTTGAACATGAACACCAGCGCCGTCACGAACCCCAGCCCCATGCTGGTGATTGCCCCGGCCGTGGTTGCACGCTTCCAGTAGATTGCCCCGATCAACGGCACCAGCATGCCGCCCACCAGCAGGTTGTACGCCAGGGTCAATGCACTGATCACATCCACTACCACCAGCGCGATCCCCAGCACCGCAATACCCGTAAGCAAGGTAAACAACCGGTTGATGCCAAGGCTCGACTGCTTGCCGCCACGCAGCTTGGGCAGCAGGTCTTCGGTCAGCACCGTGGAGGCAGCCAGCAAGCCGGCACTGGCGGTGGACATCATTGCCGCCAGGGCCGCGGCAATCACCAGCCCACGGATGCCGTCGGGCAACGCTGACTTCACGATCGCCGCAAACGCATTGTTGGCATTGCCCAGGTCAGGCAGCAGCACATGCGCACACATGCCGATCAGGGCACACACCAGGCCGTAGATCACGCAGTACACACCGGCCGTGGTACCGGCCCGCTGGGCGACTTTTTCGTCACGGGCAGTGAACACGCGCTGCCAGATGTCCTGGCCGATCAGGATGCCGAAGAAGTAGATCAGGAAGTAGGTGATGATGGTGTCCCAACCAATGGTGGTCAGGTTGAAGCTGGCAGCCGGCAGCTTGGCCACCAGTTCGTCCCAGCCGCCCACCCGGTACAGGCAGATCGGCAGCAGGATGAACATCAGGCCCACGGTCTTGATCACGAACTGCACAATGTCGGTCAGGGTCAGCGACCACATGCCGCCAATGGTCGAGTAGACCACTACCACGCCACCACCGAGCAGGATGGCGCCCCAGAACGGCAGGTCGAACAGCACCTGCAGCACGGTGCCGATGGCCAGGGTAGAGGTCACGGCGATCATCAGGGCGTAGGCCAGCATGATCACGGCGCTGGCCTGGCGGGCCATGGGGTTGTAGCGCTTTTCCAGCACCTGGGTCACGGTGAAGATGCGCAGGCGCAGCAGCGGCTTGGCCAGGAACAGGTTCAGGGCAATGATGCCCAGGCCCAGCGCGGCGCACAGCCAGAAGCCGGAAATGCCGTGCACATAGCCCAGCTTCACGGTGCCGACGGTAGAGGCGCCGCCCAGCACGGTGGCGGCCATGGTGCCCATATACAGGCTTGGGCCCAGATTGCGCCCGGCCACCAGGTAGTCTTCGTGGGTCTTCGCGCGGCGCATGCCGAACCAGCCCAGTACCAGCATGCCGGCGGCGTATATCAGTACAACGAATATGTCCAAGGCCATGGGGTGTCTCCGATTATCTTTATTATGGTGAGATCGATCGCCGGTGGCGTGCGCCAGGCGTCATTCATCCGCAAGCGGGCCGCGTGTACGGCCCGCCGAAAGGCTCCATCCGGGGGTGAAACTCCAGGCCGATGGCCGTTAGCGATGCGCTACGCCAGGCAGAACACACAGCATTTCGTACAACAGGTTGGCGCCGAGCAACGAGGTGTTGCCGGTGGTGTCGTAGGGCGGCGAGACCTCCACCAGATCGCAACCGATCAGGTCCAGCCCCTGGCAGCCACGGATGATCTCCATCGCCTGGATGGTGGTCAGGCCACCGATTTCCGGGGTGCCGGTGCCCGGTGCCCAGGCCGGATCGATGCCGTCGATGTCGAAGCTCAGGTAAACCGGACCACCACCGACCTTTTCACGCACTTCGGCCATCAGTGGCTCCAGCGACTTGTGCCAGCACTCCTCGGCCTGCACCACGCGAAAGCCCTGCTTGCGGCTCCAGTTGAAGTCTTCGGCGGTGTAGCCCTGGGCGCGCAGGCCGATCTGCACCACGCGGTCGCAGTCCAGCAGGCCTTCTTCGACGGCGCGACGGAAGGTGGTGCCGTGGGCGATCTTCTCGCCGAACATGTGATCGTTGACATCGGCATGGGCATCGATGTGCACCAGCCCGACCTTGCCGTGCTTCTTGTGGATCGCGCGCAGGATCGGCAGGGTGATGGTGTGGTCGCCGCCCAGGGTCATGGGGATCACGTCGTGCTCGAGGATCTCGTCGTAGGCCTCTTCGATGATGCGCACCGCGTCGAGGAGGTTGAAGGTGTTGATTGCCACGTCGCCGATGTCGGCGACCGACAGCGAGTCGAACGGGGCGGCGCCGGTGGCCATGTTGTACGGGCGGATCATCACGGATTCGGCACGGATCTGGCGCGGGCCGAAGCGGGTGCCGGAACGCAGCGAGGTGCCGATGTCCAGCGGGATGCCGATGAAGGCAGCGTCCAGGCCGGCGGCGCTGGGCAGGTGGGGAAGACGCAGCATGGTGGCGATGCCGCCGAAACGCGGCATTTCGTTGCCGCCCAGTGGTTGGTGAAGAATCTTGTCCACGGTCGGGCCTCACGGTTTGGATTGTTCTAGTTGTTGGAACCTGTCCGGCCGCCCTGCGAACAGGTGCAGCAATGCGCGAGGACAGGTGCATTGGCGCAGAGTCTGCAAAAGGTAGTGCGCCAAGAGAATCGCTACAGGCAAATACTTACTTCAGGTTTTCATGAACTAATGGCGATCAGCGGGTAGACTGGCGCGTATTCGTTGCCCTGTTGGAGCCTTTGCCATGGCCTCGGCCCTGCCTGATCTGAAATTGCTGCGCATCTTCGTCAGCGTGGTACGCCACCAGGGCTTCGCCAATGCCCAGCGCGAGCTGAACCTGTCCACGTCCGCCATCAGTACCTACATGAGCCAGCTGGAGTCGGCGCTGGGTATCGTGCTGTGCCACCGTGGGCGCGGCGGCTTCAGCCTCACCAGCAAGGGCGAACTGTTCCATCAGGAGACCCTGCGCCTGCTGGCCGAAATGGACGGTTTCGAGCAGTACGCGGCGGCGCTCAAGGGCGAGCTGCGCGGCACCCTGAACCTGGGGGTGATCGACTCCACGGTCGGCGATCGCGCATTGCCGCTGGCCGACGCCATCGGTGCCTATAGCCTCGAACACCCGGCCGTGCACCTGCACCTGTCGGTGTCCAGCCCCTACGAACTTCAACTGGGGGTGCAGGACAACCGCCTGGACCTGGCCATCGGCGCTTTCTCCACGCGCATGAGCGGGCTGGTGTATCAGCCGTTGTACCGCGAGCAGCATTGGCTGTACTGCAGCAACCGGCATTCGCTGTTCACCGAGCGGCGCATTCCCGAACAGGTGATCACCCAGCAGCGCATGGTCGGTCGAGGCTACTGGAGCCAGGCCGAACTGGCCCGCCACGGCTTCAAGCACAGCGCCGCCACGGTCGAGAGCATGGAGGCACAGCTGATCCTGGTACTGTCGGGGGCTTACATCGGCTACCTGCCTGAACACTATGCCCAGGCCTGGGTGGACAAGGGCGACCTGCGGGTGCTGTCGCCGGCGACCTTCGGCTATCAGGCGCCGTTCTCGCTGATCATTCGCCGGGGGCGCAGCCGCGAACCCTTGATCCAGACCTTTCGCGACCGCCTCAAGGCGCAGCTCACGCCGGCCTGATCGGATGCGCATGAAAATCTTTTGCGCAAATAGAAGAAAAATCCTTCAGACAAGCCCTACAAGCCCGTAAATGCTCTGCTAAACCTGTTCTTGCTTGTTGAAAATTCCCAACATCTTCCAAGCAGGGATCGCCGAGATGCGTACGAATCTGCCCGTCACTGAGCATGAAAGAACCTTCCCGAGCGATCAGCGCCTGATATCCACCACCGACCTCAACAGCCGCATCACCTACTGCAACGACGCCTTCGTCAGCATCAGCGGTTTTACCTACGACGAACTGGTGGGCCAGCCCCATAACCTTGTACGCCACCCGGACATGCCGCCCGCGGTGTTCGGGCACATGTGGGACACCCTCAAGCAAGGCAAGCCCTGGATGGGGGTGGTCAAGAACCGCGCGAAGAACGGCGATTTCTACTGGGTCAGTGCCTACGTGACGGCCATCTACGAGGATGGCCGTATCAGTGGCTACGAGTCGGTGCGCTCGGTGCCCACCCCGGACCAGATCCGTCGAGCCACGGCGTTGTATGCACGCTTGCGCCAGGGCCGGGGCGCCATGTCCTGGGCCGCGCGTGCAGCGGTGCAACTGGAGCTGGGCTGGCCGCTGGTAGGGGCGGCGCTGCTGTCGGCCGCCGGCTACCTGTGGCTGCCCCAGTACGCGGCGCTGGGCGTGTTGATGGCCAGCCTGCTCAGTGCCTGGTACCTGATCGAGGCCCATCACGACCGGATGATCCGGCGTACCCTGGCCGAGCACCCCAGGGCCTTCACCAGCCCGCTGGTAGCGCTGACCTACAGTGACAACCGGGGCCTGCAGGGGCAGTTGGACCTGGCGATCATCAGCGAGGAAGCGCGCCTGCAGACCGCGCTCACGCGGCTGGTGGACGCCGGCGTCGGGGTCAAGGCACGGGCCACGCAATCGAGCGACCTGTCCGGGGCCCAGGCGCAGATGCTCGACCGCCAGCGCTGCGAGACCGACCAGTCGGCGGCCGCCATTGCGCAGATGGCGGCGACCATCCAGCAGGTCACCCACAACGTGCAGGACACCGCCACGGCGGCGTCCGATGCCGACCAGTTGGCCCGCCAGGGCAGCGACCTGGCACAACGAAGCCTGCAGGCAATGGGCAGCATGGCCGATGCGGTGACCGAGATCGGCCAGGCGGTGAACGAACTGGCCGGGCAAACCCAGTCCATCGGCAGCGTGGTGGATGTGATCACCTCGATCGCCGAGCAGACCAACCTGCTGGCGCTCAATGCCGCCATCGAGGCGGCGCGGGCCGGCGAGCAGGGCCGCGGTTTTGCCGTGGTGGCCGACGAGGTGCGGTCGCTGGCGCTGCGCACGCGGGTCTCGACCGAGGAAATCCACCAGATTATCGCCAGCCTGCGTGCCGGGGCCGAGCGGGCGGTGAGCAGTGCCAGCCGCGGCGAGCAGATCTCGCGTGACAGCGTGCACAGTGTCGAGGCCGTGCAGACCGCGCTGGTGGGCATCAGCCAGGCGGTCAGCCGCATCACCGGCATGAGCCAGCAGATGGCCACGGCGTCGGAACAGCAGAGCCATGTGGCCGAAGACATCAACCAGCAGATCACGCGCATCGCCCAGCTGTGCGACCACAGCGCCGGGCAGGCCAAGCAGGGCGCCGAGATCAGCCAGGACCTGCAGCGCATGGCCGACTACCTGTACAGCCTGGCCGAACGCTTCAATCGCTGAATCCGCGCGTTTGACCCAGGGCGGTGAGGTATTTCGCGGGCCTGCTGTGGCACACTTCGCGCCCCAGGAGAACCCGATGTCCAGAATTCACTGCGAGCGCTGCCTGCGCCCACAAACCCATTGCCTTTGCGCGTTGATCCCCCGCCTGGACAGCCGCACCCGTGTACTGCTGCTGCAGCATCCCAGCGAAGTGAACCATGCCTTGAACACCGCCAGGCTGGCGGCGCTTGGCCTGCGCAATGCCGAGTTGCGGGTGGGCGAGGTGTTCGAGGATCTCGAGCAGTGGCTGACGCAGCCGGGGTATCGCACCGGCCTGTTGTTCCCGGGTGAGGGCGCGCAGGCGCTGCAGGCTTATGCTGGCGATGAGCGACCGTGGTTGCTGGTGGTGCCCGACGGCACCTGGCGCAAGGCGCGCAAGTTGCTGCATGTGAACCCTTTGCTGGCAACGTTGCCACGGGTCACGCTGGGGGCGTTGCAGCCGTCGCGCTACCGGTTGCGCAAGGCACCCGGGGAGGGCGCCTTGTCGACCATCGAGGCAGTGACGCAGGCATTGAACGTGCTGGAGGCGCCGGCGCTGTTCGATGCGCTGCTGCGGCCGTTCGATGCCCTGATCGAGGGGCAGATTGCGGCGATGGGGCAACAGACCTACGAGCGCAACCACCTGCGTTGATGGGCGCTAGCGCTCGCGCAACGCCTCGGTGCGTGCCTTGAGCACCGGCTTGAGCAGGTAATCCAGCACGCTCTTGTGCCCGGTGATGATGTCCACCGTGGCGGTCATGCCCGGGATGATCAGCAACGGTTTGTTGTCCCCGCCCAGGTGGTTCTTGTCGGTGCGCACCTGGATCAGGTAGAACGCGTTGCCCTTGTCGTCCGTCACCGTGTCGGCGCCGATCAGTTCCAGCTTGGCCTTCAGGCCACCATAGATCGTGTAGTCGTACGCACTGAACTTGACCATCGCGGTCTGCCCGGGGTGCAGAAAGGCCACGTCCTGTGGGCGCACCTTGGCCTCGATCAGCAGGTTGTCCTCCAGCGGCACGATCTCCAGCAGGTCGCTGCCCGGCTGCACCACACCGCCAATGGTGTTGACCTTGAGCAGCTTGATGATGCCGTGCACCGGCGACACCACGGTGGTGCGGGTGACGCGGTCGTCGATGGCGATGCTGGTGGCGGTGATCTTCGAAAGCTCGGTGCGCTTGTCGTTGAGTTCCTTGGCCGCCTCCGAGCGAAAGCCTGCCTCGGATTCCTCGATCTTGCTGCGGATCTCCGCCGCCGCCGCTTCGGCCCGCGGAATCGCCAGGCTGGTGGCGTTCAGCGAGCCGCGAGCCTCCACCGCGCTGCGCTTGAGGCGCAGGATCTCCACCGGCGAAATCGCGCCGGTGCCCACCAGCGGCGTGGACATGTTCAGCTCTTGCTGCAGCAATGCCAGGCCCGAGCGGTACTGCTCCAGTTTGGAGCGAAACTCGGCCAGTTCCTGGGTTTTCTGCCGCAGTTGCTCGTTGAGCGTCTGTTTCTCGCTGGTGAGGCGGCGCTGGCGCGACTGGTACAGCGACAGTTCGTCCTCGGCCACCTGCGGGGCCTTGCTGCGTACCACCTCCGAGAGCTGGAAGGGGCGGCCCTCGGCCTCGGCGGACAGGCGCTCGACCTGTGCGGTCAGGGCATAGCGGTCGGCTTCGCTTTCGCCCTTGTTCGACAGAAAGCGCGTGTCGTCCAGGCGCAGCAGGGTGTCGCCCTTGTTCACCATCTGCCCCTCGCGCACGAAGATCTCGGTGACGATGCCGCCCTCCAGGTTCTGGATCACCTGCACCTTGCTCGACGGGATGGCCTTGCCTTCGCCCATGGTGACTTCATCGAGCACCGCGAATTTGGCCCACACCAGTGCCACCAGCAGCAAGCCTGCCGCCAGCCACACGGTGATGCGCGACAGGCGGGGCGAGTCCTGCAGCGTCGCGCCGGCCAGGTCCGGCATGTACTCGCGTTCGGCAGTCTTGCCGAAGCTGCGGATGTAATCGCCCAGGCCGGACAATGCAGACATGCTGATACCCCTCAGAGTGCAGAGCCGACACGGCCCTTGCGCAGTGCATCGATGACCGCGTCCTTGGGCCCGTCGGCCACCACCTTGCCGTTGTCCAGCACCACCAGGCGGTCGACCAGGCTGAGCATAGAGGTGCGGTGGGTGACCAGCAGCAGGGTCTTGCCCTGCACCCAGCCGTGCAGGCGCTGGCGCAGCTGGTCTTCGCTGCTGTTGTCCATATGGCTGGTGGGCTCGTCGAGGATCAGGATCGGCGGTTCCAGCAGCATCGCGCGGGCCAGCAGCACGGTCTGGCGCTGGCCGCCGGAGAGCAGCATGCCGCGCTCGCCCACCGGCCGTTCGAAGCCTTGCGGGTGCTGGCGGGCCAGTTCGCTCACGCCGGTCATCTCGGCCACTTCGAGCATGCGCGCATCGCTGACGTAGCGTGCGCCCAGGGTCAGGTTGTCGCGCAGGCTGCCGGCCAGCAGCGGCAGGTCATGGGCCACGTAGCCGAGCTGCTGGCGCAGGTCGGCGATGTCGAGCTGGCGCAGGTCGAGGTTGTCGAGCAAGATCTGCCCCTCTTCGGGTTCGTAGAAGCCCATCAGCAGGCGTGCCAGGGTGCTCTTGCCCGAGCCGCTGCGACCGATGATGCCGATGCGCTCGCCCGGCTTGACCGTGAAGCTCACGTTGTCCAGCGCTGCGGCGTTCTGCCCGTTGTAGCGGAAGGTCACCTGGCTGACCTGCAGCGCGCCGTGCAACTGGGTGCGCTCCAGGGTCTGCTGGCCGGCAGGGCGTTCCTGGGGCAGGGCCATCAGCGCGTCGGTGCTGTGCATGGTCAGCTGGGCCTGCTGGTAGCGGGTGATCAGCCCGGCGATCTGGCCCAATGGTGCGAGCACGCGGCTGCCGAGCATGTAGCTGGCCACCAGGGCACCCACGCTGAGGTTGCCGGCAATGATGCTGTACACCCCGGCGACGATGGTGGCCATGCCGCACAGCTGCTGGATGAACAGGGTGCCGTTGGTGGCCAGTGCCGAAAGGTTGCGCGCCTGTACGTCGAGGCGGGTGAGGGCGCCGTGGGTGCTTTCCCACTGGTGCTGGCGCTCGCTTTCGGCCCCGCAGGCCTTGAGGGTTTCCAGGCCGCCCAGGGTCTCGATCAGCAGCGCCTGGCGCAGCGCGCCCAGGCTCAGGCTTTTTTCCACGGTATCGCGCAGGCGTGCCTGGATGAACAGCGCAAAGGCGATGGTGATCGGAAAGGCCACCAGCGGAATCACCACCAGCCAGCCGCCCAGCAGGCCGATCACCAGCAGCATCAGCACCACGAAGGGCAGGTCGATGACGCTGGTCAGGGTCACCGCCGTGAGGAATTCGCGCAGGCCCTGGAAGTCGTGGATGCTCTGGGCGAAGCCGCCGATGGTGGCCGGGCGGGCCTTCATCGACATGCCGGTGATGCGCTCGAACAGGGTGGCCGACAGGATCAGGTCGGTCTTCTTGCCGGCCTGGTCCAGCAGGTGCGCACGCACCACGCGCAGCACCAGCTCGAACAGGGTGCCGAGCATCAGGCCGATGACCAGCACCCACAGGGTGGAGGTGGCCTGGTTGGGCACCACCCGGTCGTAGGTCTGCATCACGAACAGCGGCACCATCAGGCCCAGCAGGTTGATCAGCAGGCTGGCCAGCAAGGCGTCGCTGTAGAGCCAGCGCGACTGCTTGAGGGTGTCACGGAACCAGGCGTTGACCCTGGGCAGCAGCGGTGTGCGCAGGTCTTCGACCTCGTGGCGCGGGCGTGCGAACAGGGCCTGGCCGCTGTAGACGTCGGCCAGCTCCTGGCGGCTGACCCACTGCTCGCCGCCTTCGGCTTCACTGGGCAGTATCAGGGCTTGGTCGTTCTCGCCCCAGCGCCGCAGCACGGCGCTGCGGCCATCGGCAAGCAACAGCAGCACCGGCAGATTGAGCGCCGAGATCGCGCCCAGCTCGCGGCGCAGTACCCGTGCCTGCAGGCCGGCCCGGGCCGCTGCGCGCGGCAGCAGGTCGAGGCTCATGCGTTGTTCGGCCAGCGGCAGGCCGGCACACAGGCTGCTGCGACTGACCGCAGCGCCGTGCAGCTTGCACAGTATCAGCAGCCCGTCGAGCAACGGGTCATCGAAGCTCTGGCGCGGGTCGGCGGTGCCGGCCGGCTGCATGCTGGTCATGGGCGGCTCCTCGGGCGGTCGAACGTGTTCAACGCAGGTCCGGCAGCGTGGCGTCGCTTCTGACTTCGCTGCGTGCAATGGCCTCCGGTGGCAGCGAGATCTTCTGTTTGCTCAGCAACTCGCCCATGTTGGCCAGCACCCGGTACATCGAGAACTCCTCGGTGTAGCGCACTTCGGTGTAGCGACGGTTGGCGTTGTACAGCTCGTTCTCGCTGTCGAGCAGGTCGAGCAGGGTGCGTTGGCCCAGGCCGAACTGATCCTGGTAGGCGGCGCGCACACGGGTGGTGGTGTCGGCGTATTCGCGTGCAGTCGGGGTTTGCAGGCGCGCGTTGGTCATGGCGTTCCACGACAGCGCGAGGTTTTCGTTGAGGGTGCGCAAGGCGTTGTTGCGGATGTCCATGGCCTGGTTGATCTTGTGCGCATCCGACTGCAGGCGGGCCTTGTCGCTGCCGCCCTTGAACAGGTTGTAGCTCATCACCACGCCGGCTCGCCAATCGCTGTTGGCATGCCCGGGTTCACCGGCGATGTTGTTGTTGGCGCCGGTGGCGAGCTCTGCATCCAGGCGCGGGTAGAACGGCGACTTGGCCACTTCGTACTGTTGCTCGGCGGCCTGGATGTCGGCCTGGGCCGACTTGAGGTAGGGGTTGTTCTGCAACATGGCCTGGCGCGCCTGGGTCAGGTCGCCGGGCATCTCGCCCTTGATCGACACCGGGGTTTCCAGCTCGTCGGGGGCACGCCCGACCACGCTGATGAAGTTGGCTTCGGCATCGGCCAGGTCGACCTGGGCGGTGTACAGGTTATTGTCGGCCAGCGCCCGGCGTGCGGTGGACTGGTCGAGGTCGGCATTGCTGCCCACGCCGCGCTCGCTGCGCAGGCCGATCTGGTCGTTGACGCGCAGGTGTGCCTGCAGGTTGTTCTTGGCCAGGGTCACCAGCTCGCGGCGCTTGAGCACTTCCAGGTACACCTCGATGGCGCGCAGGGCGATGGTCTCGGAGGTGGCCTGCACGTAGTAGGCGCGTGAATTGACCACGGCCTCGGTGCGGCCCACTTCATTGGCGGTATTGAAGCCGTCGAACAGCATCTGGCGCAGGCGCAGTTCGGACTGGGTGTAGTTCAGGGTTTCCTTGTTGTGATTGCGGCTGCCGTCGGCGTTGAAGCCGCGGGTGTTGGTGTTGTCTGAACGTTCGCGTCCGTAGCCGGCCATCAGGTCGACGGTGGGAAAGTAGCCCCCTCTGGCCACCTTCACATCCTCGTCGGCGGACAGCCGGCTATTGATCCCGGCCTTGTTCTCCGGGTGGTAGTCCACGGCGCTCTGCACGGCTTGTGACAAGGACATGGCCTGCGCGTTGGCACAGATCATGGCGAACAGAATCGCGCTGCTGATGGGGGTCAAAACGCGCATGGATGACATCTCCCTGATTTCTTGTGGTCTCTCAATCGCCAAAAAAATGACGAAAAATGGAGGTCAAACCGTTTCAGGCTTGTAACAACAGAGCTAAGAACATTTAACGGCCAACCTAAGAAGTATTTCTCATAACCGATATGCGAAAAAAAACTTATGCGCTGTGCTCAAAGCAAGACATTGTTCTCTTCAGATAGCTCGAAAACAGGCGCAGATGTTGGCCTGTCAGGGCGTCCGATAAAGTTCCTCGTTTTTTGCAGCATTGGGTATGGAGTGAGCGGAGGGGAGGTCAACGCGGCGAAATATGGCGACAAAATTTTGGCTCATGGCCGATTGCCAGATCGCAGCGTGACTTAACCGGAGCATGGGCAGGCCGAATGCATTGATTTCGTTGAGATCGGTGCGTGCGGTCGCAAGGTTGTTCTCCGAGTCGGCCGGGCATTGCCCGCGCCAGGTTTCGCGATACCCCGGCACGTGTTTGCGAAAACCTTCGGCAATGGAGGCATGCTCATGGCTAATTTGATCGGTGTGGTCAGCAAGGTTGTCGGCCAGGTATTCGCGGTAGCGGCCGATGGCGGTCGACGTGCCCTGGTGGAAGGCGACCGCCTTTATGCCGGGGAACAACTGGAAACCGGCGCGGCCGGGGCAGTGGCGGTGCACCTGGAAAACGGTGCCGAGCTGACTCTGGGCCGTGACAGCAGCCTGCAGCTGTCTCCCGACCTGCTGGCCAACCATGCCTCGCACGTGAACGCGCCCGAGACGGTGACGCCCAGCCAGGCACAACTGACCGATGTGGAGAAACTGCAGCAGGCCATTGCGGCGGGCGCCGATCCCAGCCAGGAGGGCGAAGCTCCGGCGGCGGGCCCCGGCAACGGCGGTTCGCCAAGCGCATTGGGCGGCGGCCATTCGTTCGTGCAGCTCACCGAGGTGGGAGGGCACCTGGACCCGGTGATCGGCTTTCCGACGGCGGGTTTCAACAGCATCCCCGAGATTCCCGAACCCTGGATTGGCGCGCGGGGTGATGACCAGGGCCCTGGCGGTTTCGTGCCGCCGGTGATCCCGCCGGTTGAGCCGCCCATCGACCACCCGGTGACACTGGACGGGCTGGAGGTGAATGGCGGTGAACTGACCGTGTACGAGAAGAACCTGGCCGATGGCTCAAGCCCCGATAATGGCGCGCTGACCCAGAGCGGCAGCTTTACCGTGCATGCCCCCGATGGCCTGCACACGCTTACCGTCGGGGGCATCAACGTGGTGATCGGCGGGGTGGTCAGTGGTTTTCCGCAATCGATCACCACGGGGCTGGGCAATACCCTCACCATCACCGGCTACAACCCCGCCACAGGCGTGGTGAGCTACAGCTACACCTTGCTCGACAACGAAGCTCATCCCGCTGGCCAGGGCATCAACAACATCGGTGAGAGCTTCAGCGTGGTGGCCATCGACAGCGATGGCAGCAAGGCCACCGGCAGCCTGGACGTGAACATTGTCGATGACGTGCCGCAGGCCAGGCCCGACAGCGCCTCGGTAGTCGAAGGCGGTACCGTCACCGGCAACGTGCTGCACAATGACAGCCTGGGCGCCGATCGCCCGCCGGTCGAGCACACGGTGGTCGGTGTGCGGGCCGGCTCCGATACCTCGACATCGGCCATCGGCTCGCTGGGCGTGAACATTGCGGGTACCTACGGCACGCTGGTGCTCAACGCCAACGGCGAGGCGGTGTACAAGGCCGACCCAAACGCCGTGCCGCCAGCGGGCGCGACCGATGTGTTCACCTACACCATCCGCGATGCGGACGGCGATGAAAGCACCACGACCATCACCATCAATGTCACCGACAGCAAGCTCGTCGCCTGCCCGGACAGCGTCACGGTGTATGAAAAGGCCCTGGACCTGGTCCAGGACCCGCAAGACCTTGCGCCGGGCACGGTGGTGGGCAGCAACCCGGGCTCGGCGGGCGAGACCGCGACCGGAACGCTGGCCGGCTCGGTCGGTGGTGGCTCCGGCGCGCTGACCTTCACGCTGGTGGGCAGCAGCACCGGCGCCTACGGGCAGATCCAGATCAACGCCGACGGCAGTTACAAGTACACCCTGACGTCCGCGCCGCAGGTGGGCGGTGGCAACGACGGGGCCAATGTGGTCACCTCCGAAACCTTCACCTACAAGGCTACCGACGCGCTGGGCAACAGCGTCACCAGCACCATCGTGATCAAGATCGTGGACGATGTGCCACGGGCAGAGTCGGACAGCACCACGGTGGTGGAGGGCGGCACGGTCACCGGCAACGTGCTGCTCAACGACATCCTGGGTGCAGACGGTGCAGCCCAGGGTGGTGCGGTGGTGGGTGTGCGGGCAGGCGCCGACACCTCTACCTCGGCCATCGGCTCGCTGGGCGTGAGCATCGCCGGCACCTATGGCACGCTGATCCTGAATGCCAATGGCGAGGCGATCTACAAGGCCGACCCCAACTCGGTAGCGCCAACCGGCGCCAAGGACGTGTTCACCTACACCATCCGCGATGCGGACGGCGATGAAAGCACCACGACCATCACCATCAATGTCACCGACAGCAAGCTCGTCGCTTGCCCGGACGATGACATCAAGGTGTACGAGCGCGGGCTGGACCTGGTGCAGGACGCCTGGGACCTGGCGCCTGGCACGGTAGAAGGCAGCGCGCCGACCAGGGCTACGGAAACCTCGGTCGGCAACCTTCAAGGCCGGGTGGGCGGTGGCTCCGGTGCCCTGACCTACAGCCTGGAAGGCAGCGCCATTGGTAACTACGGGCAGATTCAGATCAACGCCGACGGCAGCTACAAGTACACCCTGACCTCGGCGCCGCATATCGGCAACGGCAACGACGGCGCCAACGTCGTGAGCACCGAGACCTTCACCTACAAGGCCACCGATGCGCTGGGCAACAGCGTTACCAGCACCATCGTGATCCATATCGTCGACGACATGCCCATCGCCGAATCGGACAGCGCCACGGTGATGGAAGGCGGAACGGTCACCGGCAACGTGCTGCTCAACGACATCCTGGGTGCAGACGGTGCAGCCCAGGGCGGTGCGGTGGTGGGTGTGCGGGCGGGCGCCGACACCTCGACCTCGGCCATCGGTTCGCTGGGCGTGAGCATCGCCGGCACCTACGGCACGTTGATCCTGAACGCCAATGGCGAGGCGATCTACAAGGCCGACCCCAACTCGGTAGCGCCAACCGGCGCCAAGGACGTGTTCACTTACACCATCCGCGACGCGGACGGCGATGAAAGCACCACGACCATCACCATCAACGTCACCGACAGCAAGCTGGTGGCCTGCGCCGATACCGAGGTGAAAGTCTACGAAAAAGCGCTGGACCTGACCCAGGACCCGCAGGACCTGGCCCCGGGCACGGTGGTGGGCAGCAACCCTACCTCGCCTGGCGAGACGGGTACCGGTACCCTGGTCGGCTCGGTCACGGGCGGTTCCGGCGCGCTCACCTACACGCTGGTGGGCAGCACTACAGGTGCCTATGGGCAGATTCAGCTCAATGCCGACGGCAGCTACAAGTACACCCTGACCTCGGCGCCGCACATCGGCAACGGCGACGACGGGGCGAATATCGTCACGTCCGAGACCTTTACCTACAAGGCGACCGACCAACTGGGCAACAGCGTCACCAGCACCATCGTGATCAAGATCGTGGATGACGTGCCAAGGGCGGAGTCCGACAGCACCACGGTGGTGGAGGGCGGTACGGTCACCGGCAATGTGCTGGATAACGACACATTGGGGGCAGACGGCCCGGCCCAGGGCGGGGCGGTGGTGGGTGTGCGGTTCGGCGCCGACACCTCGACCTCGGCCATCGGCTCGCTGGGCGTGGGCATCGCCGGCACCTATGGCACCCTCATCCTGCATGCCAACGGCGAGGCCGAGTACAAGGCCAACCCCAATGCGGTGACGCAGGACGGTGCACAGGACACCTTCACCTACACCATTCGTGACGCGGACGGCGACGAAAGCACCACCACCATCACCATCAATGTCACCGACAGCAAGATCGTCGCCTGCCCCAACAACGAGGTCACGGTGTACGAGAAGGCCCTGGACCTTAGCCAGGACCCGAACGACCTCGCCCCCGGCACCGTGACCGGCAGCGACCCCGGCTCAGCGGGTGAAACCGCGACCGGCAGCCTGGTGGGCTCGGTCAGCGGAGCCAGCGGCGCGATCACCTATACGCTGGTGGGCAGCAGCACGGGCGCCTATGGGCAGATTCAGCTCAACGCCGACGGCAGCTTCAAGTACACCCTCACGTCCGCACCCAAAACCGCAGGCGGGCTCAACGACGGCCCCAACGTGGTCACCAGCGAGACCTTCGTCTACAAGGCCACCGATGCGGCCGGCAATTCGACCACCAGCAACATCGTGATCAATATCGTCGATGACATGCCCACAACGGCTGACGCCGTGCGCTCGACCACACCGGGGCAGGTGGACACCAACGTCATGCTGATCATCGATGTGTCCGGCAGCATGGCCGACAATTCCGGGGTGCGCGGCCTGTCGCGCCTGGAGCTGGCCAAGGAGGCCATCGGCGCACTGCTGGACAAGTACGACGACATGGGCGATGTGAAGGTGCAGGTCGTCACGTTCTCCACCGGTGCCAGTGATCGCACCGACGTGTGGGTGACGGTGGCCGAGGCCAAGGCCCTGATCAAGGACCTGACCCCGGGTGGCTCGACCTATTACGACTCGGCAGTCAACGTGGCGCAGACGGCCTACCAGACGCCGGGCAAGCTGGAGGGGGCGCAGAGCGTCAGCTACTTCTTCTCGGACGGTGCGCCGACCTCGGGGCATGCCCTGACCGAAACGCGCACCGGCAACTGGGAGAACTTCCTGGGCGACAACGGCATCAAGTCGTATGCGATCGGGCTGGGCAGCGGCGTCAACACCGGCAATCTCAACCCGGCTGCCTATGACGGCAGTACCCACACCAATACCAACTCGGTGGTGGTCACCGACCTGGCGCAACTGGACAACGTGCTGTCGGGCACCGTGCAGGGCGCGCCGATCACCGGCAGCCTGATGAGCGGTGGCGACTTCGGTGCCGATGGTGGCTTCATCAAGTCGCTGTTGATCGACGGCACCACCTACACCTTCGACCCCAAAGGCAACGCCAACCAGCCCAGCTATGCAGCCAGTGGCGGCGCAGACCGCGGCACCTTCGACGCGAACACCCACAGCATCACGGTCAAGACCGCGCTGGGCGGGTCGCTGGTGGTGGACATGGACAACGGCCAGTTCACCTATACGCCGCCCAAGGACAGCGGCAGCAATCAGGTGGAGACCATCCGCTTCGTGGCCAGCGACAACGACGGCGACCTGAGCGGTGCCAACCTGGTGATCAACGTCAACACCAATGCTGCGCCGGTGGCCGGTGCCGATCATGTCATCACCAATATCCTTGCGCCGAGCATCAGCGTGCCGGCCGCCGCCTTGCTGGCCAACGACAGCGACGCCAACCACGATCGCCTGAGTGCGGCGCCGATCACCTTCAACACCGGCTGGACCAAGGGGGCGGATTTCACGGCCGGCAACGGCAAGACGGTCATCACCTTCACCGGCCAGGACGACACGCTGGCCAATCAGGAGCGGGTTCTGGCGCGCAGTGCCTTTACCGGCGCAGCCGGGTCGATGACCGCGGCGCTGGTGGTCAGTGGCTACCTGGGGGCGGTGAGTGCTGCCAATGGCAATGACGAAGACGTGATCAAGGTAAGCCTGCGCGAGGGCGAAACCCTGACCCTGGACCACAACCGCACCGCTGATCGCAACTTGCTGATGCAGTGGAAGGATGAGGGCGGCACCTACCACACCATCGCCGATGGCGGCAGTTTCACCGCCAGCCATGATGGGGTGTACAGCATCCATCTGGTCAACCAGGTCAATGACGACGGCGGCAAGGGCGCAGAAAGCTACCAGCTGAACATGTCGATCAACTACGCCGGGGCGCATGACTACACGCCCACCTACAACGGCACCTATACCGTCAGCGACGGCCATGGCGGCAGCGCCACGGGGGCGGTGGACATCACCTACCAGGCCGGCAGTACCCTGGAAGGCACCAGCCACGACGACGTGCTGCTGGCCGGGAGCGGTGATGACGTTCTCAATGGCGGTGCAGGCAACGACGTGCTGATTGGCGGCGATGGCAACGACAAGCTCTACGGGGGGGATGGCAACGACCTGTTGATCGGCGGCAACGGCAACGATCTGCTCGACGGTGGCGCTGGCAACGACACCGCCAGCTACGCCGGGGCGAGCGCTGGGGTGACGGTGAGCCTGGCGCTGACCGGTGAGCAGAACACGATCGGCGCCGGGCTCGACAAGCTGGTGTCGATCGAGAACCTGATCGGTTCCGACCACGACGACAAGCTGACCGGCGACGACAACGCCAACACGCTGATCGGCGGCCTGGGCAACGACATCCTGATCGGGGGCGGCGGTGACGATCTGCTGATCGGCGGGCCGGGCAACAATACCCTGACCGGTGGCGCGGGCAGCGATACCTTCCTGTGGCAACAGGGCAATACTGGCCACGACAAGGTGACCGACTTTACCCCGGGTACCGATCGGCTGGACCTCTCGCAATTGCTGCAGGGCGAGAACGCGACGTCGGCGTCGCTGGACGATTACCTGCACTTCACGGTGACGGGCACGGGCAACGGCGTGATATCGACCATCCAGGTGAGTGCGGTGGCCGGCGCGGCGCCGACCCAGACCATCGAACTGGCCGGCGTGGACCTTGCCCATCACTATGGGGTGACGGCGGGCGCGGGTGGGGTCATCTCGGCGGGGGCGGATACAGCCACGGTGATCAACGGGATGCTCAATGATCATTCGTTGAAGGTGGATACGGTGTGACATGAGGCGCAGATGGCGCAGCTGACCTGCCGCTGCCATCGCGGGCCAAGCCCGCTCCCACAAGAGCAATGAAGTAGCTGTGGGAGCGGGCTTGGCC